>JAGPLX010000011.1 GCA_018053185.1 Syntrophobacteraceae bacterium
CCCCCAGATCTACCACGGAAATCTCACATCCCGAGCATGCGTTCAACCATTCTTCCGCTACTTTCACTCCCATAGAACCACCCCTTCATTCCTGGTGCTCGTCAGGGTTCAACCACTCCGCCACATCGGGCACATCCTTCGCCCCCGTCCCGGCCTTCGCCGGCTCTTGCCGCCAGGTATTCTCCTCGCCGGAAAGCCAGATCATCTCATGCTGTGCGCGACCTGCAACCCGCCTACGGAATCGACAGCCGCGGGACACCCTATGCCGCCTTGGCTCAGGCAACCTTTCTTTCTTTCAGCGGGTTCGGCCCGAGCGTTTTGATATGCTCCGTGAATTGAGTCACTATTTCCATGAATTTGGGTGCTTCCGCAGAGGACACCCATTGGGCTCGGAATCGATTGGGATCAATTCCGCAACTCTCGAGAACCACCTGAACTACATCGGATCGTGCAGCCGCTTTTTGATTACCTTCCAGGTAATGGCATTCTCCGAGGTGTCAACCGACCACCAGAACGCCATCCGCACCCCTGGACAAGGCGTGGACTACCAGATCCGGACTGACCATTCCCGAGCACATCACCCGGATGACCCGCAAATTGGGTGGATACTGCAAACGACTGACCCCAGCCAGGTCAGCAGCAGCGTATGCTCACCACGTACACAGGAATCCAAGGATGACCGGTTTGAAAGGATCAGACATGAAAAACTCCTTTCCGCCAACATGGACATTGGAAATAGAATTGCACCCGAGCCTCATCCGCGTTAAACGGCTTCCAGTGCGGCATCCACCTGGGCCTTCAGTTGCTGGAGAGTAAAACCATTCACCTCGACTCCTCCCTTAGGACAGGTGGCTGCGCACACTCCACATCCCTTGCAGAGGATTTCATCGGTGATGATTCTTTTGGCCCTTCGACCATCCCTCTCGTATTCCTCCAGCTTGATAGCACGGTAGGGACAGACATCTATACACAAGGCACAGCCATCACAGCCTTCCGTGACCCGAGAGATGAGGGCGCTGGCGATCAGCTTGTCTTTGAACAGCACGGTAGCAGCCCTGGATGCGGCTCCAAACCCCTGTGCCTGCGCTTCGCTCACCGTGGCCGGGTAGCGTGCGGTCCCGCAGAGAAAAATTCCGTCCGTGGCAAAATCCAGCGGTCGGAGCTTGGCATGGGCTTCGAGGAAGAACCCGTAGTGATCCACGGGAATCCGCATGAGATTGGCCAGGGCAGCGGCGTTCTCCGGGGCCACCAGGGGGGTGGAAAGGACCAGCAGATCGAAAGGAATCTCGAGAAACTCTCCCGTCAGAGGCTGGCAAACCTCCACGGTCCTGCCTTTCACCACCGGAGGGCAGGACGGATCGTACACATCGTAGCGGACCCCTTTACCCCGGGATTCCCACAGCATCCGCTCGTTTTCCGTCCCGTACATCTGAATGTCCCGGTAGAAGATGTGAACATAAGCTTCGGGATCTTGTTCCTTGATGTAAAGGGCGTTTTTCACGGCGGTCATGCAGCAGATCCTCGAGCAGTATTCCCGCTCGGGTATCCTGGACCCGGCACACTGAATCATCACTACCTTCCGGGCCTTGAAGGTGCCGTCTCGCAGCATTTCCTCCAGCTCGACCTGGCTGACGATATCCTTGCCGTTATATCCGTACAATCCCTCGGGCTTGAGAGGAACAGCTCCCGTGGCGACCAGAATGCAACCGACGGTTTCCTGGAATTCTTTCCCTTCTCCGTCGCGCACGGCCACCTCATACTTTCCGATCACGCCGCCCACGGAAACAACTTCGGCACCCAGAAGCACGGTAATCTTGGGATTGCTCGTAACCTTGGAGATCCACTCCTTCGCGACATCGACAGCTTTCCGCCCACCCGGCGCCAGCCGATGAATCCGATTCAGAAGCCCTCCCAACCGGGATTCCCTCTCCGCCAGGATGACCTCGATTCCCATGTCGGCTAGGGTGGAAGCGGCTGAAAGACCTGAAATCCCACCTCCGATGACCAAGGCTCTTCGAACCAGGGAGGATTCGATATCTTGCTGGGGTGTCAGGAGTGCGGCTTTGGCCACAGCCATGCGAATGAGGTCCTTGGCCTTCGCCATGGCCTCCTCCCGCTGCTGCATGTGCACCCAGGAGCATTGATCGCGGATGTTGGCCATCTCAAAAAGATAGGGATTCAATCCCGCTTCTTCACAGGCACTCTTGAAAAGGGGCATGTGCGTGCGCGGGGAACAGGAGGCCACCACCACACGGGTGAGCTGATTCTCCTTGATGGCTGTCTTGATTTCCCCAATTCCGGATTCCGAACAGGTGTACAGATTGTTCTTCGCGTAGACGACTCCCGGAAGGCCGGATGCGTACTCCCTCAACTCCACGCAGTCGAGAAGACCGGCGATATTGGAGCCGCAATGGCAGATGAAAACCCCTATTCGCGCCTCTCCAACATCGGGACCTACGATTCTTTCACCATTCCCACTCATCGACATGTTCTCCCTCAGGACGCGAGACGCGCCGAAACAGAACCCGATAACACCTGGGCCGCCCTGGCGGCCGCACTGCTGGCCTGCGCCACGGATTCGGGGATATCCATCGGACTGTGAGCACAACCGCACACATAAATACCGGGCCGCGTAGTATCCATGGGCGGATAGCCGGGGGTCTTGAAAAATCCGAAGTCGTTGACTTCGATGCCCAGAAGCTCAGCCATCCTCTTTGTGGACGCGCCGGGCTGACAGGCGGTGGACAGGATCACCAGGTCCACCGGTAACTGCTTGACCTGGCGCTCCTTGGTGTCCTCATACCAAACGGTCAGGTTGTGACGCGCATCTTCGGTGACCTCAGCCACCCGACTGCGGATATACTGGATCCCCGATTCCCGGCCTCCACGGTTTCGATATTCCTCGAAACCCTTTCCCACTGCACGGATATCCATTCCCAGGATGAATACCTCCGCCTTCCCGTCGTGCTCCTTGGCAATGATGGCCTCTTTGATGGCGTGCATGCAGCAAAAGCCCGAGCAGAAACGGTTGAAGCGGATATCCCTGGATCCGACACATTGGATGAACGCCAACCGGTGGGCCAGCTCGATCTTGTCTACTTGGGCCCGCAAGGCTTCAAGCTCTTCGCCGACCTTGCGAGCGGCACGGGCCTGCTCCGCCCATTTGTCGTAGTCCCCGCCGGCAAGCTCTCCGGCCTCATGGAGCGGAAGGAACTCGTTCGAGGTCCGTCCGAAGTTCTTCTCGAATTTTTCCAATCCCTTCAAGGCTCTCTGGTGAGCTTTCTCCAACTCGGGCAGCTTCGCCGCCAACGCCAGATCCGTGGGGCGGTATACATGGCCGTGGGTGGGGCCGCTGGCCGAGAGGAATCGTTCAAACTCGATGGCTGTGATCACATTGGGAATGCGGCCATAGCCGTATTCCGGAATCCTGCGGGCATCGAAAACCTCATAGCCGGTGGCCAGAATGACGGCACCCACTTCCACATCGAGGATCCGGTCCTGTTGCTTGTAGTCGATGGCCCCAGCCTGGCAAATCTTGTCGCAAACTCCGCATTTTTTGCCCGGCTGGAAATTTCTGCAATATTCAGCATTGATGGTGTAGGTAGAGGGGATTCCCTGGGCGAAGTAACGGTAGATGGCCTTGGATTCCGCCAACCCCAGATTGTATTCGTCCCGAACGACGGTTGGGCACTTCTCCGCGCAGGCCCCGCAGCCCGTGCATTTGCTCTCATCCACGTACCGAGCCTTCTTGCGGACGGTGACCCGAAAATCCCCCACCTCTCCTTCGACCTTCTCCACTTCTGAATATGCCAGCAGTCGTATCTTGGGATGTCGACCGACATCCATCAGCTTCGGTGCAAGAATTCAGAGGGCACAGTCGTTGGTGGGGAACGTCTTGTCCAGCTGGGCCATTTTCCCACCAATGGTGGGCAGCCTCTCCACGAGATGCACCTGGAACCCCATTTCGGCAAGATCCAACGATGCCTGGATTCCAGCGATGCCTCCTCCAATGACAAGTACATCACGGTTCACAAGCGGTTTCTCCTTCACCCATCCGCCTTCAGCCGCCAGTGGAACGGTCGAGCGTTCCGTCTCCCATGGGTCGAGGCGACCGAAGCGGAAGGCCGATAGCTATTCCATGCGGTTGAGTAGGAATGTATACAGGTCCACGATGTTCAAATTCAGGTCGGTATTGCTTTGGGCACAAGTGAGGTGAATCCGGCACTTGGGACACGTGGTAACCATAGTGCCGGCGCCGACGCCTCGCGCCTCCTCGAGCCGCTCGATCTGCATGGTCTTTGAGTAGTTCGAGCACTCGATCCAGGTAGCGGTGCCACAGCAGAGGGCATTTTCCCGGTTCCTTCCCATCTCCTGGAAGGTCGTTTCGGGAAGCATCTTCAGAAGTTCCCGCGGAGCCTCGTAGATGCCCGCCACGCGCCCCAGCCTGCAAGGATCCTGGTAGGTCACCACCTCACGGTTCGATTCCGAGGCGGGCCGAAAAGCAATCCCAGCTCCGGGAAGCTCCCGCGCAAAGAACTCCGTGGTGTGGAACACTTCGAAGGGAAGTTCGCCGAAATACTTGGGGACGTGGTACTTGTAGGTGGCGTATCCTTCGGGGCAGCTGAATACCACCGCCTTGGCTCGAGAACCTCGAATGACCTCCAGGTTCAGAGAGACCAGCCGTCGGAAAAGCTCCTCGTTTCCGCTCCACAGAGCGTCATGGCCGCAACATCGCTCATCGTCGCTCAACACGGGTTCGATGCCGATGCGGTTGAAGAGGGTCAGCACGCTCCTGGCCATCTCGAGGGAGGTATCGCCGTACTTGATGACCGCATCGAAATAGGGAGCGCAACCCACAAAATAAAAGGTATCCCCCGTGGTCTGGAACTTGCCCACATCCCGCGCCCAGTCCGTCCTTTTTTGCCTGATGTTCCGGGTCTGCAATTGGATGATGGCCTGAAGCGCCCCATGATGGGTCAGCTGGGGAAGGCTCCCTTCCTTGCGAGCCATTTCCCGGTGAGTTCGAGCAAAATCCGGGAAGTCGATCTGTACCGGACAGCGGGAACTGCATCGAGCACAAGTCAGACACGCCCAGAGTTCCCGGCTCTGTAGTATCGTTTCGTCCCGGTCCATCAAGGTGCGTTTGATCATCTGCCGTGGGGAAAAGGTCGGCAACACTCGACTGACCGGGCAGCTTCCCGTACAGACTCCACATTCCATACAATAATCAATCTGCTGCTGGCTGAGTATCATGTCTCATTCCGTGATAGGGCATGGCCGTTCAATGGTTAGCTCATCCACAATCCGCATGGGGGCTCCCGATTCCGGTCCCACCGACAAAGGCTCAGGCTGCGATGGTCGCCTCGGCTACCTCCTGGCCTGGGGCCGGATTTGCGAGGGGATTCCTCCCCAGCTGCTTCAGAAGGGTTGTGAAAGATCGAATTTCTTCGGCAAAAACGACCCCCTCGGAAGCGGAAACCCATTTGAGACGGAGGTACCGCTCATCGATCCCGAGCAGCTTGAGTACCTTGTGGATTTCCTCGACCACCTTCTGACACTTCACATTACCTACCAGGTAATTGCAGTCCCCGATGTGTCAGCCGGAAACCATCACGCCATCGGCACCCGCTGCAAAGGCGTTGAGCAAAAAACCGTGGTTGATCCTGCCGGTGCACATGAGGCGGATCATTCGCACGTTGGGCGGGTACTGCATGCGGGACACGCCCGCAAGATCCGCCCCTGCATAGGCACACCAGTTGCACACAAACGCGACAATCTTAGGTTCGAAGTTTTCAGACATCGGCTTTCCTCTCAACTCTCGACTCCCGGCACCTTACCCGAACCGGGGACTCACCGCCATTACAGGGCCCATATCACCGCGTTGACCTGCTTATCCCTGAAGTGAGCCAGGGAAGCCGCCCCAGTGGGACAGGCAACATTGCATGCCCCGCAACCGGTACACAAGGCCGGATTCACCACCGCTTGCCTGCGTCCTCCCTCCACCTCCTTCACTTTGATGGCATCAAAGGCGCAGGTCTGTTCACATTCGCCGCAGGCCCGGCACAGTTCCCCGTTCACCTCGGTAATGACTCCTTCCGCCACGATTTCCTTTTGGGACAAAATAGCGGCAGCGCGGGACACGGCCCCCTTCGCCTGTGCAATGGCTTCATTGGCGAACTTGGGACCTTGAGCCAACCCGGCCAGGAAGAACCCTCCCATGGCGAAGTCCAAGGGGCGCAACTTCGGGTGGGCTTCCAGGAAAAACCCATCCTGGTCCAAGGGTAGCCGCATTACCTCCGCCAAAGCTTTACTCTCGGCCCGAGGACGTATGGCGGCACTCAACACCAGCAGATCCGCATCCATCCGAATTGGGCGCAGCAGCTGCGCATCCATCATGGAGACCTGGATGGTTCCGCCGTTCACATCCACCTGGGGTTTCTGATCTTCCTCGAAGCGGAAGAACCGCACCCCCCGCTTCCTGGCTTCCTGGTACACCAGTTCCTTCATTCCGAAGGTCCGGATATCCCGGTAAAGGATGGAGACTTGCGCCCGGGGATTCAGCTCCTTCAGCTTGAGGCTGTTCTTCATCGCCGCGGTACAGCACACGCGGCTGCAGTACGAGTTCTCCGGCTCACGGGATCCCACACACTGGATCATGACAACGTGCCCGAACCCAAGAGCCCTGTCGGGCTCGTTGGCCAGCATGGCCTCGAACTCCTTCTGGGTCACGATCTTCGGGTGCTTGCCGTACTGGTACTCCGTGGGTTTGAATTCCTCCCCTCCCGTAGCCACAATGATCACACCGTGGGAGACCTCCTGCGTGGTTCCGTTGATGGAGACATTGGTGACGAAGTTTCCGCGGCCTCCCATGATCGAGGTCACCTCGGCGTTCTTATGGACGGTGATCCTGGGATTGGCTTCCACCTGCTCGATGAGCTGCTGCAAGTACTGGGCGGGATTTGCCCCCTCTTCGGTGTAGTAAAGGGTCCGGGCGTTCCCCCCCAGTTCCGAGGACCGCTCCACGACCACGGCGGGGAACCCCTGTTCGGCAATAGTGAGGGCCGCCGTGAGGCCGGCCAAGCCGCCTCCGACGACCAACGCCCTCTGAACCACTTCGTAGGATAAGTCATACAGCGGCTCGAGCAGGCTCACCCGGGCCACCGCCATGCGCACCAGGTCTTTGGCCTTCTCGGTGGCCGACACGGGGTCTCCCTGATGGACCCACGAGTCGTGCTCCCGAATGTTGGCAAGTTCGAAAAGATACGGATTCAGCCCCGCTTCTCGCAGGGTGTTGCGGAACAGAGGTTCGTGGGTCCTGGGTGTACAGGATGCCACCACAACCCGATTGAGGTTGTATTCCCCGATGATCCGCTTGATTTCCTTCTGCTGATCGGTCGAGCAGGTGAACATGCTGTGGGTTGCGTACTCGACTCCCGGCAACGACCGGGCATAGTCGGCAACCGCTTCCACGTCCACGACTCCGGCGATATTGATTCCGCAGTGGCAGACAAAGACCCCCACCCGAGGTTTCTGACCTCGGATGTCCCGTTCCTCGTATTGGGGCGGGGGAGTGATGAGGGTCCCCCGGGCGTCGGCAAGAAGAGCCGTGGCACAGGCAGCGGCACTGCTGCCCTGCTGTACCGAATCCGGGATGTCCTTGGGACCCTGGGATGCACCACACACAAAAACTCCCTGCTTGGAGGAAGCCACCAGATCCAGCGGATCGCTGGTGGTGAACCCATAACCCGTGAGCTCCACCCCGAGCCGCTTGGCCAATTCCCCAGCGGAGGGGTGGGCGCAAAGACCCACGGACAGCACCACAAGATCAAATTCTTCCTCACGAAGCTCATTTTGCGCATCGGAATACGTCAGCCGCAGTTTGTCGGTCTCGGGTACCGGCACCACTCTCGAAACCAAGGAACGCACGAATCGAACCCCCGTTTCATCCCGAGCCCGCTCGTAGAATCGGTCGAACCCCTTTCCCTGGGCTCTCATGTCGATATAAAAAACGGTGGTGTCAATGTCGGCTTCATGCTCCTTGGTGATCATGGCCTGCTTGGTGGCATACATGCAGCAGACATAGGAGCAGTAGTCCCGGCCGATGCTGTGGTCTCGGGACCCCACGCATTGAATCCATGCAATCCTCTCGGGCTTCTTCCCGTCGGAAATCCGTTGAATGTGGCCCTGGAAAGGACCGGCCGCCGAAAGGATCCGCTCGTACTCGAGGCTCGTCACCACGTTGGGCCACAACTTGTACCCGTACTCGGGCTTCAACTTTGCATCGAACGGCTTGAAGCCGGTCGCGAAAATGACGGCCCCTGCCTGGATCTGATCGTAGCCGCCCTCCATTTGATGGTCGATGGCCTTGGCCAGGCAGGCCTCCACGCACTGGAGGCACTCGCAGCAGATCATGCAATTCAAGCATTTCCGGGCCTCCGCCAAGGCCTGCTCCTCCGTGAGACCCAGCTCGACCTCCGCGAAACTCGCCTTGCGCTTGGACATGGAAATGGTGGGCATTTCCGCTCGAGGGCTGGTTTCCACATCCTCCGGAATGGGTCGGAAGTTTTCCTGGGAAACCTTGCCCTTGGGTTCGCGTCCAGCTCTAAGGTCCTCTCCCTTGAGATAGCGAGAGATGGAGATGGCCGCTTCCCTGCCTGCCGCAACGGCCCCGATGGCAACCCAGGGACCTGTTTGGGCGTCACCTCCGGCAAAAACCCCGGGGCGACTGGTGGCAAAAGTGATTTCGTCGGCTTCGATGGTTCCCCATCGCGTGAGTTTCACTCCTTCGGACTCGACCAGAAACGTTGAGTCGGGCGTCTGACCGATGGCGGGAATCAGTATTTCCGCCTCGCAGGTGAACTCGCTTCCGGGAACGGGAATGGGGCGCCGTCTGCCCGAGGAGTCCGGAGCTCCGAGCTCCATGCGAATGCACTGGATGCCGATCATCTTGCCGTCTCGAGTGAGGACCTGCTGGGGGGCAGTGAGATACTGGATTTCCACTCCCTCGGCCAAGGCCTCCTCGATCTCATTTTCCCGGGCGGGCATTTCCTGGCGACTGCGTCGATAAAAAATGGATACCTTCTTGGCCCCCAGTCTTAGAGCACACCGAGCCGCGTCGATGGCAACATCCCCACCGCCAACGATGACAACCCTTTGCCCTTTGATGTTCGGAGGTTCCCCCAGGTTCACCTTTCGAAGGAAATCCACACCGGTGAGGACCCCTTCGGCATCCTCACCGGGAATATTCAGCTTGAGACTGGCATGAGCGCCGATGGCGAGATAGACGGCTTTGTAGCCTTGAGCCTCCAGTCCATCCAGGGTCATGTCCTTACCCAGCTTTCTGTTATACTGGATGTCCACGCCGAGGCGGGTAATATAGCGCACTTCCTTTTCCAGGACCTCGGGAGGCAGTCGATAATCGGGAATGCCCACCCGAAGCATGCCGCCGGCAACCGGAAGAGCCTCGAAGATGGTGACCTGGAAACCCTCCATGGCGAGGAAATGAGCCGCCGTAAGACCTGCGGGTCCCGATCCGATGACGGCTACTTTTTCTTCCCGCCGGGCGATCTCCGGAACCGGCCACTGCTCGATGTCCACCTGGTCGGCCACAAAGCGCTTGAGGGCGCAGATGGAGATGGGTGCATCCACTTTCCCACGGCGGCAGGCCGTTTCGCACGGATGAGGACAGATGCGGCCTATAACCCCCGGCAAGGGGAGATTCCGCAGGATGACTCCCATGGCATCCTGGTAACGCCCCTGAGCGATCAGGGTCACGTAGGCGTGCGCGTTCACCTGGTTGGGGCACGCGTTGGTGCAGGGGGACTTGTCCCCCTTATCGATGCTGTAGGTGGGAGGAATGGCCTGTGGATAGTTTCGATAGATGGCTTTCCGGTTGTTCAGGCCCAAGTTGAAGTCGGCGGGAAGGTCTACGGGACAAACCTTCTCACACTCCCCGCACCCTGTGCAGCGGTCCTCGATGACATACCGCGGATTGCGCTTCACGGTAAGAGTGAAGTTGCCGGGTTCTCCACTAATTCCCTCGACATCCGCCTTCGTCAGGATTTGGATATTGCGGTGATTGGCCAGTTCGACCAGCTTTGGTCCCATCATACAAGAAGAACAGTCGTTGGTGGGGAAGGTCTTGTCCAGCTGAGCCATGACACCTCCCACATTGGGCTGTTCCTCGATCAGATAAACCTTGAACCCGGAGTTCGCGATATCGAGCGCACTTTGGATACCGGCAATTCCTCCTCCTACAACGGCGACCGCACCAACTTTTTGTTGTGCCATGACGCTTTTTCCTTGCTGTGATATGAGCCGTTCACCCTCTCGAAGTTTCCATGAAACCCTGAAGGTTCCCAGGGGCCTGGACGATCTAGATCCGTGCCATGCGCAGCACCGGCCCAGGGTCCGCAAAATGGCGGGACATCCAGGAGTCCGCTTCCTCGATTCCCATGGCGAGGCCGATGAGTTCAGTAAAGTACAGCACGGGGAGGGCGAAATGCCTTCCCCAGTCTTTTTCAATCTTTTCCTGGTACATGTCCAAGTTGGACTGACACATCTGGCAGGACACCACCATGGCCTGAGCCCCGACTCTCCGGGCCATGTCGTAAAGCTTTCCCACGAGCTTGGAACCCATGTCCGGCCGCGACAGCATGAGGCTGGCCCCACAGCAGTCCGTCTTATACGGCCAGAGGATGGATTTGGCGCCCAGGATCTTCATGATCTTGTCCATGCTCTGGGGATTCTCCCAGTCGGTAGCTCCCGTGACGGAAGGCGGCCGGCTTGCCTGGCACCCGTAATAACAGACGACTCGAAAACCGTTGAGAGGCTTTCGAACTCGCTCTTTGATCTTCCCGAGCATTTCGTCCGTGGCAAGGAAATTTGCCAGGTCCCAGATTTCGGGTGTGGCAGGATCCAAGGTCACCCGGTACCGGTGGGCCTCTTCGCCTCCGAGAACCTGGTATGCTGCCTTTAGGCGGTTGTAGCAGAGCGGACAGGGGACCAACATCTCCTTGTTGGGCAACTGGGCGGCGAGCTTGAGGTTGCGTCCCGCCAGTTCGATGCTCGCCTTGTGGTGGATGCTGTGGGCGGCAGTTGCTCCACAACAGTTCCAATCGGGCACCTCTTCCAGTTCAATCCCCAACGAGGCACAGACGCCGTGGATGGAATCCGCGTAATCCCGGGCCGTGCCCTCCAAAGAACAACCAGGATAATAAGTGGCATTCATTTTCGCGTTCCCGTTCAGTGGCAAAGGATGGACCGATGGTCGCCGGATCGGGGGATACAAACCACGCGCCCCCAGGGACATTGCCTGGCGTGTCTTCACGATGACCGGAGCAAATCACGGACCTCTTCTCTTCCCTTAATTACCCTGGGAACGAGGGGCATTCGATCCTTCTTGTAAAGCTTCCAGGCCATTCGCAGGTCTTCACGCCAGGAGCCTTCTCGAATCTTTCTGGATATCTGTCCGCTTCGCAGGGTATAGAGCGGCACCAGCCCCCCTTCAAAAACCCTGCCCGCGAACTTGATGGTTTCCAGGAACGCTTGATGAAGGGCCAACACTTCGGGTTCGGGGGATGGGATGGACTCCCGCACGGCCAACTCCTTGAAATGATCCATGAGTTCCGCAATGCGGATACCGTTCGGGCATCGAGTGGTGCAGGTTTCGCAGGACGCACATACCCAGATGGTCTTGGATCGCAAGACCTCGTCCTTTTGGCCCAGGACGGCCAACCGGACGACTTGATCCGGGTATAGATCCATGGCAAAGGTGGCAGGGCAGCCGTTCGTGCACTTACGACACTGAAAGCATTGAGCCGCATTGAAGGGACCCGCGGCTTCGACTTTCTCGAGGAAGGAAAAATCAGGTTTCATCACGGTCTGCTGCATAGGAGTGGCGACCTCCTGCGATTGAGGTGAGGAAGTATCTTCCGTGCTCATGCTCCGTCGTCCCCACGCTGGAAAGATATGCCCCGGGCCTTCCCCTATTGGAAACCGGCTCCCCTCGTTCCGCGGTGAGTCGCCTTCCACGGGGGGTGCGGGAGGACGGGCCCGCCCCGGCCGATGTCTCAAGATGGCTTAGACCGGGGATTTCACATGGCTTAATGCCTTAATACTGGAATATGAGCACTTCTCTGTGCAATTTGTAATTAGTACAGAAAGAACAGCTTGGCAAACATTTTTTTATCTCATCAAACCCCTCCCCACAAAACCTCCGCATAGGATTTGGTTTTTCTTGTCTATCTCTCTTCCCCCGGGGATCGAATAGCCCTAGAATATTTTATTGAAGGGTCCGATTGCACATGCGCAGGGGAGAACCCGTTTCACACATGACAGGGGGAGACAGGATACATGACCGTGGTGGCCATCATCGGCAGACCCAATGTAGGAAAATCCACGCTGTTCAACCGGATCGCGGGAAGGAGGCACGCCCTGGTGGACGATTTTCCCGGCGTGACCCGCGACAGAAATTACGCGCCGGTAACCTGGCAGGGAAAGACCTTTACCCTCATCGATACGGCGGGGTTTCTGAATTCGACCGCCTCCAACCTGGAAGAACAGGCGCGCGATCAGATTTTCCTCGCCATCGAGGAAGCCGACGTTCTTCTTTTTCTTGCAGACGGAAAGTCGGGGCTTCTCCCCGACGACGGTTCCCTGGCGAACCTCTTGCGCCGATCATCCAAACCTTCCTTTTTTGCCGTCAACAAGATAGACAGCCCCGACAAAGCTCGTCTCCCGGCGGAGTTTTACGAGCTGGGTCTGGAGAAGATCTACCCTATCAGCGCTGCCCATGGGTTCGGCGTAGCGGATCTTCTCTCCGAACTTACCAAGACCATCCCGGAGACCTCGGAATTCCTTCTCTCGGAACCGGACCCCGGTGAAATCCGTGTGGCCATCGTCGGACGTCCCAACGTGGGAAAGTCCACTCTAGTGAACCGATTGCTGGGAGCCCCCCGTGTCATCGTGAGCCCCATTCCGGGCACTACGCGCGATGCCGTGGACTCTCCCCTCCAGTGGCGCGACCAGTCCTATTTGCTTATCGACACGGCGGGAATCCGACGAAAAGGCAAAACCCGGGAGAAGCTGGAGAAGATCAGCGTCCTGAAATCCCTCCAAAGCATCGAACGAAGCCATGTGAGCCTTCTCATGCTGGATGCGGCAGAAGGCGTCACGGATCAGGATCTCCACGTGGCCGGATACATCCAGGAACAATTCCGCGCTTGCATGGTCATCCTCAACAAGTGGGACCGCCTGGCGTCCCATCCCGGGGAAAGAAAACGCCGCCTGGAGGAGGTGAGGGACCGCCTGAAATTCATGCCCTTTGCCCCGATCCTGGCTGTCTCAGCCCACGCAGGCCGGAATATCTCCAAGATCCTGCCCATGACCGACGAAATATTTAAACAGTACAGTTGCAGGATTACCACCGGAATGCTGAACCGGACCTTCGATCAGATCCTGAGTCGGCATGAACCGCCGTCAGTGGGAAACCGAAGGCTCAAATTCTATTACGCAACCCAGGCGTCCATCCGGCCTCCCACTTTTGTCCTGTTCTGCAACCAGCCGGACTCTGTTCATTTTTCCTACAAACGCTACCTGGTGAACCAGTTCCGGGAAATCTTTCAGCTGGACAAGACTCCCATTCGACTCCTGTTCCGAGACCGGAAGTCGGGCCAGCACAGTACGGCATAATTCAGGATCCACTTCTCGTGGGCACAGCCCTTCATGCCGGCTTGCTGAGACTGTGTACACTGCTGCCGGGCTGCACTAGAGCTCCGCGGCCAATTGCCCGGGAAGCCGCAAGATTCTTTCACCCTCCTCGAGGTTGCCCCGCTTCAGGCAGCCATGGCCGTAGATCCGGCACTTTCGGCTCAGTTCTTCGAGGGCGAGTGCCCTTTGAACTGAATTCAAGGGTGTCTCTTTCAGGAGTTTGGCGAGGGCCTGGATGCGATATCGGTCCAGGGCGGGGATCGAGGTCGAGAGTTGATCGGGATGTCCTCCGCGCTTGATGACCAGCGGCTCATCGAGAAGTCCGACGGGATACCGCGCCCCCACCCGCAACCAGAATTCGTAATCCTCGCAAGCGGGAAAGCCCTCATCAAACCTTCCCACTTCCTCGAAGACTTTTCGGTGGATCATCACCGCCGAGGGACTGATGAGGCAACGCTCAAGGAGGCGAGGAAAGCAGAATCCCCGCGGCTTTGCGTGGCATTTCCTTGGATTGAGCCTGCGACCGTTCCTGATCCAGATTTCCTCCGTCTGACAGATGAGAAGCTCCGGAAACCCGGCCAGGAAATCGCACTGCCTCCGCAGCTTTCGGGGCAGCCACAGGTCATCCGAATCCAGAAAGGCAACCCATTCTCCGCAGGCGAAAGCCAGCCCCTTGTTTCGGGCGGAACTCACCCCTTGATGAACCTGGTGAATGACTCGAACAGACGGTTCCAGGCGGGATAGCTTCTCTCGGGTGTCGTCCGTGGAACCATCGTCCACCACAACGAGGTCCAAGGACACCTCGCCTGTCTGGGCCAACACGGAACGGACCGCTTCCTCCACCTGACGGGCGCGATTATAGGTGGGGATGATGACGGAGACCTTCGTGCCTTTCGGCAGGACCTCCCGCCGGCTTCCGCCCATCTCACCACTTGACCACACGGACATTGGACAAAGTTCGACCCAGGAACCGCTCCCCGATGGATTGAAACCGAAGGGGGACATCGGTGACGTAAAAACGGTGGTCGGGAGCGGTACGATCCCGATTCTCGATGCCCCGCTCCCACAAAACGGCCGCAGTCCGTTCCGCCATGGCCTCGGCGGAATCCAGCAGACGAATGTTCGGACCCACCACATCCTGTAGGAGGGGTTTCAACAAAGGATAATGAGTGCATCCCAGCACAAGGGTGTCGATGGAATGGCGGAGGACGGGTCTCAGATATTCTTCCGCCGTCAGGCGCGTCACCACATGATCGAGCCATCCTTCCTCCACGAGGGGGACAAAGAGGGCGCACGGCTGGGAGAAAATTCGTATGCCGGGGTCGTACTGATGAATGGCACGCGCATAGGCATTGCTGTTGATGGTGGCGGGTGTCCCGATCACGGCCACAGATTTGGTCTCGGTCACCGAGGCCGCCGTCTGTGCACCCGCGTCGATCACATCCAGCACCTTGACGCTGGAAAGATCGTCCACCACCTGACGGGCCACGGCGGCCATGGTATTGCAGGCGATGATGAGGAGTTTGACCCCCTGCTGAAGGAGAAACTCCGTAATCTGGCGGGCATAGTGGGCGATGGTTTCCACGGATTTCACCCCATACGGGACTCGGGCCGTGTCGCCGAAATAGACGATATTCTCAAAGGGAAGGCGCTCCATGATCGCCCGCACCACCGTGAGGCCGCCGATCCCCGAATCGAAGACCCCAATGGGGTTGGAAGCTTTCTCCGGCATCATCTCTCCATGCGAGGGGGCACCCTCAGTACAGCCCTGCACAATAGGGTGTCCGATATGCTCCAAGCGTCATTCCATGGGCGCAGACTTTAGGTAGAAATCCAGGCTTTCCCGTCCCTCGACCCCCACCGGAAGCATGCCTGGGCGACGGTCGCTAAATTGGTCACCTATTCTGCGGAGTTGTACTTAGGTCTGCCGGTTCTTGTGGAGCACCCGACCCAGCACTTCGCTCAGTTGTTCGATTCGATAGGGCTTCGTCACCACCCCACAAAAGCCGAATTGTTCGAATTGGGCCATCACAGGATCGTTGGAGTACCCACTGGAAACCACCGCCTTCATATTGGGATCGATCTCGAGGAGTCTCTTCACCGCGGTCTTTCCGCCCATCTTGCCAGGAACCGTCAGATCCATGATCACCACGTCAAAGGGATTGCCGGTCTCGATCGCCGTAGTATAGATTCGAATGGCTTCTTCTCCGTCCCGAGCAATGACGCGATCGTAGCCCAAATACTCCAGCATGTCACTGACCGTTGTGACCACCAGTTCTTCATCGTCCATGAGAAGAACCCTGCCCCTTCCGGTCTGGGGGCGGACATCGAACCGCTCCGGGGCCGACACACGATTCCAGGAGGCAGGCAGATACACCCGAACTTCCGTCCCTTGTTTCACTTGAGACTCCACCGTGATGTGCCCCTCATGTTTTTTCACGATGGAATAGACCATGGCCAATCCAAGGCCGCTGCCTTTCTGCTTGGTGGTGAAATAAGGATCGAAAACCCTGGGCAAGAGATTTTCGGGGATCCCGATTCCCTCGTCCTTGATGGAAATAAAAATGTATCTCCCCGGCGGCATTCCCTGGCTGTTTCTTTCATCCAGCAGGATGTTTCCGGCCCTCACCGCCACGGTCCCTCCGTCAGGCATGGCCTGATCGGCATTGATAATCAGGTTGTGGACAACCTGGCTCATCTGCCCTTCATCCACTTCTACAGGCCACAAGCCTTCCTGGATGGAAATCTTGCACCGGACGTTGGAACCTCTCAAGGCAAAGGTTGCCGACTCCTGGATGAGGGACGCCATGGACACCGTTTTCTTGATCGGGGCTCCTCCCCGCGAAAAGGTAAGGAGTTGCTGGGTCAAGTCCTGCGCCCTCAAGGAAGCCCTCTCGGCCTCCTCCAGCTTCCGGAAAAGGGGGCCCCCCCGGGGTTCGGCATACTGCTTCGCCAAGGAAATATTTCCCAGCACCGCCATGAGAATGTTGTTGAAGTCATGAGCCAGTCCTCCCGCCAGCACCCCGATGGCTTCCATCTTTTGGGTCTGCTGGAGGAGAGATTCCATGCGTTTGTGCTCGCTGACATCGTTCAGAAGAATGATAGCCCTCTGCTCCTCCTGAATGGGAATCAGCCTCAGGGAAATCTGCTTGTTGCCCAGTTTAACGGGCTTGTCCAGAGTCAGGACCGTCCCGTTGCCACCGGCGCCGAAGTTCAGAAGCTTGTGAACGGTGTCCCGATCCCCCTCGCAAAAAAGGTCTTTGAAAATGGAACCAAGGACGTTCTCCTCGGGCTTTTGAATGAGATCCTTCGCCACCCGGTTCAGGTAAACAATCCGCGCTTCCTGGGTGATTTCCACGATCCCTTCGGCCATGCTCTCCAGGATCAGTTCAAAGTGCCTCTTCTCGGTGAGAAGCTCCTTGGTGATGGCTCGAGGAGCAACATCTTTTCCCAGGATGGCGCTACCGAGGCAGCCCCGCGCCTTGGCCCGTTCGGATTGATCCAAAACCAGGGCCACATTTCTGGCCATTTCATCCAGGGGACCCTTGGCAATACACGCGTCGGCACCCAGTCCGACGATGTCGAGCTCTTCCTCCACTGCGATGGCCGAAAGAATGACGATGAACACATCCCTGTATCCCGGAATCCTGCGGATGATCTGGCACAACTTCTTCCCGTCGATATTGGGCATGACGAGGTCGATGAAGATGATCTGAGGGGCGTAGGTCTGCAGGATATCCAGGGCCGACAGGCCATCCTCGGCGGTCTTCACCTCGTATCCCTTGCCCGTCAGCAGGGTGGACATGAATCTCAGGATCAAGGGATGGTTGTCTACAACCAAAACTCTTCTTTTCATGGGATACCACCTAGACAGGGTACTCTTTTGGCGTCAGCTCGGCACCCGAACCTCAGGTTTGTCTCCTTTATTGTCGGCAGCCCGGCCCACAATCTTTATGGGGAATCTTCTTTTTTGATGCCGGCGGCAAAGCGTTCCAGATTCCGTTTAATGGCTGCGGCGGTTTTCACACTTTCATCGAGGACTGCTTTTCTAGCATTTTCCACAATTTTTTTTGCAAGATCCTGGATCTCGTGAATTCCAAGGGCCCCCGCCGCCCCCTGCAGGGAGTGGGCAAGCTCGACGACCTTGGCCAAATCCTTTCGATCAATGGCCTCCCGGAGTGCTTCCAGATCCGCACGCGAGGTCTCCAGAAAAATCCAAACCAACTCCCGGAAATCCCGGTCTTCAAAGCCAAGCTTCTCTGCCATTCTCCTCAAGTCCACTGCGCAACTCCTGCCCGGTTTCCGTTCTTCTGTTCCACCTCTTTCTCCGGCCGCATGAGGGGGAATCGTCCTCCTGTCTTCCCCCTCTTCTGTGTCGCCGGATCGCAGGGAGGCTCGGCCCCGGAAAACATCACTCGAGTAAAGGGGGAACGTTTTGGGATGAGGCGAGGAATTTATCATACTTCCGGTTGATCCGGCAGGGAATTTTGGTTTGCAGACCTCGGCGAAACCTCTTTCCCTTTTTCCCGAGGGAAGGCAAGGGCACGAATGAAGTGCGGGATTCCTTCATGCCTCGCTTTCGAGAGGCTGAAAACCCCGGCTGGCAACCCTCCTTTTTACCTTATCCAATGAAACAGCGGAAAAAGTGTGATAAGTTTTAATGGGGTCAGTTCTTGAGAACCTCCCTGCACATTGAACTTCCAATTTGCGGCCGGGCGATGTATCTCAGCTCATTCATCCATCGAGAAGCGCTTTTCAACATTGCGGAACGCTGGTTCTGCGATCGAATGGAACCAAACGACGCCCTGATGCTCACGCAAATCCTCATTTGCGACGGGTTCGTGTTGGGGCAAACCTTGCAGGAGACGACAAGATCTCTGCTGCGCCGGATTTGCACCGATTGCATGAACGAGGAACCGATTCGGTTCAAAGGGCAGCTAAGAGATGCGCTGTGCCGGGGCCCTCAGCCGGTCACTCCCCGGACCCTGGCGCTGTGCAGGGAATATCAGGCTTACCCGGAATATTACTACCGGGAGGCACCCATCAACGGCGTGCTCTACACGGATTCGCGGCATCGCCTGCGGGGGATCTACCGCATCAAAAGACCCAGAAGAATTGCGGAAAAGGCCAATCGTAAGATCGCCCAGTGGATCTTTGAACGGGTTCAGCGTCGCGCCCAGGAGATGGCGAGGGAGCGGGCAAGCCGGTATGAGATCCCGCTTGAAAACCTCGTCACTCCTGAAAAAGTGATGGTCGAAGAGTTCATCCAGGCCGAAAAGCATATCGCCAGGAGCTTCGGCAAGAACGAGATCCACCTGGACCGAAGCGCCATGACCATCCATGACGTGGGCGGCATCAAAATTGTTGCGGAAATCCGGGATCTTGACCTCCTCGAGAAGAGCCTCCATGAAGACCCGACTTTGAAGGTATTGGAAAAGGAAGATTTTCTGGGAGACTATCAGGCTGTGAGCCTCGTTCTGGAAGTCCCGTGGGACCGGGATCGAGTGTGCAGGGAATACCTCGAGAAGGAGAGCTGGCGAAAATACCTGGATCGCGGCATCGGGGAAGCCGATCTGAAAAAGGGCCTCGAACCCTTCCTGGAAGGAGCCGATTCCCGTCTCAATATCGAGTTGATCCTCTCCACCTTCGAGGACCTGGTGGAATCCGAGCTGGGGGATTCCATCCATGAAGAGCGGATCACGGCTCAAAGGGAAGGCAGGGTTTACAAAGGCTACATTCCCATGAACGTGGAATTTCTGCTGGGCTACCTTTTCGCCGTGGGATTCAGTCCCTGTGTGCAAATCGAGACCCTGCCCATCCGACTGTGGGGTCGATACCTCCCTGACACGCTCCTGTCTCACTTGCGCCGACTGTATTCGCTCCCCGAACACGATTTCCTTTCATAGAACGCTCCGGACGCTCCGGGCTTCCGTCGAGAAAGACTCTTCCGGGGAACCATGGAGTGTGCGGGGAACATTTCGGCAGGGGGATAGAAGCAAGAGCGCCCCTCCTTTGGAACCTCGACCAGCTTTTCCGCCCAACCTGAAGCACGGGAGGCAAGGGGCAAGCCAAGCCCGTGTTTCAATCGGCCCCACGCTCGATGCCCGCCCCCGTTCGTTCAAAGTAAATGCCGTGCTTTTAAACCCAGGGTGTTGGATCACACTTCCAGGGAGTGCTCGAAAGACATGCTTCCTGAAGAATCCAGGTGATGTATCCCTTGCGGGTGATCTGCAGCCGTAATTTTCCAGCCTTCCATCCTCGGCTGGTTCTTCAATTTTGAAATTCTTCCCGCTGCTTCCAGCTATTTCACCATGAGTTCCGAGAAGCAATCTTGACGTCCATGTCTCTGTGTGCTACGGAACGCTCATACTTGTCCATGTCTATCCTCATCATGGGGTAAAGGAGCGAGATTTCTCCGCTGCCTTGTGCCGCGCGGGAAAGATCCCCGGCCGATGGGCTGGGGAAGGGTGACCTTGCGGGGAAAAAGGAGTCGGAATTCCCAACACCCGGGACCTGGCTCATTTCCGGCTTACAAAAAGTGCTTGTGAATTTCCGAGTCTCGGGAGGGGCCTTTGGGGAGCGACCGCGTGCCGGCCAGGAGATTTTTGTATCTCAAGGTAATTCCAGGGACCCTGCTTCTTACTCTCCTTGTCGTGAGCTGTACCAAGCTTGGGCCGGAGTTCGTGCGTCCCAGCGCCAGGGTCGCCGACCAATGGATCGAGTCCGGCGATAATCGGGTCAATAGTGAACCCAAGGAACACCAACAATGGTGGACGTCCTTCCATGACCCCGTTTTGGACCGACTCATCGAGATTGCCTACCAGGAAAACCTGACTCTGCGTTCAGCCGGAGTTCGAGTGCTCCAGGCCCGGGCCCAGTTGGCAATTGTCGTGGGTCAGTTCTACCCACAGTCTCAGAGTCTCTCGGGTTCTCTCGATCGCCGTCGAATAAGCGAGCGAGCGGCGGACGCGCCTCAAAACCCCGGTCGGTTGACGGGCTCCCCTCATTTCACGACCTCCGAGGCCCAGGTCGCTGCGGCAGCTGCCTGGGAATTGGATTTCTGGGGCAAATTTCGGCGAGACATTGAATCTTCCGATGCCGATTTACTGGCGTCGGTAGCGGATTATGACAACGCGCTGGTGAGCCTCACGGCCGATGTGGCGACGGCCTATATTCGGATTCGAACCCACGAGGAGCGTTTGGAGATCGCCCGCGAGAATGTGGTGATCCAACGGGAGAGCCTTCGGCTTGCTGAGGCGAAGTTCCGCGGAGGAGCTACCACACAGCGCGACGTGGAACAGGCAAGAACGCTCCTGGCCGGCACCGAAGCCACCATCCCTTCCCTCCAGATCGAGCTCGCCAAGGCCGAGCATACTCTGAGCCTTCTTCTGGGGAGAGTCCAGGGGCAAATTGAAGAGATCCTTTCCGCATCCAAGGGGATCCCCTCGCCCCCGTCCGAGGTGGCCGTGGGCATCCCCGCCGAGCTTTTGCGCCGAAGGCCGGACATCCGCAGCGCGGAGCTCCAGGCGGCGGCACAGTGTGCCCGGATCGGAGTGGCCAAGGCGGACCTTTATCCCCATTTCTCCCTCACGGGAACCTTCGGTTTTCTGTCCACGGATGTGGGACGGTTCGAACTTGGGGACATGTTCTCGTGGAAAAGTCGGACGGGATCCTTCGGTCCTTCTTTCCAGTGGGACGTGCTCAATTACGGGAGACTCACCAACAACGTCCGTGTACAGGACGCCTTGTTCCAACAGGCCATTCTGATCTACCAGCAGACGGTTCTCCAGGCCCAGAAGGAAGTGGAAGACGCTCTCATCGGGTTTCTCCGGGCACAGGAACAGGCGAAACTGCTCGAGGAGAGTACCAAGGCCGCAAGCCGCTCGTTGAAACTAGCCATGGCCCAGTACCGCGAAGGAATGACGGACTTCACCACCGTCCTTACAGCTCAGCAGGCACTCCTGGAGCAGCAAAACAACTGGGTAACCACCCTGGGAGACATCGGGCTGAATCTTGTGTCGCTCTATCGGGCCCTGGGAGGCGGTTGGCAATTGAGGGAAGGCCGGGATTTCGTTCCTACGGCCACGAAAGCGGAGATGTCCGAGCGGACCGACTGGGGGGGCCTGCTGGATCCGACGGCTCTTCCTTGTTCCACAACGGAAAAAAAGGAACCACTCATTCGGCCGCCTGATTGGTAAACAGGACAAAGGGAGTTCGGAAGCATGAGGGGAAGGAGACCGGAATCCATTTCAAGGGGAAGATTGATTGCGATTTGGGGCATTGCGGCGGCGATCCTTGCCTTTTCCGCCGGGTGCCAGGAAAAGCACAGCTTCGTACCTCCGCCACCGCCCAAGGTGACGGTCAAACAGCCGATCAGGCGGTCGGTCACTATCTATCGGGATTTTACCGGCAATACTCAGGCCTTCAACACGGTCCAGCTGCGGGCCCGTGTGGAAGGTTATCTCGAGAAAGTCCTGTTTCAGGATGGCGCCAAGGTCAAGCAAGGGCAACTCCTGTTTCAGATCCAGGCAAGCACCTACGAGAACAAGCTGAAACAGGCGGAAGCCGAAGTGCTGTCCCAAAAGGCCAATCTCGAACATGCCGAGAGAGAATACGCCCGCTACACTCAACTCTTCAAGGAAAACGCCGCTGCAGCCACGGATGTCAGCAAGTGGCTCTTCGAGAGGGATTCCGCCAAGGCCAAACTCCTGTCCGCCCAGGCCCAAACGGAGCTGGCCAAGCTGGACCTGAGCTACACCAAGGTGACGGCCCCCTTTGACGGAAGGATCGACCGAAGGCTCCAGGACCCGGGGAACTTGGTGGGTTCCGGGGAAAAAACCGTTCTGGCCGAAATCAACCAGATCAACCCCATCTATGTATATTTCACCATCAGTGAACGGGACCTTCTGAAATTTCTTGAGATCCAGAAGGCAAAATCCGTAGAAGAACAAAAAACCGACTGGAGCCTGTACATGGCTCTGGCCGATCAGCAGGGGTTTTCCTTTCAAGGGGAGCTGGACTTCGGATCCATCACCCTGGACGCCAAGACGGGAACCTTGCTGTTGCGCGGGATCTTCCCCAATCCCGAAGGCCGGATCTGGGCCGGCATGTATGCGCGCATCCGGGCTCCGGTGGACACGGAAAAGGACTCGCTGCTTGTGCCAGAGACGGCTGTGGGGACCGATCAGCTGGGTCGGTACGTGCTGGTGGTCAACGACAAGAACCTGGTGGAGCGCAGGGGGGTCGAAGTGAGCTTTACCTGGAATCAGATGCTGGTGGTGGAAAAGGGCCTGACCGAAAATGAATGGATCATTGTGAACGGACTTTCACGGGCCATCCCCGGCCGTGAGGTCAATCCATCTAAAGAAGAAGGTCCGGAAAGTCCATCGAAACCCAAGGATTCCTGACCCTTTCTCACCCCATAACGTTGCATTCTCCCGTCCCCGGCAAAGGGGAAATCCCCCTTTGACCGTCTGCAAGGGGGCGTGTGAGCTTCCGGCGAGTCCCCGGACGGCTGCCAACTAAAAGGAAAAGGTCCCGTGATCTCCGATTTTTTTATTGAGCGCCCGATCTTAGCCAACGTCATCGCCATCGTGACCATCATTCTAGGCGGAGTCTGTCTCTTCACCCTACCGGTGGCTCAATATCCTGACATTGTTCCACCTACCATCCAGGTGACGACCAGCTACCCCGGGGCCAGCGCGGATGTGGTGGCCCAGACTGTGGGAGTCCCCATCGAACAGGCCGTCAACGGGGTGGAACGTGCCATCTACATGTCTTCCACCAGCGCCAGCGACGGATCTTACAGCCTGACGGTCACTTTTTCCGTGGGGACCAACCTCAACACGGCGCTCAGCCTCGTTCAGAACTACGTCAACGGTGCCCTGGCCCAACTGCCCGCTACGATTCAGGCCCAAGGCATCAACGTCCGAAAAGTCAGCACGAACATCTTGAACGGGGTCAGTCTGTATTCCGACGACGACAGCTTTGATGAGACTTTTCTCAGCAACTATGCCATCATCAATCTCCAGAATCCTCTGGCGCGCCTGCCGGGGGTCGGCCAGGCACAGGTCATCGGTGCGGGCAAGTACAGCATGAGGGTCTGGCTGGACCCCTCCAAACTCCATTACTACAACCTGACGGTTCTCGATGTGCAGAACGCCATCAGCCGGCAGAACGTCCAGGTGGTCGCCGGCAAGCTGGGAGCTCCGCCCGTTCCGGACGAGCAGGCGTTCCAGTTCACCATCAACGCCCTGGGACGCCTCTCTGAGGTCAAAGATTTCGAAGACATCATTGTGAAAACCACCCGCGGGGGCGAGACTGCGCAGATCGTGCGCGTACGGGACCTCGCCCGAGTCGAGCTCAGCCAGCAGAACTTCGCCAATTTCGCCTCGGTCACAGGACACAAAGCCGGGAACATTTTCATCTACGCTCTTCCCGATGCCAACGCCATCAAGGTTTCCAATGCCGTAAAGGAAGCCATGGAGCAGATGAGCAAACAGTTCCCCGAGGGGCTCAAGTACACAATCCTGTTCGACACGACGGACTTCGTCAAAGAAGCCATCAGCAAGGTGTATGAGACCCTGATCGAGGCGGGGATCCTGGTCCTCATCGTGATCATGGTGTTCCTCCAGAACTTTCGGGCCATGCTCGTTCCCGCCACCACCGTTCCCGTGACCATCATCGGCGCATTTGCCGCCATGGCCATGTTGAGCTTCACCATCAACCTGATGACCCTGTTCGCCCTCATTCTCGCCATCGGGATCGTAGTGGATGATGCCATCATCATAGTGGAGAATGCTGCCCATTATATCGAAAGAGGACTCTCTCCCAAGGAGGCGGCTTCCAGGACCATGAAGGAACTGACCGGTCCGATCATGGGCATCACCCTGGTGCTGACGGCCGTCTTTCTGCCCGCAGCCTTTCTACCCGGCATTACGGGACAGCTTTTCCGCCAGTTTGCCCTAGTCATTGCTTCGACGGCTCTCATCAGTGCCCTCAACGCTCTGACCTTGAAACCCGCCCAGTGTGCCCTCTACCTCCGACCGAAGACCAACGAACCCAACGCTTTCTATCGGGGCTTCAACCGAGTCTACGGAATCGTCGAGAACGGTTATGTCGCTATCGTGCGATGGATGGTCCATCGATATCTCCTGATGGTCGTCGTCTTTTTTGTGATCATCGGAATCACCGGTTGGCGTTTCGCCCGACAGCCGACGGGTTTTCTGCCCACCGAAGACCAGGGACTCGCCATGATATTTTGCAAGTTGCCCGATGCATCCGCTCAACCGAGAGTCCGGCAGGTTTCGGAAAAGGTGGACTCCATTCTGAAACAGACTCCCGGCATCCAAGGCTGGGTCACCGTAGGAGGTTTTTCCATCCTCGACGGAGCCAATGCCCCCAACGTGGTCACCAAGTTCGTCATCTTCGATAACTGGAGCAAAAGGGGTAAGGAGCTCACTCAGGACAAAATCGTGGCAAACCTGCGCCGCTCCTTGTATTCCATCGAGGAAGCCGCCATCGGTGTCCTCATTCCTCCACCCATCAGCGGTTTGGGACAATCGGGGGGATTTCAGTTGATGGTGGAAGACAGGGGAGCGATGGGCCTCAAAGAGCTCGAGAGGGCGGTCACGGAGCTCCTGGTCGCGGCTAACGCACAGGCCGGTTTGCAAAACATCACCACAACCTTCACGGCCAGTACCCCCCAACTGTACTTGGATATCGACCGGACCAAGGCGGAATCCCTGGGAGTACCGCTCAACGACGTGTTCGGCACTCTTCAGGCCTACCTCGGTTCCGCCTACATCAACCTCTTCAACAAGTACAACCAGGTTTTTCAGGTCTACATGCAGGCCGACGCTCCGTACCGGCTCAAGCCGGAGGACATTATGAGTCTTTATGTGCGAAACCAGGACAGCAACATGGTGCCGCTGGGCACGTTGATGGACGCACGCATGGTCCAGAGCTCGGAGATCGTGAACAGGTACCAGCTCTATCCCTCGGCCTCCGTCTTCGGAAGCCCGGCTCCCGGGTTCAGCTCGGGACAGGCCCTCGAACTGATGGAGGAGGTTGCCGGAAGTACTCTTCCACGGGGGATGAGCTTTGAATGGACCGCGACGGCCTTCCAGGAAAAGCAGGTGGGAAGCCTCGCTTACTTCATTTACGCTCTCTCCCTGACGCTGGTCTTTCTTGTTCTGGCTGCCCAGTACGAAAGCTGGACCAGCCCCGCCGCCGTCATCCTGGTCGTTCCCATGGCCTTGGTCGGCGTCCTCGTTTCACTGGTGGTTCGCGGATTCGACAACAATCTATACACTCAGGTGGGCCTGGTGCTGATGATCGCCCTGGCAAGCAAGAACGCCATTCTGGTGGTCGAGTTCGCCCGTGAACTTCGATCCGGGGGAATGCCCATCCTGGACGCCGCCATCGAGGCCACTCGACGCAGGTTCCGCCCCATCGTCATGACCTCCTTCGCCTTCATTCTGGGGGTCGTGCCCCTCCTTGGAGCTCGCGGGGCGGGGGCATCCAGCCAGCAGGCCATCGGTACCGTGGTGTTCGGCGGGATGCTTTCCTCGACCCTCCTTGCCATTCCCTTCGTCCCGGTCTTTTACGTCCTGATGCAGAAACTGAGCGAGCGTTTCGGAAAAAAGAAGGTGGACGAGGCTGCGACATCTGTTAAGCCGGCACCGGGTGCACCCTGAGCCGCCCTTGCCCGTGCCGGCACGGACCAACGGAAAGATCTTGATGTGAAAAGTTCCGGCCCTTTTATGAAGAAACCGGGACTATGATTGCCTGCATCTCCGAGGAGCCTGTCTTCGGCTGGACAACCGACCGAGGATGAAACGGTATGGACGCTTACCGGCCCGGAAACTCAGATGAACTATCCGGAAGGCGTTCGCACCTCTACGTGAATTTGAAAATAGCCGTACCTGCCGGCCGAGATAAGGGGCGCCGCTTTCCCGGCGGGTTTGCGAGGGAGAAAAGGGCCATGAACGATCATTCCCAAGTCTATGAAGCCCTGGCTGGCCATCTCGACCAGATGCCCGAAGGTTACCCGAGAACCCCTACGGATGTCGAAATCCGGATCCTCCGCAAGCTCTTCTCCCCGGAAGAAGCGGCCCTGGCCCTGAAGGTCACCTTGAGGCCCGAGCCGCCCGGAGTCATTGCCGCCCGAGCCGCCCTCGATCCACAAGAGGCCGCTCAAAGGCTCTACGACATGTCCCGCAAGGGTCTCATCTACCGCCTCCGCAAAGGAGAACAAGTCTACTACATGGCCGCCCAGTTCATCATCGGTATCTGGGAATTCCATGTGAACGACCTGGATCCGGAGCTCATCCGGGATGTGAATGAATACATTCCCTATTTTTTTCAACAGGACAGCCAACGGAAAAACCCTCAGCTCCGGACCATCCCCATCGGCCGGGCCATCCCTGCACAGGAAACCATCCTGCCCTATGAGGAAGCCCGCAGGATCCTCGCAAGCCAGGAAAAGATCGTGATCGCTCCCTGCATTTGCAGGAAAGAGCATCAGATGCTGGGCAAAGGATGTCATCGGCCCATGGAGAGCTGTTTTGTCTTCGGAGTGGGGGCTCAGTATTATGAGGAAAACAGCCTCGGTCGCCCCATTTCCCACGGGGAAGCTTTCAAGATCCTGCGGGAGGCGGAGGATGCCGGGTTGGTCCTTCAGCCCTCCAACAGCCGGCAGGTGGTCAACATTTGCACCTGTTGCGGATGCTGCTGCCAGATCCTGAAAAACCTGAAGACTCTTCCCGCCCCCGCCCTGGTTGCCGCCACCAATTTCTACGCCGTGCTGGATACGGATCGATGCACGGGATGCGAGACATGCATGAGCCGCTGCCAGATGGAGGCCATTCGGATGGAAGGATCGACCGCATTCATTTTGCGTGAACGCTGCATCGGCTGCGGCCTTTGTGTACCTACCTGCCCTGAAGAAGCACTGCGCCTCGAACACAAGCCCGAGGAAGAGCGATATACCCCTCCTCACAACCGGATGGAGCGATTCAGAAGGATCACGGCTGAGCGCATGGCAAAAGCAGGACGCCCGATGGGCGACCCTCACGCGGAAAGGTGATCTACCGGCGGGATCGTGCGCGCTCCAGAAGCTTCCCTGCCGTTCCGGAATACGGCCCGTGGAAAATGCAGGGCGCGGAGATCCTCGAATCAGGACGGGCTTCCTCCGCCAGGACGGAAATCCCGGCCCCAGGCGGCCCCCGGGTCCTTCTCCTCGACCCACGCTTTTAGCCGGGCGGCAATACCCTCGCTCGAAATGACAATGTCGATCACGTTTTGCCGAAGGGCATGCTCCACCAGGTTGGGATAGACGCAACACTCCTGTTCCTGGGCGACGGTCAGGCCTCCCCTCCTTCTGATTTCTCCCATGCCGTCGGCTCCGTCGTTCCCCACGCCCGTAAGAAGCACTCCACACGCGCGATCCTCGAAAAACCGGGATGCACTCCGGAACAAACGATTGATGGGGTCATCCCCCGAATGGCTCACCTTGAGCAGCGGTTGGTCCGGGTTTTCCGGATCCGCCTCCATGTGTATGCCGTTGTGGGTCGAGCCGAGGTAGACCTTTCCCGGTTGAATTCGAGTCGAGTCCTCCACCGGAACCACCTCGAGAGGGCTGATTTGATTGAAATAGGAACAGAAGGGAGCCAGGATTTTGGGATGGATTTCCTGGAGGGCCACAATGGAGCCGATGAAGGTCGAGGGCAATCGTGTCACGATGTGCATGATGGTGTTGGGACCCGCCAGGGTGGTTCCCATCACCACAATGGCAGGCGGCGCACCGTTTCCACGAATTTCAGGCGACCGGTCCTGCTTCCGTCGACGCACCCTGCGCATGCGATGAACCTTCATGCCCGAAGCCGCAAGAACTCGTGCCCGGACCAGGTCTTCTTCGTCGGCCCAGTTGTCCGCTACAGCGCGGGAGGGTTTCGGCAGGAAGTCCACGACCCCAAGGCGCAGGGATTCGAAGGCAAAATATCCATCTTGAACCAGAGAACTGATGACGACAACGGGTATCTGGTGCCGCACCATGATGTTCTTCACGGTAGTGATGCCGTTCATCACGGGCATGTCGATGTCCAGGGTGATCACTTCGGGTCGCAGCTCCCGGATTTTTCTCAGACACTCCTGGCCGTTGCCGGCGCTCCCCACCACCTGGATGCGCTCATCCCTGCCGAGGATTTGCTGGATGACCTTACGCATCATGGGCGCGTCGTCCACCACGAGAGTTCTCACCGGATGCCCATCGTCATTTGAATGCCGTTTCATGACCCAGCCATGCCTCCATTAGAGTCTCCGGTCCGTGGACCAGGACCTGGTTCGGGAACAAGGCCCCGTAGGGTTGAATTGCGTGGAGCATATCCGCGCACATGACCATATCCGGCGGACTCAGGAAAAACCGAGTTCCAAAGTCCAGGAGGGTTTGCACCACGCACGGATCCAGGGGTTCTGCAGAAGAGAGCACATGCACATCCAGCCGGCTTCGGGCCTGGGAAGCCAGAGCCGTCAGCCAGGCGCCCACGGTTTCGGGCCATGCACCTTCTTTTTCCAGCCCCAGGCGACAGATCAGTACCCTCTTTTCGGCATTCCACTCGGGATCCAGCTGCTGGTTTCCAGTTCCCAGGTAGAAGCTTCCGGGTCGGGCGGCAAGACCCTCCTCGAGGGTTTCGACCGGCATGCCCCCTGCCTCCTCGATAAATCGACCGAGGCCCTCGAGGTAAGGACGCGAAATCCTCTGCAAGCCGATCACGATTCCGTGTCTGCACAAGCGGCGGAGAGGAAGCCGCAACCACTGAAGATGTGCCCCCTCTGCTCCCAGGATCACCAGGATTCGGCCGGAGTCCCGGATACTTTCAAGATCCTCGATGAGGGGCTTCCTTCGCCATCGCTTGAAATGCGTCACCCGGGCCCGGGAAATCCTCCGAAGTCTCTGCCTGAGCCGTTGGCCGAATTCCACCGGATCGTCTTGATCCCTTGGTTTGGACGAAATGTCCACCGCCCCCACCTGCAGGAATTCGAAAACGCTTTCCATGGAGCGTCCTTCAAAACTGCTTAGAATGAGAACGGGAATGGGATGACGGATCATGATATGTTTGAGGGTTGTGTCCCCCCGCATCACGGGCATGTGAACATCCAGGGTGATGACATCCGGGGAGGGGCTCGATGCCAGGAAATCGAGGGCCTCCCGGCCGTTTTTCGCCATTTTCACCACCTGGATGAACGGGTCCTCTTCGAGCATGGCCTTGAGCCGGCGGGAGAAGAAGGCGGAGTCGTCCACCACAAGGACTCGAAGTGCTTGATTTTCCCCTGGGCCTGTCTGCTCGAAAGAAGCCGGCTCGGGGAATTTTGCCGCATAAGCATCGAGACTGTCCATAGCCAGATCGATGCCTTCATCGAGCCATGCCGATTCATCTACTGAAGTGGATGTGGGCTCCGGGCCGGCCTCTTCCATGGAAACGGGCAGCCGGTCTGCCTTCGAGGTTTCGTCCCTCCGGCGCACAGCCTCAAGGAGGAGATGTTCCCATGGTTTTTCAATGGTAGGCGATTTGGGTTCCCTCGGAGGGGCAGTTTCAAAATGCCCGTCCTCCCACCGAAAAATCTCGAAAAAGGCCGCCTCCCCGTTCAATGCCGCTGTTTCGGCATGATAGATCCGACCCTCTTTGACAAAAATGGAACCATCCCGCCCCCCCGACCTTACCTGCACGACAAGGTCGGACCTTGCCAGGCAAACCATCTGGACAAGGTCCGGCAACCGCACCTGAACTGTGCCGCGGAATCCCTCCGGTGAGGATTCAACCGACTCCATGGTTTCCACTTTCTTCCCAGGATGAACGATGTTGCCGCCTGGACTGGGATGTCCCCACGGTCTAAACCATGGGAACCTTTTCAGTGAACGGTTGCTTCCTCGGGCCCGGTATAAGGAGTGGGAGTGGCGGCCTGCTTCATGTTGCGCAGCAGAGTGGACACATCGAGAATCAGGGAGACGGTCCCGTCCCCAAGGATGGTGGCCCCCGAAAAGCCCTCGAAGGTATGAACCCCGTCTTCGATGCCCTTGATGACGACCTCCCGCTCGCCCATCAGGCCGTCCACCACCAATCCGACTTCCTGAAAGCGGGTGCTGACGATGACGATGAACCGGTGACCTCGATCTGAACCTTCGGGCGACATGCCGAGCAGTTGGCCCAGATGCACGAGGGGGATGGTTTTACCCCTGAGGGTGATCACCTCGAAACCCTCGATGGAATGGGTTTCGTCCTGTCGATACCGGTGGATTTCCGAAACCGAAGTGAGGGGCAGGGTGAAAATCTGCGCTCCGGCCTTGACCAGCAGGGCCCGTATGATGGCCACCGTCAGGGGAATCCAGATGGTAAACCGGGTCCCCTGGCCCGGGAAGGAGTCCACCTGGATACTCCCATTCATGCGCTCGACGTTTTCTTTGACCACGTCCAGCCCGACACCCCTGCCCGCGGATCCGTCCACCCTCTCCTGGGTGGAAACCCCCGGCAGGAAGACGGCATAGATGAGCTCCTGGTCGGAAAGCCGGTTCAGCTCCTGGGAAGCGATATCCCTGCGGTCCTGCAGGACGTGACGGAGCTTCTGCACATCGATCCCTCGACCATCGTCTTCGATCTCGAGGGCGACATAGTCCCCGGCATGGTAGGCGGCAAGCCGAATGGTGCCGGTGATGGGCTTGCCCGCCCGCAGTCTTTCTTCGGGGGTCTCGATCCCGTGGGCGATGGCATTCCGAAGGAATTGGACCAGGGGATCGTTCATTTGTTCGAGCACCCTCTTGTCCATCTCCGTCTCACCACCTTCCACGCGCAATTCCACCTTTTTCCCATGCTTGAGGGCCTGGTCCCGCACCACCCTTGGAAAACGCTGGAACAACTGAGAGATGGGAAGCATGCGAATGCGCATGACCGATGCCTGCAAATCATTGGCGACTCTTCCCAGGGACAGGGTGGATTCGTTGAGCCGGAAACTCAGGAGCCGGAATCTTCTGAGCTCCTGCTTGGTCAGTTTTCCCTGGGCCGCCAACTCTCGAAGCATGTCCCGGAAGGATGCCGAGGTCTGGATGAATTCCGACCGGGTGACCACCAGCTCTCCCAGCTGGTTCAAAAGCTGATCCACCTTTTGAGCATCGACCCGGAGGGTGACCGATGAGGGCAGTTCCTCGGCAAATACGGGGATACGGTCTTTCTTGGGCACCGGTTTTTCGGACTCGAGGGAGGGTGCCGGTTTCCTGCCGTCTTCCGTTTCCTTCCCCTTGGATTCCTCCTCAAAGGCATCGAGAGGCGATGCGTCTCCCCGGATTCGCGATCCGCCGGCATCCGACGTGAGAACGCGGTCCAATTCACCGAGGGAAGCCTCGATTTCCTTCTCGAGGGCATCCGAAAGGGGCTCCTGACCCTCTTCAAATCCTGGAAGGTCGAGGTTCAGCCCCGGCAGCATGTACCGCAGACGCCGCCCGTGATCCTGCAGAAGCCGTGAATAGGTGTCGAAACTCACAGGGCCTGTCATCCCCGGTTCGCCCAGGGATTCCTTCCAGTCGCGCAGGGAATCGGTGATCTCCCCGTAGTCCATGTACCCGGCAGCGGAAATCATCCGCTGAATGAAAGCCAGGGCATTCTCGACCTGAGCAGGGGTGAGAAAATTGCCGGGCGGCTGAGGACGGATCGCGGCCAACTGGGACAGGGATTGCCCCATGGAATCCAGGAAGATGGAAAAGAGCTCCTCGTCCTCCTCTTCCTGGATCTTCCCGCACGTTTCCCCGCGACCGATTTCGGTATTCTCGACGGCAGGCAATTGCAACCCCGGCAGCATCCCGGCCAATTTCCGTCCATGGAACTCGAGATGTTGCCGAAAGCATTCCCGGTCCAGACGGCCTTCCCGGAGCGCCTTCTCGAGGGAATTGCGCCACCGATCCAGCACTTCCACCACCTGTTCATAATCCATGTACCGGGAAGAGCTGATCAACTCCGTCAGCAGCCCGACCCCTTTTTCCCCTTCCTCGGTCGAGAGCACCGTTTCCGCGGGCACAGCCAGGATTCTAGCCAGGGAGGCCAGCCTTTCCTGGAAGGAACTGAGATAAATCCCATAGATTTCCTGGTCTTCTTCCACAATTTCCTCAGGACCCACTTCGGTACCGTCGGCGGCGGCCTTCGGGAGGTGAGACCCGGAAGCAGACAGGACCATGGATTCACCGTCAGATCCCGGCACTTCCGATTCTTCTCCACACCCACGGTCCCCCGCCCGGGAACCTTCATCACCGGGAGATGCCTTTGCTGCGTCGGCTTCCGGGTGCGAAACCAGCATCGCGCTCATCTTCTCCAGGAGCGACTCGGGCACGGGAGGTTCCGCACCCGTTTCCTGTAGATGATTTAAGGCATGGGAAATAAAATCCACACACTCGAGCAAGCAACTGATTCCCTGGGGTGTCACCGTTGTGGCGTGAACCTGCATCTCGTTGATCCGGCTCTCCAACTCATGGGTCAGGTGAGCGAGCTGCTCGAAGCCCATGTAGGCCGAGGCGCCCTTGATGCTGTGTACGGCGCGAAAAATCCGGCCGATGGACTCCCGGTCCGTACCCTGGTGTTCGAGCACCAGCAGCGAGCTTTCCAGCTCCTGAAGATGCTCTTTTACTTCATCCATGTATTCCTGAAAGAAGTCTTCCGTTGCCATAGGCTCCTCTCTTGCTTTCTCACGCCCGGCAATAGTGCTCATCCTTCTTGTCTTGGAAACACCATCGACCATCCGCCCTCCACGGCGTGCTAGTGATGAAGGGATGGTTCCGGGATCGCGCCGAGGTTTCCAGGTCGCCTCGATCCCATGGCGGTTCACCGGGTCCGAAACCGAACCGAACCCTATCCTCCCGAGATGGTTCTCAGAAGATCCTCTTCATCCCCTTTCCGGACTACTTTCCTCACCGGGACCTTTTGGACCTGCGCAGCCATATCAGGGGTATCGAGCAGGGTGTAGAAAATGATGCAGGCCGTAGGGTCCATGGCAAGGATCTCCTTCGCTGCGGTGATCCCGTCCTTCCCTCTCATGGTGATGTCCATGGTCACCACGTCGGGCCTTACCCGGAGGTACAGGTCCACCGCCTCGTTTCCATCTTTCGCTTTTCCCACCACCTCATGGCCGGCGGAAGTCAGGCACTGGACGATGCGGTGCCGCATGAGGTTGGAATCATCCACGACCAGAACTCGTCTCATGGTAAAAGCCATCCCTTCGGCATTGCTTTTCATAGGCTTCCCCATCGCCCACCCCCCGATAACCCTCGGTCCCCGTTCCAGACAGGCGACCGTTCAGCCGCTCAGGGTTCTCGGGAGCGCGGAACTCAGGCGGAGGCCCGGGTTTCGGCTTTTTTGCCCGTCGACGTGGGAACTTCGACCGTGGGACGATCGGTCCTTCCCCGTCCGTTTCCATCTCCTTGGTCAATCTTGAACTGGGCAATCAGCCGGGTGAAGTCGACCACCACGTTGGCCAGGTTTTCGCTGTGTTCCTGGGAGTTCTTGGCCCCCGAAGCGTTGTTGAGAGCCACCGCGCTCATCTCCTCCATGACCTCCCGCAGGGTTGCACTGCGTTCTTTCTGCATGGTGGTCAAAGAAGTGATGTTCTCGGCACGCTTGGTGGCGGCGGACACGTCCTTCATCACCTGGTCGGCATTTTTCACCTGATCCTGGGTGGCCGTAGAAATGCTCCTGGAGATTTCGTACAAGCTATCCGTGATATTGGCCGCCTTTTCACGGCGTTTCACCTGTTCGGAGGTCATCTGCATGATTTCATCCGAGAGTTTCCGCAGGCGATCCATGGTTTCCACCACATGTTGAATGCCCTTGGTCTGTTCGCCGGCGGCGGCATCGATTTCACGGATCCAGGTATTGCTCTGTTCGACTGCAGCAACGATGTTGGTCAGAGCTCTCTGGCTGGAACCGGCGAGATCCATCCCCTCTTTCACGCGATCCCCGCTGTTCTTGATGAGGGAGGCGATCTCCTTGGTGGATTCCGCAGTCCGTTCCGCAAGCTTCCGCACTTCTTCCGCCACCACTGCAAACCCGCGCCCGTGCTCTCCCGCCCTGGCGGCCTCGATGGCTGCGTTCAAGGCCAGGAGGTTGGTCTGGTCGGCGATGTCGGAGATCACTTCGATGATTTCCGTGATCTGTTCAGAGCTTTCTGCAATGCTGTGCATGCCCTGCACCACTTCTTCCACGGCTTTCTTTCCTTCCACGGCCGCATGGTGCGAGAGTTCCGACTGTTTGCCGGCCTGGGAAGCCTTCTCGGAGACATCCCGGATGGACTGGGCCATTTGTTCGGCTGCCGCGGCCGCCTCCATGGCACTTTGTTGCTGCGCTGTGGCGCGAGCCGAAACCTGCTGGGCCGTCTCACCCATGGCGATAACGATACCCCTGGTCTCCTCACTCATGTTTGCCTGAGATTGGGCCGCCGTTGCGACTTCCTGGATACTGGTGGTGAGGGCCGTAATGGATCTCACCGTATCGTCATAGGATCGTTGGCTCTCCAATGCATTCTGCTGAACCTCTCCAGCCGTCTGCCCCATGGTCTCGACGCGGCTCAACACGTCCTGGGCCCTCTGGGCCTGCTCGGACGCGTTCACCACGATGCGTCCGGAAATTTCCTTCACCTGGCCCACCACCATGGATACCCGTTCGTTCCCATCCACGATGTTGCCGAAAGTTCGACGCAAACGTAGCACAAGACCATTGAATGCCTCCTGCATGCGTGCAATCTCGTCCTTGCCCGTGACCTCGATGCTCTGCGTGAAATCCAGGTTCTCGGTGATGGTGGTCATCATTTTCGAGGTCTCGATCACCGGTTTGGAGATGCTCCGGCTGATGAGCAGGGTGCCCCCTATGATGAAGAGGACGAAGATGGCCGAAATCACGATGCTGCGTACCTGGTGTCTGGGCAAGGCGGCGAAGATTTCTTCGGCATCGGCGCCGGTGACCACCGCCCACTTCTTGGAAAACTTCCCGAAACCCTCGTTGTGAGTGAATCCCACCGCTCGGGTTGCGAGTTTTTTCGTCGCCGGGTTCAGGAAGTCATAAACCAGGAAACCCCGGTTCATCCCTGATATGGCGTTGGCCACCATGGGGACGTTGATCTGGGGGTCCGTGAGCTTTAGGCCGATAAGTTCACGGGTTGCGTGGCCGACGATGGTCATGTCGTTTCGGTCCACCATGTAGGTGTACCCCGTTTTCCCCACGGGAAACGCCTCGATCATCCGGTTCACCGAAGCCCACTTGAGGTAGCCGGCCAGCACACCCTTGACTTCATTGTTGATGATCACCGGGGCCGAGATGACCATCGACCACCCGTTGGTTTCGGGAACCAGTTGCTTCACCAGGGGATAGCTCCCAAACTCCCCGACAAACTCCTTGCCTTCGAGGGTGTGACGAAACCAGGGTTGATCCTGGGCGCTCAGGGTCCCCGTCAACTGGGGGAAGTTCGATGCAAGGCACAGCCCCGAACGATCCATGAGCTGCAACACTTCGAAGTTACCGTACGTTTTGACCAAACCTTCCAGGACCTGGTTTGGCGATCCCAACCACGCATCCGGATTTTGAATCGTGTTCTTGATGCTCTCGAGAGACGCCCAGGTGATCACGTCGGCGATCCGGTCATTCAACGAAATGTCGACGGCCTTGGCGATGCGTTCTGAAAATCCCACCAGGCGCGCATTCTGGTCCTCTTCGATCTGGGACCTCAAGGTCAAGAAACTGATCACGTTCATGGCCCCCAAGGGAATGAGGGTAGCCAGCAAGAGGATCAACAACAGTTTTGTTTTCAATGAACTACGAATCTTATCGATTGTTACCATGGCTCCCGTCCTCCTTATCCTTACCTATTCCGTTGGTCCTTATCAGACCCCCTGTGGAACGACCTTGGTGGATTCCCCGCTCCCGAGACCCTCTTCGGGAGTATCCAGGTAAACGTTTTGCAATTGCTGTCCTTCGTGCGGCTTGAGGATCTGGCGAAAATCCAGAAGCATGACAAGCCGGTTGGGAAGCTTGATGACCCCCTGGATGTACTCGGCGTCAATGCTCGAAGCCACGAGATGGGGTGTGGCCTCGATCTCGCTCGTCCTGACCTTCATGACCTCGGAGACCGAATCCACGATGAAGCCCGTCACGTGGCTGAAAATCTCCACAATGAGAATGCGGGTTTTTCGATCGTTCACCCCGACGTGCCTGCCCCGGATTTTCAACCGCCTGCGCAGATCGATGATGGGGATGATCTTGCCGCGCAGGTTGATCATTCCCAGAATGAATCCGGGAGCATTGGGAAGGGGAGTGATGCTCGGTAATCGAATGATCTCCTGAACCATCAGAATATCGACCCCGAACTCCTCCTCTCCCAGCCGAAAACTGACCAATTGCACAAACTGCTTGCTCTCTTCCTGAGCGTGGGTTGGTACTTTGGAAAGAAGTGAAGGCAATCCCATGGTCATCCTCCTCGCCGCGGGGATCCCCCTGCGGTTCCTCTCAGGTTACCGATTTGGTGCCCTCCACCCGCACTGAACCTCCGCAGCCGGTGACGGTCGCCATCATGCGTTCATTCCAGTCTTGAAACAGATCGACCGCATGCTGGGCACTTTTAACCTCGAGGGCGAGCTCCAGTTCAAGAATCTTCCTGGGCAAATCCGGTCGCAGACAGACTTCCGGAGAAAGGACGTAAGATTCCCCGCCCATCCGCCTTACCCTCTCCATTCCGCGGATCCCGTCGCTTCCGCTGCCCGAAATCAACATGGCCAGGAGCCTCGACTTGAACTCTTGTGCGAGAACCGAAAGCAAGTCGTCCAGAGGACCGCCATCCTTCATGGGGTCCGACTCCAGGCCGCTGGTTGCCGTAAGGTTTGCCCTGTCCAGGGGAATTTCGTCGGCGGAACACAGGTAGACGACTCCCGGTTTGCAGGACGATGGGTCTTCGAGCGCCTCGATTCTGACCGGGATGTCCTTTTTGAGGTTGGGCAGGAGGGAGGCGACCACCCGAGCGGGCATGGCGATGCAGGCGATCATGGGGGCAAGCCATCCAGGCCGGGCCTGGGAAAGAAGCAGTTTGAGGAGGGAGGGAAACCCCCCCGTTCCACACACCACGAGGATCCTGCATTGATGGAGGCGTTCGAGCTGAAAAGGATCGAGCAAATCGGCGGCCAAGGTCTCCCCTGGTTTCCTGACCCTTCGAATGTACCGGGCGGCTTGCATCCGCACACGCGACGCCTGGGTGACCCGATCTGTGAGGTCCTTCTCGAAGCCGGCTTCTCCGGCCTTGGGCCTGCCGGGCTTGGGAATCACGTCCACGGCACCATACTTGAAAGATTCGTAGGTCCAGGGAGAGGTCTCCTGGGTGAAGGCACTCAAAACCACCACAGGTGTCGGTTTGCGGATCATGATGTGCTTGAGGGTCGTGAGACCGTCCATGCTGGGCATCTGGAGATCCAGGGTGACCACGTCGGGGTTTTGTCGATCAATGAGTTCGAGGGCTCTCCGGCCGTCGTGGGCGAAACCGACGACCTCGAGGCGCGAATCTCCGGAGAAGATGGACTCTAGGGCCCTACACATGAGGGGCGAATCGTCTACCACGAGAACACGGCAACTCGAAGTATCCTCTTGAGGAGGTTCTCTTTCGATATCTCCCAGGGAAAACCATTTGGCCAGGCAACTCATGGTCCTGGGCCGCGAAAGAGGAGACGCCTCGATGATTGCCCGAGCGGTGGTTCTGCCGTCAATCAAACTGTAGAGCCTTGTCTGGTCCGGGTAAATGGGAACGGCCGCATCGTCCAGGGCGGACTGCGACCCAGTATGTCTGAGACAGTGGCTCGGATCCCGAACAAAATGATGAAGAAGGCCGGCCTCCCGCATCAAGGCCAGACCCTCACGAATGAGCTCCTCGATGGGGCGGGGGGACATGGTTTTGTCCCCTTTCCTGTCGGCTTCCCAACAATAGCTCCCCGAAGACCACGACAGAAATTCATGGAAGGCTTCTTCTTCCCGCAGATGCTTGACCGCCGCCCCCACCAGGCAGCCGTCCCAAAAAACCAGGCTGCCTTCCTGACCTTCCTCTCCATACACTACGAGCCGCCCGCCGGCTCGACGAAGTGCCAGGGAACTCACGATCTCGAGGGGGGCGCATCGATCCAGGGTGTTGAAGGGTGCCAGTTGCATCCGGTTTTGCTGCCAATGTTGGATCTCTCTCAGCCATTCCCGGAAGGGAGCCAGTTCGAGGGTCTCCTGAAACCGGTCGATGGAAAGCCTCGGCCACAGACGGCATGGCTCGAAAGATTTCTTCCAGCCATTGATCCAGCACGGAATCATGTACGTGTGGGCATGGGTCCTCCAGTTCAGCAGGGTTTCCAAGTGGTCGGGATTCCTTCCTCCGGACACGGAACCGACCAGGATGTCCACCCCCCACGGGCCGCCGGGCTGGATGGAAGCCTCCCCATCCTGAACGGACAGGTCTTCCACGAGTTCGAGAAGTTTTTCCATGACCTGCCGGTGCATCTCCAATCCCAGAACCAGGATGTTCATAATCCGATACCTTCCCGCCCGGCTTCTTTCCAACGAGCTTCCGCCCTCCACACCATGGAATCTCTCCCGGCCTTACTTTTTCGACAACCCCAGGGAGTGTTCTTTGAGTGTGTCGATGGCCGCTCTCGAGAAACGATCGTCCATGAAAACCCGAACATCCACCGAAGAAGCAAGAAAGCCTGCCATTTCCATTTCCCGCACCAACTCCTCGAGCTCGCCTTGCACGGGCATGCCCAGGTCATAGCGGAATCGACCCGGTGGATTGGCGAATACATACCGCAGAAATGCCGGGTCCTGCCCCCAGGATCGCGACAGTACTCCGAGAACCTCCTCGAAGTTCTCGCGAACCCAGGTTCCCGATTGGATGCATCGGGCCACGAGGTCCGAAACCCAATCCGGGTGAAGTCCAATGAGATCGTCTCGCACGATCAGGACGTTGCAAATAAAACCCGGCCAGATCTGTTCCACGTCCAAAAGCCGGCGGCCCACTCCCGAATGGATCGCCTTGCAGGCAAACGGTTCCCCCACGAAGTAACCGTCGATCCCCCCCGACAAGAGCGCCGACGGCATGTCCGGAGGCGGAATCTCCACAATTCGAAAGGAGTCGGGGTCCATGGCATGCTCACGCAGATATCGCTTGAGGGCAAGCAGGTGTCCCGAGAAACGGATGGGTACGGCAATGGTTCTACCGCTCATCTGAGCGAGGGAGGTCGCCGCAAGGTCTCGTCGCACCACCAGGGTACTCTCGTGGCGATTGCCGATATACACAATCTTCAGGAGAACGCCCTTGGCCGACAGAGCGACCGCCAGGGGAGCGATGATGAAGGCCGCCTGGATGTGCCCTGCCTGGAAGGCTTCGGCCAACTCCGCAAAGGAGCCGAATTTCATGGCCTCGAAATGGACGGAAGAGCCAGCGGTGGTCGCATCCACCAGGGGGGCCGCCAGATTGCTGATGACGGGCATATATCCCATGAAAATCTTCCCCGAGGCCGATTTGTCCCCGTTGACCCATGCATGCAGTGCCGAAATCACACCAAGCCATGCCAGAGCGACGATGAAGGCCCTGAAGGAAGTCGAGGAACCTCGAAAGGAGAGCAGTCTCATAGGGCGGCATGGACTCCCAAATGGTGGTAGATCTGCGTGCGGAGCGTGCTCATGGCCGGGCTGCCGAGACTCCTGGGATGGGGCACCTCGATATGGCGACAGCACTTGACCCGGCCGGGCGACTCACTGAGAACGATGAGCCGTTTGCTCAACTGCAATGCCTCATCAATGTCGTGGGTCACAAAGAGAATCGTCGTCTCGGGAAGCATCACCTGCAGATAAAGCATCTCCTCTCGAAGGTGGAGACGAGTCAGGTAATCGAGGCCGGAGAAGGGCTCGTCCATGAGCAGGATGTCCGGCCTGGCGGCGAGCGCCCGTGCAATCTCGGCACGCTGTCTCATTCCCCCCGAGAGCATGTGAGGATAGTAGTCGGCTACCCCATCGAGGGCCACCAGCTCGAGATACTCCTGGGCTTTCCTGCTCCTTTCCACGGGATCCTTCTCGGACCTCAGGGCCAGGCCCACATTCTCGAGAATGGTCAGCCACGGAAACAGGGCCCCTTCCTGAAAAACGAAGACATGGTCCGATTGGGGACCCCTGACCTTGCGGTCGTCAATCCAGACCGTGCCCTGAACGGGTTCGGCAAATCCCGCGATGACCTTGAGCAGAGTGGACTTGCCGCAACCCGAATGACCAAGAATGGACACGAATTCACCTCTTTCGATCTCGAGGTTGATGCGGTCCAAAACCAGCTTGCAAGATGCCGCACCATCGTGACCCTTCCGCACCCACCTCCCGAACCATCGAGAACGGCCGTTGCTGCACGTGTCGTATTCCACACTGACATCTTGGAGCCGAATTTTACTTTTGCCCAACTTTCCACCTCACGGATTCCACATGCTCCAGTTGCCGCATGACACCGTCCAGAAGCAGCCCGATGGCCCCGATGGTGACAATTGCCACCACCACGTAGTCCATTCGAAGTGCGTTGCGAGCGTCCATGATGAGGTATCCCAGCCCACTTTTGACCGCGATCATCTCCGCTGCCACCACCACCATCCAGGCAATCCCCAGGGCTACCCGCAAGGCCAACACAATACTGGGCATGGCTGCCGGCAAAACGAGGCACTTCAAGGATTCCCAACGAGTGAGCTGGAGATTCGCAGCCACATGAAAGTACATGGAACGTATGCCGGCGGACGCTTCGATCGTTGAAAGAAGGATGGGAAAAAAGCAGGCGATGAATATGATGAAAACCGCCGGCCTGTCACCTATCCCAAACCACAGCATAGCGAAGGGAATCCATGCCAGGGGTGAAACCGGACGCAGAAACTGAATCACCGGGTTAGCGACTCGCTGGATCAGAGGACGACGCCCAAGGAACAACCCGAGAGGGACCGCCAGGAGAACTGCCAGGTAGAAGCCGGCCGTCACACGAAAGAGGCTCGCAATGCTGTATTTCAGCAAGACCCCGTTGCACGACAACTCGATGAAGGCATCAGAGATTTGCTGGAGCCCTGGAAGGTCACCGGTCCCGCTCCAAATGGCGGACAACATCTTCTCCCCCTCACCTCGACAATCCTTGTGCTACCCCATCTTTCCTTCCTCCCTGCCTCCCTGGCAGGAATCGGGATATCCCTTGCCCGTTCAACAGCACGTACGTTGAAGACGGTGGAAAAAAACGGGCGCGGACTCCCCCCAGGGCAGTTTTTTCAGCCCCTCCCTTGCCTCCATCGGCCTACGGGCAACCCCCGCGCCGGGCACCCCCCCTTTCCTCCGCCCCATATTCCGAGGGACTGCCGATTTCGGCCAATAATAATCGCAACTTATCGAATGGATTGAATTCGTTTGTGAAAAGCTCGAGAAAAGTTCAGTACACCTCCCCAGCCAGGAAACTCAGCACGGCCTCTCGAAATCTCTGCCGAAGGATATCTCCCCTTGCAGTGCCGTGGAAATTCGACCAACCTCTCCCACCTGGGAACAAGGCAAAAGGTATCTGATGTCGTTGGATTTTCCGAATAACCAGCTTGAGCTTCATGGGAAAGTGTCTTTTCTCATTCGCTCCCTAAGTCGGCACTTTCCACCTCAAACTTGACGGGAATTTTTTTATGATCTCGAATATGATGCGACGGTATGAAATCGTCCACCGGGTTCGGCCCGACGGGCGCGCTTGCAGACAATCTTCGTCCGGTCCCCAAAAGGTTTTCTGGTTTCCGGATATCCAGGCTCCAAATTCGCCTGGAAAATGTCCTGGTTCAGGAGACTCCGCATTCGGAGAACCTGGGCCCTTCGACCTTCCTGCTGAGCCTTCATGGATGCAGGCAGTCCGTTTTGCTTTCCCCATGCGGATTCGGGACGTATTGCCGTAAGCGAACGAGCGGTATCTTGGATTCTTCGGGGTGGCTTGTCGCCCAGCGGGGGCATGAAGGGTGGTCCCTTCTATATCCTGCTTCGGGGACGAAGCGGACGAGGAGAGCTCAAGACTTCCGCCGTGGTATTCCCCGGTGGAGGACGAGTGGGGATGGTCCAGGAACGGGAGGGGTCCGGCGGCATGCCCCGTGATGCGATAGGATCAGGAAAGGCCCCAGGGGGATGTTCCCCCTGGTTCCCTTCAGGAATGGAATCACCCATCCACTGCTACTTGTCTCAAGGCCGAGGCATCGGCGGTGATGTTTCGGTGGTGAATCATTGATTGACTCGTTGGTCTTCAGGCGCGGTAGCAGGGGTAGCGGCAGTCTTCACTGCTTCCCGGCTGAGGGCGCTCACATTCCCACCCGCGTAGAACTCCACGGTGAGCAACCCGTTTTCGATGCGGATTGAATTTCTGGGGCCGTCCCATGACATGGCGTTCAGATAGTATTTCTTTTTTTCCTTGGCCTTCACGGGGAAAACGTATCGAATGGTATAGGCCTGGAGGAGTTGGAAGCCGGGGGTCAGGGAAAAAACCCAATCCGACTTCGATTTCCCTGCTGGTGTGGTACTGAGGGTTAAGGTGAGGCTGGACGCTTCCGAGTCGAACAAGACCATCCCGCTCGCCGTCACCACCACATATCCATCTTGAGGCGGCCTGAACGGGATTGAGGTCAGCGTTTTCCAGATTCCTTCGCCCGAGGGCATGCTTCTGATACGACCTTGTTGAAAAGCCATCTGTTCCCCCGCCAGGACATCCAACGCCAATGAGCCTGTCAGGGCAACTAGCAACAAAAGCACCAACCCTGTTCTTTTCATCATACGACATCCCCTTTCTGCTAGACCATCGAGCATTCCTTAATGTCCGTATTCTCGGAAGAGGCCCACCGGGAAAGGCCCCTCCCCCACAATCCGCTCATTCCCACCGAACATGAGAGCAAGTACCCACTTAGACTTTTAAGACGAGGGCTGCCCGCCTTTTGTCTACAACCTTCCTTAGCTCCCTGAGCTCCCTGGGTTCTCCCTCGATATGAATCGGAACATGGGAAAAACATCAGCTGCCTGATAAGGAGGAAAACCCGGTATGGGAAGTTTCTAGAATCCACATCTATTGACAAGTCAGGACCTTCGAGGTTAAGTTTAACATTGAAATTTCAGTTCACAAATGACCGAACCCTTCAACAACTCCTTCACGTCCCAGTCCTCGTGTTCTGAACATTCAATCTCACACATTCGATGATGCGCCTGTTCTTTCTATTGTGGAGATAATCCTCGAGATCGCTCGGCACCGTCGAGATTTCTCTTTGCGGTCGAGGTGACGCCATGACTGACAAGCTATCCTCCGCATGTCCATGTCTTCAAGGTCATGCCGGGCGGATGACGAAATCCCCAAGGGTTGGTCGAAATGTACCAACACTCTCTTGTGAAAGGAATACACCATGTCCAGACGGAATCTTCTAGGAAAATTGAACGTGTCCATGGTTTGTGATGAATCCGGAATGGCGGATGAATTTTTTACCGATTCCGCCAGCAAGTACATCCACAAGGTAACGGGAACACCCCTGCCACCGGATGTGAGAGCCTCCATCCGCACGGGAAAGGCCTCTCAATGGCGCATCGGTGAAACCAACGTGGACATCCGATTCGTTCGCAACCGCTCTCTCAAATCTCCCAGTTATGAAATGAAATTGATCCTCACCGCCAATTCATTGAACGGAGTAAAGTGATCGGACCCCCTCCCGATGGGTCCTATTTCACGGAAAACGTGCTATCTTCACATGAAAGGAGCGTCATGGCGGATCAATAGGGACATATTATGAATCATTTCCAGGAAGACTGCCTCGGAATATTTGGGTGGGCCCGCATGTTCAAGCCCCAAAACAACAAAGGGTTTCTTCGATTTCTCCAGTACGGTCGTACAAGGGGAAGACAAGCTCGAAGCAAGCCGCCTTCCCCCGGGAGCCTTTTCTTTTTTGCCGCCATTCTTTCCCGGGTGTTCACTCAATGGATCGAGCGCTTTTCCCCTCCTCTGCCAAATCCCAGGGAGGTGACGACGCATCGGGTCCAGGGAATAGTACCGAGCCTTTTTGCGGCCATCTTCGTTCTCTTTTCCCCCGGCATGTCCGGTGCCGTGCCCACAGATCTCACCATTTTGCACCTGAACGACGTTCACGGCCACATCCTGCCCTTCCAGGAAAAGACCGTCCACCAACCGGACCCGGTGAGCGGCGCCGCCGCTCTGGCCACTATGATCGAGCGGGAACGGGATCGCAACCCCGAGGGCACCCTGCTCTTATCCGCCGGAGACATGTTTCAGGGAGCCACCATCTCAACGGTGTTTCATGGGCGTCCCGTCCTCGATATCATGAACCACCTTCGATTTGATGCCATGACCCTGGGAAATCACGAATTCGACTGGGGCCGGGCCGTCTTGGCGGAGCTTGCCGCTTGGGCGCGGTTTCCATTTCTGTCGGCAAACCTCAAAGATCAGGAGGGACGGTACCTGCCCGATGTGAAACCCTACGTTCTTTTTAGCAGAAAAGGAGTGTGTATCGGTGTGGTGGGGATCACTACCCGTGAGCTCGGTCACCGCACCAAGCCTTCCAACGTGGCGGACCTCACCATTTCGGACCCCGCCGCCGTACTGCCTGCAATCATCGAGGACCTCAGGGACCAGGGGGCGCAGCTCCTGGTGGTCCTGTCCCACTGCGGGCTGAGGGCGGATGAAGAATTGGCCGCCAAGGTTCCGGGAATTCATGTCATTGTAGGGGGAGACAGTCATACCGTCTTGCACAACCCAGAAAAGGTGGGCGACACCATCATCGTCCAGGCGGGCTATCACGGCATATATCTTGGAGTGCTGGACCTTCAATTCGATCCGGCCACGTCGCGAATCACTCGATACACGGAAAAAGACGAGTTGAAGCTTGTCCTGTCCACTCCCACCAGCCCCACCAATCCCCGGGTGGCCTCCATAATCCGGGAATACGAAGCTCGGTTTGACGCCAAGTTCAATCAGCCTATCGGTTGGACTTCCGTGGACCTCGTTCGCGAACCGTACGCAGAATCCAACCTGGGGAATTTCGTGGCCGACGCCATGCGGGAGACGACGGAGGCCCAGGTCGCTTTTCAAAACGGGGGAGGCATTCGCACGGACCTGTACCAGGGTCCCATCACCCTCGGTCAGATCTATACCGCTCTTCCCTTCGACAACTACCTCGTACTCATGGATCTCACCGGGGAACAGATCCACGAAATCCTCGAACAGAATGCCGCGCTGTCCTCACAAATCCTCCAGGTTTCCGGACTGAAGGTTTCCTACGACCTTTCGAAGCCCGTCGGCCGGAGGGTTATCCAGGCGTTTGCGGGATCTGAACCCCTGGATCCCGGGAAGGTCTACCGCGTTGTCACCAACGATTTTCTCGCAGCGGGAGGAGATCACTTCAAGACCTTCAAGGAAGGCAAGAACGGCACGGCCCGTGAATCCCTCCGGGATGTGGTGATCGACTACACGGCGAAGAAATCCCCCATCGGGACGACCACGGAAAATCGCATCACTTTTCAGAACTTTCAGGAGCCATGAACGGAAAAATCCGGGTTTTCGTCGACGACAAGCCGGTGAGTCTCTTTCGGGGAATGATGGTGAAACACGCCCTCATTTCGCTGGATGAAGATCTTTACCGGGCTGCCCGAGATGGGGAGATCGTGGTGACGGACGAGGGCGGCCATCATGTGGGTCTCGATGGAAGCCTCCTAGACGGGGAGCGGCTTTACACCCGCCAATCCACGCCGACCTGCCCGTCCTGAGTGTTGCCACGCTTCCGAACTTTGGTGACCAGACACCCCCTTTTCGATCGTCGACGGATAAACCATGCTAGCCCGGGTCTCCACCGCAGTCAAGCCGAGGAAGACCTCGAACCGGTCGCTCCGGAAAGGACGGCCCTCTCCGAGATCATAGTTCTTCATCTCTTCCCCGCCCAAGCAAATGCCGAATATGCCGGAGGTCACAAGGTCCTTTCCGGAGAGCGATCTCGAGAAGTTCCCGTCACGCGATGCCCTGATCACTTCGTCGCCAGGTAGGAGCTCGCCTGGCCGTGGATGGCCGGGCTGACTTCGCGGCTCACGCGGGTGACGATCTCCCCGAGGGCCTCGATCACTTTCTCCCGAAGGGGAGACCGCAAACGCCGCACGTGTTGGAACGCGTTCAGCATGCGACGGGTGATGGTCTGGTTGATGGGAGCCAGCTCGATGATGGTCTCCGTCATCCATGCAATTCCCTGGTCCGTCCAGAGCACCTTGTTGTTGGCGGCCATGGTGACGAACAAGGCCCGGGACCATGTGGGCTGGGTGACATCGAAGGTCGGTCGGCGCTTTTCCCGGTCGATCATGTCGAAGACATCCTCCCCGGTGCCCGACGCCACCACCCGCAGGTAATTGGCATAGCCGCTCAAATGACCGTGCCAGGCTTCGTACACCTCTTCGAGAACCGGGCGTCTTCGGGGGGATGCCGAGCGGTTCAGGGCGGCCAGGGCCGCCACCCGCTCCGTGGCATTGGAGGCGGTCCGGAAATGATCGAGAATCAGGCACTGACTCTCCGGAGAATCATCCACCACGATCAGATCCAGCAAGACATGCTTGAGCATCCGGTCTTCGATTCCGACCCACGGCTCCGCACCGGGTGGGGGTGGAGCGGCCTGGAGGCGTTCATAGGCAGCGATCATCCCCGGCCGGTACCGTTCGTTCACGGCGCGCATGAGGGTTTCCCGAGCTGCCACCAGTTCCGGATACCAGGTGGCAACCTCGCGGTCCATTGGCTGTTCCTCGATACGCAGGAGGTACGCCTTCAAACCCGGTGGGAGCGAGTCATCGGTCACGAGTTCCCGGACCAGATCCAGCCACAGGGGATCGATCGGCGCGTGCGGATCGTTCAGTAGACGGATTCGCTGAAGGTCCGTGAACTTGCGCATGGCATCCACGCGGTTGTGGCCGTTGGGATCCAGGCGTACCTGTTTGCAAAGCAGCTCCGGTGTGTCCCCGGCGTGCGAAAAAGTCCCGTAGAAGGAGAAATCGCGATTCATGGAGGCAAAGACGGGAGTTTGCCGAACACCGGCAATGGTCAGGGAAGCCTCCACCTCGGTGAGCTGAAAGGTCCGGAGCGTTCCGGGGATGTCCCCGCCGTCTTCGCCAACCAGGGCCAGATCGATGGGGATGTGAAAGGGGAGCTGTCCCTCGGGAACTTCCTGACGCCATAGAATCTGAAATTCTTCCCTGGACGCGTCGAACGATGTCTCGGCCGTCACTCTGGGATAGCCGATCCGATAGAGCCACCCCTTCTTGAATTGATCGAGGCACATTCCGGAAACCTCTTCGAAACAGGAGAAGAACTGGTCCGTATCGGCGTTTCCATGGCGGTATCGCGTGAAGTAGAGGGTCTTTCCGCCGGTGAATTTCTCCTCCCCCAACACACGGCGAAGCATGCCGATCACTTCAGCCGCCTTCACATAGGTCACCCCGTCGATGAGTTCATCCGGGTCGTTGAAGCCTTCCCGCACCACCCGTCCTTGCTGGCCTCCGTCTTCGACGGCGAGGGGTCCGAGGAGAGGATTGCGGATGCCGTCCACCTGGAGCAGGCGAACCAGGGTCGGATCGAAGTGATCGGCCAGGAAGCGGCGTTCCACGTCCACCGTGTAGGCCTCGTTGAGCCACATGTCGAAGGGTGTGGCCATGGTGGTTTCGCTGCCGCATTGATTGTGTTCAAACTCATGCACGATGACCGCATGGGCATACAGGAGCGAGGAGTCCAGGCTGTGCTCGTGAATCAAGGCGGCGTCCGTCACGATGGTGGTGTTGCCCACGTTTTCCATACCGCCGAAGTTGGACTTGGTCATGGTGATGGTGCGATAGGTATCCGCCGTATAGGTATAACCCTGGGTTTTTTGGATCCACAAAACGGCCTTCTTGAGAATTTCCATGGGAACCCGTGCGTATCGTGCTGTTCCGGGCGGGACCAGGTACTCGAGGCACACCGTTGTGCCGGAGGGATATGTGACCTGGTCCTCGAGGGTTTCCCAAGTCCCGGCGCAGGCGAGGAACAGGTAGGGGGCCATGGGAATGGGGTTTTCAAAGGTGATGGTCTGACGAGTGGGGTCGTCGGCCTCGAGCACCGGTTTCCCGTCGGGGTTGGTCCGCCGGTTCACATTGCCGTTGCTGATCAGGTGCGTGTAGCGGGCATCCCCCTCGAGGGTGGTGGTCATGGTGCATTTGGCACGGCAGTCATCCAGGATGGGCATGATTCGCTGAAAGCCCCATTGCTGGCACTGGGACATGTACTGCTGGGGAGCACCGGGTGGGGTCACGTCCCTATAGATCCCTTCCAGGATGTGGTCCGACGGGAAACAGCGGGTGCGCGTCCGAATCCACAGGCGAGAACCCACCGGAATTCGCCTGGGAAAATGAAGAACCAGCTTATTCCGATCCCGGCGGTCTTCGTAGGCCAGGATTTCCCACCCTTCGGACTGGGAAGGAGCGGTGTCCTTCCATGCCGCACCGAAGATCTCGAGCCCGTCGGCATCCAGCTCGAGATCCTCGATGGCCCTGTTGGCCGTCATTTCCATGCAGTTGACGGCATCCACCCAATCCGGACAGAAATTCAAATGAATGTCCAGGTGCTCGAGCCGAACGGGAAGCTCCCCGAAACTCTCACGACGATATCGATATTCCACCAGACTTTCCTCCTTCCACTGGATCAGTCTCAATAGTAGATGGTCCGACAACGGTGATAGGGACGGCGCCGGTACGCATTAAGCTGTCCCAGGCTCCAGAGCCGCTGGTCGATCCAGGCGCTCATGACCCGCCTGCCCCTCTCCTTCAACTCTTCCTTGATGGCCTCGACGGCCCGAAGGGTCATGGCCCGGATCTCGATTTCCTCGGGACTCCCCGGCGCCAGTTCCTCGAGGCGATCCACCCGGTTCGCCAGGTTTGCATCATAGGAGAGGACCCCCAGTTCCCGCAGAACCTGGGGAAGCTTGTAGTCCGCAAAGGCCGTCAAGGCATCCGGGTCTTGGAATTCTCCGAAACCGCTCCCCTTGAAAGCACAGTAAAGATCCCAGGCAAACAATTGGGCCCGTTTCCAAAACCGGACCTTCTGTCCATCGTAGGTTGGCTCGTCTCGAAAGCTCGGAAAACTCTCCACCACGAGGCGCACCAGTTTCACGGCACTTTGGGAAGCTTGCCGGATGAGATTTCCGACATCCCCTTCCCAGCGAGCCAGGAGTATCCGGCCGGCCTCGCGTAAATTGTCGAGGCGTTCGTCGAAGAGAGGAATCTCTCCGTGTCCGGCAAACACCTCCCGAAGGACATTCTCTTCGAGGTCGGCCAGGTAGGATGCCTGGTCCAGAGGGATGCCCCGTTCCATAGCCTTCTTGAGGCTTGCGGCCAGGGCCCAGTAGCCCGACCAGGAACGTTCCCGGTAGTCCACGGTCCAGGTTTCTTGGCCGGGCGAAGGCCAGAAGCAGTGATTGAGCACGTCGAGCACGAAGATCCAGCGGGCGGTTTTGGCCCCTCCATCGAAGAAATGGCACGGGTGGTGTTCCCAGGAAAAATCGTGGGAATCCGGCAGTTCATCGAGGCGGCTTGCCGCGTCTTTCAGTGCCTCGGGGTGAAACCGCACACGAGTTGACCGTAAAACCACAGGCTCAATAGAAGCAATAACCCGATTGACGGGTCTGATACCTGTCGGATATTGCATTCACTTCCTTTTTACGGGGGATTCCGGACGGAATTCGCAATCCTTGGTTGACTTCGAGTCCTCTCTATAATAAGTTCCGTTCGGGAAGAATTCTTTTCTGCCACATCCCCGGTGCCTTTTCAACGCACTTATTTCGCAACGTGCCCGCGTTGCTCCGGAATGAAGGAGCTGTACCTTATTCGATATTCGATGTCATTATCACGGACCGATGAAGGAGGGTAAAATGAAGGGAATCGTTAGTGTGTGCCTCGCCCTATGTCTGGCCATGGTGTTGTCGGCTGGGCAGATTCACGCCCAGGATTCCATCAAGGTGGGCATCATTCTTCCATTGACGGGAGGCCAGGCGGCCTTTGGGGAGATCGAGAAGAACTCTTTCGAGATGGCCCTCGACGAAATCAACGCTGCGGGTGGGATCAACGGCAAGAAGCTCGATTTCATTTTCGAGGATGACACGGGAAAACCCGAGGTGGCCCGTTCTGCCGCGGAAAAGCTCATCACCAAAGACAAGGTGGTTATGCTGGGAGGTGGCTATGGAAGTTCCGAGACTTTTGCCATTGCCGGTGTGGCTCAGCAAAGCCAAATGCCTTTTGTCGTGACCACCGGTTCCGCAGACAAGATCACCGAGCAGAACTGGAATTATGTGTTCCGAATTGCTCCGCCGGTGAGTGAATACCCATCGGCTCTCGAATCCTTCCTCATCGAGGTGGTCAAGCCCAAGACCGCCGCCATCCTGTTTGAGGACAGCAACTTCGGCTCGGGGGGATCCAGGACCTTCGATGAAACCTGTAACCGTCTCGGCATCAAGGTCCTATTGAACGAAGGCTATTCCAAAGGGGGCGTGGACTTCAAGCCCCTGCTCATCAAGGTGAAGCAGGCCAATCCCGACCTGGTGTACATGATCTCCTACGTCATGGACGCTTCTTTGCTCATGAGCCAGTCCAGGGAGCTGCGGCTGTATCCCAAGCTTTTTGTGGGGGGAGCCGCCGGCTATACCCTGCCTGAGTTCCCCAAGAACGCCGGCAAGGCTGCGGAAATGGTTTATTCCGCCACTTTGTGGTATCAGACTCTCCCCTATCCCGGGGCCATGGAGTACTATCAAAAATATGTCAAGAAGTTCAACAAGGACACCGAGTACCACGGCGCCGAGGCTTATGCCACAGCTTACGTCATCGCCGACACCCTGAAACGCGCCAAGTCGCTGAGTCCCAAGGACGTTCGGGATTCCCTGGCCGCGACGGACATGATGACGGTGTTCGGGCCGGTAAAATTTATCTCCTACGGAAAAAAGACCAACCAGAACAAGCTTCCCACCTACCTGGTCCAATGGATCGACGGGAAGCTCGAGCTGGTCTGGCCCACGAACGTGGCCACCAAACCCTACGTGTATCCCATCGACTGGGAGAAAGTCTGGAAATAGCTCGAAAACCGGTATGGGGTTGTGGAGATTGACTCCCAACCCCATTTTTGTGTTTTGAAAAGGACGGCATCCCATGGAAACTCTCGCACAGACCCTCGTATCAGGGCTTTTGATCGGCGGCATTTACGCTCTCATCGGCCTCGGCATGACCCTGATCATGGGAGTGATGAAGATCATTAATCTGGCTCACGGCGAGCTGATGATGATCGCCATGTACATTACCTTTGTGCTCTTTACACACTTGAGCATCGACCCATACTTTTCCTTGCTGGTTTCCATGCCGACCCTTTTTCTCATCGGGGTCCTCTTGCAAAAGTATCTACTCAACCCGCTGCTCAAGGTGGATTCCATCCTTCCCGAAAACCAGGTATTGATGACTGTTGGAATCGCCATGGTTCTCACCGAGATCATCCGGTTCATCTTCCGTTCCGACTACCGATCCGTGAAAACAAGCTACAGCGACACGGCTTTATACATGGGACCGATTTCCTTCAACTTTCCCATGGTGGTCGCCTTCGGCATCGCCCTATTGCTCACCGCAGCTCTTTTCATTTTCCTGTTGAAGACGGATCTGGGTAAATCCGTGCGAGCCACGGCCCAGAACGCGGAGGCCGCCATGATCCTGGGAATCAACGCCCAGTGGATCACCGTCCTCACCTATGGGCTCGGGTCCGCCCTGGCTGCTGCCGCAGGCACGCTGCTCCTACCCATATATTATTTATTCCCGGATATCGGAGGCCCGTTCACCCTCAAGGCATTCGTCATCACCACGCTCGGAGGGATGGGCAGCACGGTAGGCGCCATTATGGGCGGAGTCGTTCTCGGAGTGGCTGAATCCCTTGGAGCCACGTACATCTCCATGGCCCTCAAGGACGCAGTAGGCCTGGTAATCTTTCTGCTGGTTCTCATCTTTTTGCCCGGCGGCCTGAAAACACTAACAAAGGTGTAGGGCAAAATCCGGTGGCCGGGAAAGCTGCCGCCCCTTCTCCACCGGCCTTTGTCCTGAGTTGGGATTCTTCAGGCCATGGCGGTTTTATAGAGGGAATGTCATGAGGATAAATCGCTGGGTCTTGTTGGCACTCGTTCTTTTCTTGCTCCTATTCCCACTGGGAGTTTCATCGGATTATTACCGGCATATTTTCATCATAGCCCTGATGTGGGTCCTCATCGGGTCCTCCTGGAATTTGTTGGCGGGATTCACGGGGCAGGTCTCCTTCGGCCATGCCATCTTTTTCGGCACGGGGGCCTATACTGCCGGCCTGTGTGTGACCAAGCTCGGCATATCCGCGTGGTGGGGCATGCTTCTGGGAGGCCCTGTATCGTCTCTGGTGGGTCTTTTCATTGGCTGGGTCTGCTTTCGGCTTCGCGGCCCTTACTTCGCCTTGGCTACTATTGCCGTTGGGGAGATCTTCCGGCTGGTGGCCATCGATTGGAGGAGCTTCACCGAGGGAATGGAAGGAATTCTCATCATCCAGACCTTCCGGAGCAAACTCCCTTACTATTATCTGGGAGCGGCCCTGGCGGCCCTGTGTATCTTCGTTATTCACCGAGTGATCTATTCCAAGTGGGGATACTATTTCGTGGCCATTCGCGAGGACCAGGACGCGGCCGAATCCCTGGGAATCAGCGCCTTTCGGTACAAGAGTCTTTCGTTGCTGATCAGTTCCTTTTTTACAGGGCTGGCAGGGGCTTTTTATATGAACTACATGGCTTTCATTGACCCACACGTGGTTTTCAATCTGGCCGGTATTTCCATCATGGCCATCCTGGTGGGAATCATCGGCGGAGTGGGCACTATCTGGGGTCCCCCTGTGGGAGCCTTCATCATGGTTTTTTTGCAGGAGACCTTTCGGAGCTCCTTTTTCGGGATTCTCCCTCGATGGGTGAGTGAAGCTCACGTACTGGTTTTTGGCTTGCTGGTCATCTTTGTCATCCGGTACCTGGCCAACGGAATCATTGGAGACTGGCCGAAGATCCGCAGACTGTGGGCGCGAGAGAAGGCATTTTCCTAACCGACTGGTGAGAACGAACGATGGCATACTTTGAAGTTGCACACCTGACCAAGAATTTCGGCGGCCTGATCGCGGTAAACGACCTGAGCTTCCGGGTGGAACAAGGGCAGATCTTTGGGCTCATCGGTCCCAACGGTTCCGGCAAGACGACGGTTTTTAACCTGATTACGGGATATTACCCTTTAACGGCCGGGTCCATTCGTTTCAAGGGGTCCCCCATCCACGGCCTTCCCACCTGGAAAGTGTGTAAGCTGGGGATCGGGCGGACCTTCCAGGTAGTCAAACCCCTGCGCCGGATGACAGTTCTCGAGAATGTCATGACCTCCGCCTTCAATCGTCGCCGCTCCATGCAGAAGGCCAAGGAAAAAGCAATGGAAGTCCTCGATTTCTGCATGCTCCACAAAAAGGTGGACTACCCCGCCAAAGGCCTCACCATCGGGGATCGCAAGCGGCTGGAGATCGCCCGGGCACTGGCAACGGAGCCTGATCTGATCCTCCTGGATGAAACCATGGCGGGCCTCACTCCCCAGGAACAGATGGAAGGCGTCGAACTCATCCGCAGAGTGCGGGATTCCGGGAAGACGATCATCATCGTCGAACATATCATGCGCGTGATCATGAACCTGTGCGACCGGATTCTATGCATCAATTACGGCCAGGAAATCGCTTTGGGAACCCCCGTAGAAGTCGCCAACAATCAGGCCGTCATTGAAGCCTACCTGGGAAAGGAATGAGAGTATGCTGCGGGTTGAGAACGTTGACGCGGGGTACGGGGACATTCAAGTACTGTGGGACGTTTCTTTCGAAGTAAAGGCCCAGGAGTTTGTGGTTCTGGTGGGCGCCAACGGGGCGGGAAAAAGCACTATCATGAAGACGATTTCGAGCCTGATCCGCCCGCGCCGCGGGGGGATCTGGTTCGAGGACCGGCGCCTGGACTCGCTTCCCCCATACAAGGTCATCGGGGTGGGCATCGCCCATGTTCCAGAGGGAAGGCAATTGTTTCCCGAGATGACGGTCCGGGAAAACCTCGAACTGGGGTCCTTGACTCCGTCGGCCAAAGCTCAGAGAGCACAGTCCCTCGAATGGGTCCTCGAGCTTTTCCCACGTCTTCGGGAACGCCAAAAGCAATTGGCGGGGACTCTTTCCGGGGGCGAACAGCAGATGTGTGCTGTTGCCCGCG
>JAGPLX010000108.1 GCA_018053185.1 Syntrophobacteraceae bacterium
CTCGATGAAACCATCCATTTGGGCTCCGCCTGTCACGGCACTCCTCAGGCCCGCATCCGATACGCCTCGTGATTCCTGTTTCTTTCTCTGTGCCTCTCGAGTTGTCCAATAATGGGCGACCGCCTTTGCCAACATGCTCACCGATTTCTCTCCTGTTCTTCTCCCTCCGGCCATTTTTACGCTTCCCGGAGTGTTTTCCAATGCAACAGCTCAAGCCCCCTTATTGTTTGGTGGAAATGTCTCTACTCCGTACTCTCCGGAAGTGGGGGATTGTTGGAACCCATTGCAAAAGTCGGTTGATCGGGTGGGTTTTAGACTGAAAGGAGAGCTTCGGAGGCGCTCCCGTGGTATAAAGTTGTGGTCAGCCGGACTCCCCTGTGAGGAAGTGCCGATGAAGCCCGGAGAAGCAATATCACGGTTGAAGGGCACGTTGCAACGAAGTCTGTTCCCGAAACCGGAGGAATGCCGGCAAGCCCCTCCGACCGAGAAGGAACAACACCATGTTAAGGTCCTGGAGATGGTGCGGGATGAAAGGCATGTCCCCGTGAGTGCATCAGCTCAGGGCATGGGCAGAAAAGTTCTTGAACGGGAGACTATTGTCCGTTCCATTACGGCGAGGATGATCGACGCCTTTCCCCTGGTGTCGGTGTGCTGATCGAGGCTCTCAAGACCACACCCAATCTACGGACCACCGGGGCTTTGAGAGGGTGTCGGACATTCCTTCGGATTCGACCTTTTCCAGGGGCATTTGCCCGATTTGCAAAAGGCGAGTTTGGTGAAAAAGCGCATGAAGCCCTTGTAGAACGGTGTTTGGGGTCTGATTTGGTGAGTCGTATCTCCAGGGACTCGACGGAGATAGAAGATCTAAGAAGCCGGCGAAGAAACCATCGAAAGAAAAGCCTGTTCCAAAAGGACCGGTGAGTATTTCACGGGGCCGAGGACCCATGAAATCAGCGGGTTCACTGTGAGAAGGAGCCAAGCCTCGCGATACATCCGATGGCAGGCAAGAAATAACCACTAATCATCGAGCGTTCCGGTAGGGGAGGCATTCGGTCACAGGGGGGATTTTCGTTTTTTGTGACGACTTGCCGTCAAGTTGGATATTATGACGCTCCGGCGCGAAGGGTACGGAACGCCGGAGGTAAAATTGCCATAAACTTCTATCGGGGAGGAAAGGAACCGCATGTCGAGAAACCTGACAACCGTTGTGAAGTCATCCAAAAAAGAGGTTCGGATCAATCGAGATGACGGCATGGTGATCATTGGCGAGCGGATCAATCCCACAGGGCGTAAGATGCTCCAGGCCGAGCTCCGAGAAGGCAGGTTTGATACGGTGCGTCGGGATGCCGTTGCCCAGGTGAAGGCGGGAGCGGCGGTCCTGGATATCAACGCCGGCCTGCCGGGGGCGGATGAACCAGCTTTGATGGTTCAGATGATTGAAGAAGTGAGGATGGCTACCGACGATTTCCCCATTTGCATCGATTCTCCTAGAACCGAGACCCTGGAAGCGGCTCTGCGCCATTACTGCCGAGACGGCGCCCGCCCTCTGGTCAATTCCGTCAGCGCGGAAACAAAGCGCATCAAAGAGGTTTTGCCCTTGATCCAGGAATATGGCTGTGCCGTCATCGGACTTTGCAGCGGGGATGGCGGGATTCCCAAAAGTGCGGAAGAAAGATTTCAGTCTGCGGCCAAGATCATCGAAGAGGCAGCCAAGTTGGGTATCCCAAGGGAAGATATTGTGATCGATCCCCTGGTCCTGACCCTCGGCGCGGAGTGGCGAGCAGGAAAAATGGTCCTGGACGCCATCAAAATGATCGTGGATGAATTCGGGGTAAACATCACCATGGGGGCCAGCAACGTCTCATTCGGCATGCCGGATCGCGAAAATCTTACCTCCTTTTTTATGGCCATGTCAGCTGTGGTGGGACTGAATTGTCCCATCGCCAATCCACTGAAGATGCAGGAAGTTGCCGCATTGCAGGCTGCGGATTTGATCCTGGGGAGAGATCGCGGCGGTATGAAATGGATCAATGGATTTCGAGCCCGCATAAGTGCGCAGGATCCTTAAAAAAATCTCACGAGAGGGACCTCCCTAGACCCAAGGAGGACATGAAAGCATACTCCCCTGTGCCTGTTGTCCCCTCAGGCAAGATTGCATGGAGAGGGGGAAGAAACGGGGCTGAAGTGACATGTCTTTGGGGATGAAAGAAGGGCAGCACTTCCAGCCAAGTTTGCGGGGCATTCCTGCTCCCGCCTTATTGAAGCGCATAGAAATGCATTCTCATGCGCCAACCGGCTGGGGTGGAGGGGGTGGAGCAGGTTCATTACGTGGTATCCCACCACGGAAGCTCATGCCGGCGGCCTGCAACGGAGCGTGCATTCTCATAACTTCAGCATAAATCGGTGCCCTAATCCCCGGTTGTCTACTAAACTAAAGTTTCGCACACCCCTCCGACGGGGGTTGATGAGCGAATCTTCAAGTACATCAAGCAGGTAGAAGAATTGATCCGGGTCGGAATTGATGCAAAGAAGCCGGCTTGACAGCATGAGGATCTGCCGGATTCGAGCCCGGACAGATTGAATGAGAGCCAACGGGAGATGCTGTGGAAGCCCAGGTCCAGGGGGTAGAAACGGGTCCCATTGTGAAAGCCTATCTGGAGCATCTGGCAGCCGAGCTTTGAGCGATTGGTCGTATGATCATGATGATAGCTCACCGGCTCCATCTTCTCTCCCGTCCTACCGAGCAGGCTGTCGTCGGCACTGAGGGTCTTCTCGTTGAAGGCAGTTCGATCCGTTCGGGCGATTTCCGTGTTCGCTCCACTACGGACTGCAAGTTCGCTTTCGGTTGCTTCCCACCCCGCCTCACGGCGATGCAGTTACCTTCAGATACCGGGAGTGGGCATCTTCCGGGAGAGGACTTGCACCCCTCCCCGTTCGCGTTCGCACCTGCTCTCAGGCGCATTCATTCCGACGGAGGTCGGATTCCGGGAGGTTTTCTGTAACACCCTGGATACCGGCTTTCGCCGGTATGACGAGCGCAACCCTGGAGAAGGAATCGCTCAGCTGAGGGAATAATGTCTTGTCCGGCCTGCTTCCATGTGTTTGTCCAGCCGGACTTCCTCCGTCGCCTTGCACGCCCCGGGCGATGATGCTATAAATCAATCCCTGCTCGGCCCGCTCCCGCCGGGTGGGCGATCCGATGAAACCATCCCGGCTAACCCGCCACAGAGGGCAGGCCCGGCGGGACTCGAGACCCTCCC
>JAGPLX010000056.1 GCA_018053185.1 Syntrophobacteraceae bacterium
TCACACGGGAAAACGCCTATCCCATCATGCGGGCCGGCCGTGCAAGGTGGAAAATCGAGAACGAGACCTTCAACACACTCAAGAACCAGGGGTACCATTTCGAGCACAACTACGGTTTGGGCAAACAAAACCTCAGCATCATCCTTGTGACGATCATGATGCTCGCCTTCCTCGTCGATCAGATTCAGCAGATGTCCTGTCCTCTCTTCCGTGCCGTGTGGAAGAAGGCCGGCTCAAAGAGAAATCTCCGGGAGAAGATCCGCTCCGTCTTTCACCTTATCGCTGTGGAATCCATGGAGATGCTCTACCGCGTACTCCTTGCCGGTGCTCAGAAGATTCATGCGACCCATATTTTTGACACATCTTGAGATCCTCTTTCCTTCTGTTCTTGCTTCAGCCATTTCATCCAATTCCCATGGAATGACCTGGGTCTTCCGGTCGTTAAGGAATTTCCATTTATAAGAACGCATCCAGGATTTCGGCGGGCTCGTCCAACCACAGGATAAATCGTGGATCGCTGCGCTCTCACGATTTATCCTTATTCGTTAGGGAGATTCACCCCGAGCATGCCCGTAAACCCGGCTGGCGCCTCCGCGGTCTCGACGAATTCCAGAAACCTTCCACATCCTCCCAGCGCAGAGCAACAATCCGGCCTCCAACCGGCTATCAGGTCTTTCGAACCGAAATACACCCCCCAATACCTCAATGCCGTAGTCCAGAACCTTGCAAACCACGGTTTTTCCCGCGGCCTTCATGCCCGGGAAATCTTCCAGCCCCCGGGTTATGACCGAGGGCGCTTTCACCATGAGAACACTCTTCGTGCTCCATCGGAGCGATGGGTACCGTTCATCCTCCTTTGACCATTCCCCGTATGTCGGGAAAGATTCGCCGTCTCCACTCATTTTGTTTGACAGAAAAGGAAGGGGTGTGGCCAATAAAAGAGAATCCAGGTTCTTGTTTCCGAGTCCGGGCCAGTGTTGGAACATGGTCAATATCCATCCGGGGAGCCGACATGATAAGAAAGATCGAAGTCGAGGATTTGCCCGTTACGGACTCTTTCGTTCCAAGAAAGCGACTGATTCAGCCGAGGGGAGAGTTGGCTCTCATTGAAGACGGGAGAAAGTTCGAGCATCTGGGCTACTTTTCCCTAAAAAGCGGCCCCGGCTTTTATCGAGGCGGCCACTACCACAAGAAGAAGGTCGAGTACTTCTACGTGATCAGCGGGGAGATCCTCATTCGCTTGATGGATATGGAGACGGGAGAGAAAGACAACCTCCGTGCGATTCCCGGCCAGGTGATTCGCATCCATCCCCTTTGTGCCCACCGGTTCGAAGCTGTCGCCGACACTCAGGTCATCGAATACTACGAGGGGGTCTATGACCGTGAGGACGATATCCCCTGGCGGGATTTCTAGTTACACCTATTGCACAAGGAGATGAAAGAGAAACAGGGAGTGAAAAGGGTGGGAGGCATCTCCCCTGCAGCACGGAAGGCGAGGGAAGGGAAGTCCCTCGGTCGGTTCCTGGGGATCGAGAGCTACGGATTGATCCCGTTGCCCTCTCCGCGGCCGGTTGGTTTTCCTGTGCAATTTTGGGCACACATCGCCGGAGTGGAAAGATTTCGTGTGGGTCATAGAGGAGAACCGTGTGGGCGGACCACCCGAAGTGTCGAAAATGGTCTGTTTGGTTTACGGGATGTTTTCGAGCGCCTGGATGGAGAGTGTCTTGGAAAACCCCGTCAGGAGGGACAGGGGAGAGGCGGAGGAGTTACCCGGTGCCGGTTTCATGGCGCATAGTAGCCCTGATGGGTAAGCGTGACGCAGTTCCCCCCGTTTATGGGTATTCGGCGTGAGGTCTTGAATTCGATGGGAGGGAAAAATTCGTAAGAAATTCCCTTATCATTCTGGAAATTTGTGGTATATTCCATGTGCAAATTTTCTTTTGTGCACTTGTGCATTTTGTCAAGCGGGTACGAAATGGGCGGAAGAAAGGTATCTAGACTCTTTACACCTCTCGAACCGGGGTTGTTGAAATAAACGTTCATGTTGAGCGCCATCCGGGCAGGCCGGATTCGATGGGTGCAGATCATGAACCTGATCGAAAGCATCGACGGGCTCCGGCTGGGAAAGGCGAAAGATTTTGGGGTTCCGGTGTTCTTCCCCGGGAAGACCTTTTCCCTTCGTTGTTGAGTTTGAATAAAAGGAGAGCGTGATTATGTCCGAGTGGGAACCGAAAATTGTCGCTTTCTTGTGCAACTGGTGTTCGTACGGCGGAGCGGATCTTGCCGGAATCAGTCGCTTACAGTATCCGGCCGGTATTCGTATCATCCGTTTGCCCTGTTCGGGGCGTGTCAATCCGAAATTCATCCTGGCCGCGCTGCGACAGGGAGCGGATGGGGTCTGGGTCTCAGGGTGTCATCCGGGAGATTGCCACTACATCAAGGGGAACCTGTATGCACGGCGGAAGTTCGCCTTGCTGAAAAATCTGCTCGAGTACACGGGAACCATTGAGCCCAACAGACTGCATTTTTCTTGGATCTCCTCCGCCGAGGCCACCAAATTTGCGGAAGTGGCGAGAGGAGTCGTGGATGCGGTGAGAGCGGCAGGCCCGGCCAAACATTTCATCAAAAAGCAAGCCGAGGTGGTTTAGATGCGAGCATATACCGAGAGAATTCGAGAGGCGGCCAAACGCCTGCTTACGGAAAAGCGCGTGGATGTGGTCATCGGATTCCGCAAGGGAACCATCCCCTTGGTGAATGAACCGTTCCTGGTGAAGGACCCCGGGCAGGTCGATCAGCTTTATTGGGATGGCAACTGCGGGGTGAACCTGGCGAATTATCTTCCCAAGAGGACGGATCGAGTAGCGATAGTGGCCAAGGGATGCGATTCCAGAAACATTGTGGTCCAGCTGCTCGAGTTCCAGATCAAACGGGAACAGCTCTATATCCTGGGAGCTCCCTGCCACGGGATGCTGGACCGCCGCAAGATTTCCGAGGCGTTGAACGGCAAAGACCCCACCTTCGCTGAGGAATCCGAGGGCAAGGTACGGGTTGCCGGCCGCGACTTTGAGATGAACCTGGATCGGAAAGAGGTCCTCCAGGAGAACTGCGCCATTTGCATCCACCGCAACCCGGTGATCCATGACGAGCTGGTCGGGGATCCGGTGGGAGAACAGAAGGATGTGGATCGATATGAGGACATTCGCCGGATCGAAGCCCTTCTTCCCCAGGAACGATGGGAATATTTCGACAAACTCATCGAACCCTGCATACGCTGTTATGCATGCCGGAACGCTTGTCCGGGCTGCTACTGTCCTACCTGCTTCGTGGATGAGTCCAGGCCCCAGTGGGTGGGAAAGAGTATCGACAAGACGGACACTCGAACCTTTCATTTCCTGCGGGCCTATCACCTGGCGGGACGCTGCACCGATTGCGGTGCTTGCGAGCGGGCCTGCCCGATGGGAATCAAGGTTCGAATGTTTACCAAAAAGATCGAGAAAGACATCAAAGAGCTGTACGGCTACGAGACCGGACTGAGTGTCGAGGACCGGCCTCCTTTGGATACCTACCGGCCTAGTGACCCCGAGGATTTTATTCGATGATCTCCGGAGAAAGGATCAGCGAAACCATTGTGCGCGGTTTCTCGACGCATGAGGAAAAAGGAATACATCCATGACGGAACGCTACATCAGCAAAGAAAAATTCACCAAGGTCCTGGATCGGCTCATGGGCCAATACCGGGTGTACGGTCCGGTCTTCGGCGGTGCCTTTCATAATTTCGCGGTCCTGGAGCGGGCGGAAGACGCCGACTTGACCTTTCAGAATACGCGGATGTCCCCTAAAGGGTTGCTCCATCCTCATTCCGAGCGAATGTTCGAGTTCTCGCTGGCCAAGGGAGATCCGGAAGCCGGAATTGTCAAAGAAACGCCCAAAGAGTATCCCCCCAGCTTGATCCTCGGAATTCGCCCCTGTGATGCCCGGGCATTTCAGCTGGTCCAGGTGAATTATGTGTCCGACACTTTTCAGGACCCCTGGTGGGTCCGGAGAAGAAAAAACACGATCCTGGTCGGCCTGGCCTGCAATCAACCCTGTGAGTCCTGCTTCTGTACCTCCACGGGTACGGGTCCCTTCGACGGAACCGCACTGGACATTCTGCTGGTGGATGTGGGTGAAGGGTACATGGCCGGGGCCATGAATGAGACAGGCGCTGCCCTCTTGGGTTCCATGGAGACAGAGGCCGTTTCCACGGAAGCGGCCGAGCGGGCGGCTGCGCTCCGGCGAAATGCCGAAGGACGAATGGGGAAACAGTTCAATGTGGAGGACATCAAGGCCAGGACCGTCGCGGAGCTGTTCAACGCTCCCTTCTGGGATGAGGTTCAGTTCGCCTGTACCAACTGCGGGACTTGCACCTACCTTTGCCCAACCTGCTGGTGCTTCGACATCCAGGATGAAGTGTGGAAGGATCGGGGGGATCGGATCCGAATCTGGGATTCCTGCATGTTTCCCCTGTTCACTCTGCATGGGTCCGGACACAACCCCCGAGCCCTAAAGATCCAGAGGGTTCGCCAGCGCTTCATGCACAAGCTTAAGTACTACCCGGAAAAATACGGGGACGGGATTGCCTGCGTGGGATGCGGCCGATGCGTGAAACACTGTCCTGTGAACCTTGACATTCGCCAGGTGGCCCGACTGATGTCCACCAGCTGCGCGTGCCCTGTCTAAATGCCCAAGTTTTACGGAGGAATGACGGTGAACAATCCATATCTGCCTTATCCCGTCCGTATCCGTTCCGTGGTGACGGAAACGGAAGATCGCAACCTCAAGACCTTCGAACTCGTTTTTCTGAATCCCGAGAACGAAGCCAGGTTCCGGTACAAGCCTGGTCAGTTCGCGGAGCTCTCCGTTGCGGGGCTTGGAGAGGTCCCCATCGGAATCGCCACCTCTCCCACCGAAAAGGGTTTCCTCAAGTTTACGGTGAACAAGGTCGGCAAGGTAACTCATCATCTGCACAACATGAGCGAGGGTGAGGTCATGGGGGTGCGCGGACCGCTGGGAAATTGCTATCCATGGGAAATCCTCGAAGGCAAAAACGTCGTGATCGTCGGCGGCGGGTTTGCCTTCACAACCTTGCGATCCTCCATCGTGTACATGCTCCACCCTGAAAACCGGCCGCGCTTTGGAGATATTACCGTGGTCTACGGAGCGAGGTCCCCGGGCCTTCTTTTGTACAAGGACGAGCTGGCGGAATGGGAACGGCGCAGCGATATCGCCATGCACATCACGGTGGATTCCACCAATGATCCCGAATGGAAATACAACGTGGGATTTGTCCCGGCTGTGACCAAGCAGAAAGCTCCCAGCTCCGAAAACGCCTACGCCATCGTATGCGGGCCACCTATCATGATCAAGTTCACTCTCCCCGTCTTAACGGATCTTGGTTTTCCTCCCGATCGCATCATCACGAGCCTCGAGATGCGTATGAAGTGCGGCATCGGGATGTGCGGACGGTGCAATATCGGCACCGAATATGTGTGTAAGGATGGGCCGGTATTCACTCTGGAAAAGCTCTCGAGACTGCCCAACGAGTACTAACGACGATGGGCCAGCAAGGCCAGAACACCGGTTCGAGTGTTTCGGAGAGGGTGGTGTGTGCAAAAAGGGGGTATCAGTTCATCGCTTGAGAAAACCCTTTAAAACCGGTCATCGCTGTGATATAGGGTCGGCTGAGGGTCCTCATTTTTGAACAATTCAGGGAGAGAAGTATGGAGCCATTGTTATTGACAAAACGCGAGAGGCGCAAGCTGGCGAGCGAGTATGCGGAGCTGTGCCTCACGTGCGGTACCTGTGCGGGAGGTTGCCCGATCACCGGTGTGGATGGCCTGGACGTGCGTAAAGCGGTGCGATTGGCTGTTTTGGGGCTGGACCAGGAATTGATCGACTCGAAGTTCCCGTGGGTATGCACACTGTGTGGACGATGCGAGCATGCCTGCCCCATGAAGATCGATCTCCTGGTGCTGCTGCGTTCCGCAAGGGGCATGAGGGCAAGAGACCGGGTTCCCGGGGTTTTGCACAAGGGCGTCGAGATGTGCCTCAAGACAGGAAACAACGTGGGAATCCCCAAGGATGACTTCGTGTTTTTGCTCCAGGATCTGGGGGCGGAGCTGGCCGAAGAACTCCCCGGCTTCGAGGTACCCATCGACAGGAAGGGCGCCAAGTACCTCTTCACCATCAATTCCAAGGAACCCTTTGCCGAACCGGAAGATATGATGTTCTGGTGGCGGATTCTGTATGCCGCCAAGGAGTCCTGGACGACCACCTCGGAGAACTGGGAGGGGGTCAACTGGGGACTCTTTACGGGCGATGACGAGGCCATGAAGGAGATCGTGGGCCGCATCGTCAGGAATTACAAGGAGCTCGGCTGCGAGTACCTTGTCTTACCCGAGTGAGGCCATGCTTACTATGCGACCAGGCTTGGTCTGCAAAAATGGTATGCCGATGAGGGCGTCAAGTTCGTCAGTATTCACGACCTGCTCAAAATGTATATCGAGGAGGGCCGAATCCGGGTGGACAAGTCCATTCACCACGAACTGACCACCTACCACGATCCCTGTAACTATGCTCGCAAAAGCGAGAGGACCTTCGGCCACGGGTACTACGAGGAACCTCGATGGGTTACGCAGCAGTGTTGCGAGAATTTTGTGGACATGCATCCCAACCGGGCCAACAATTTCTGCTGCGGGGCCGGGGGTGGGGCGTGGGCCAGCCCATACGTGGAAGAGCGAATCTTTTATGGCCGCACCAAGGCAAAACAGATCAAGGATACAGGGGCCAAGCTGCTGGTGGCGCCCTGCCATAACTGCCGTGACCAGATCATGAAAAGTCTCCGCAAAGAGTACGATTTCATGGACGTGGAGGTGAAATACCTCTGGGAGCTGGTTGCGGATTCCTTGATCCTCGAGCCTCGCGAGGAAGCAGCCGAAGAAGAATAAACTCCCGTGCCCCCCGAGGAAATGAAGCTCCGGAATCACGCCCTGGTGTGGTGAAGGGGCTTTTTTCATACGGGGATCCGGGTGAGTCGGCCCCATTGCCGAGAGAAAAGGGGGAAATTCCAGATCGCCATGGCCAAGAAACAAGACTCGAAGACGGCGCGGGAAAATGACGGGGAACTGGTTCCCCAGGAGAGCCGGGAGCTGGAATGGATTCTGGACAGGCTTTCCGTCCAGAGCCCCCAGGGGGCGAGCCTCGAGAGCTGCCTCCGATCCATGCGGGAAGCCCTGAGCGGCAGGGAGAAACTGGTTGCGGCTTTGGTAGATAGACTCAGCAAGCAGCCCTCGGAGGTGAGCTTCCGCGCTTTCCGCTGTCTGGAAGGATTGGTCGAGGACAGGAAGTACCGAAGGATCATCAAACAGGCGGGATACCGGTTTAGGCAGAAAGGGTATGTTTGGAACCAGGAAAAATCTGAGACCGGGACCGTGATTCTCATCCCCAGGGAGGAGCGGAAACCTATCGCTCACCTGATTTCCGGGGACGAGGTCTTCCTGCTGGTGTCTGCCCTGATTCCTCAGGCAGGCACTTCCCCTGGATCTCTGACCATCTCCGCCTATGCGGAGGAGAGCTTTTCAGGACTGAACGTCCGTGTGGTCGAAGGCTCCAATCGGCTATACCGGGACTACGTCCAAAAGTTGACCGACGTCATGGAAGTCAAGCCGGTGGAAATCCCGATCCGGCACGCTGCCCGCCTGTATTCGGAAATGCTGGGATACTGCGGACGGTGGGATCCAACGCCCGAGGCCGAGCGGGCCCGACGGTTGTTCCAACCGTTCCTGGATCTCGAACGAAACCCCTATGTTTATGAACTAATGACAGGTCTGGAGAACCCCGACCAGTTGCCGGCGGGCGTGGACATGAAAAGGCTCTTCGATCATGTCCCCTTCAAGTGGCTTTTGATCCCAAAGAAGGATCTGGAGCCGTACTGGCAGAGCATATGGGAGATGAACCGATCGGTCCTGGTGGTGCCTGATGAGACCCAATATCGAAGGGCACAGGAAATAGTCTGGAAAGCCGCTGATGAGATCTGCACCGGCGGGATGCGGCGTTTCTACCGGCGCTTTTTTGAAGAGCAGGCACTGTGGTTCAAACTTAGGGGCAACGAAGAAATGGCCGAGTCCTCCTGGATCGTCGCTCAACATCTGGCAGGGACGGCCTCAGCGGGAGACAACCCGGCTGTTCACCGGATGGTGATCGTGTCTATGCGGCATCACTGGCCCGAAGAGGTTAAGAAGGTAGTGGAATCGGCTCAAGTAGAAAAGGATCCTGGTCCCTTCTACCGGTCTGAATCCGGCTTGATCCTTCCCCGCTAAAGAGCTAAAGAGGTGGAATCCTGATGGACACCCTTGAAGTACGCACGCCCGATCGCACAGCCCTGCTGGATGTTACGGATCTTGTCTCCCAAAAGGTGAAAGAAAGAGGGGTGGAAAGCGGGATCTGTCTCGTGTTTGTTCCCCATACGACGGTGGGGATTCTGATCAACGAAGGAGCCGACCCTGCGGTGATAATGGACGTAGAGGAAACCCTGGAAAGGCTGGTCCCCTGGAAAGGGCGGTACCTGCACGGGGAAGGGAACTCCGCCGCCCACATCAAGTCCATCCTCGTGGGAAGTAGCGTTCAGGTCCTGGTGGAAAACGGAAAACTGTTGTTGGGCACATGGCAGAGAATCTTTCTGTGTGAGTTCGACGGTCCCAGAACAAGAAAGATTCATATCAAGCTCCTGAGGGGCTGATCCTCCATGGTACCCTCATCGAGGTTATCCTTTTACGGATTGTTTGCGTGCTCAGTCCCGTAGGGGAAGAGAAGCCGGGATGGGATCGAGAGAAGGGAAGACCCGGCCGCTCTACCTTTGGGCCTGCCCAATGGAATGCCCACTCCACGTGCTGTTATAGCATGCCGGCCTTCCAAAACCTCGGCAATTCTCCAGCAGAAAAGGGTGAGACATGGCGACTCTGGATGCGATTTTCTCTCCTCGTTCCGTTGCGGTGGTCGGTGCTTCCACCAAGCCCGGCAAGGTAGGACACGACATTTTCGTCAATATTCTCATGAGCGGATATCGGGGTGTCCTCTTTCCAGTCAATCCCACGGCCAAGGCGATACAGTGCGTCAGGGCCTACCCCACTCTGTCCGATGTTCCCGATCCGGTGGATTTGGCCATCATCATTCTTCCTCCCCGGGAGTCCCTGAAGGCGGTCGAGGAAGCGGCCAGGAAGGGAGTCCAGGGAATCGTCATCGTTTCGGCGGGTTTTCGGGAGGTGGGGCCAGAGGGGCAAGCCGTGGAAGAACGGATTGCAGCCGTTTGCAGGGAAGCGGGAATGCGGCTGGTCGGGCCGAACTGCCTCGGGGTGATCAATCCCCACTCTTCAGTGCGGCTCAACGCAAGCTTCTCGGCACGCATGCCGGCCCACGGAAACATTTCCTTTATTTCCCAGAGCGGGGCTCTCTGCACGGCGGTTCTGGACTTTGCTGCCGACCGGGACTTTGGATTCTCCAAATTCATTTCGATCGGCAACAAAGCAGACGTGGACGAGCTGGACCTCCTTCGGTACCTGCACGAAGACAAAGACACCGAGGTCATCATGATCTACCTCGAGGAACTGCGCCGGGGTGCCGAGTTTGCCCAGCAGGTCACACGCATCAACTCGGGGGATCGGCCTACTCCCATCCTGGTGGTCAAATCCGGGAGGACCGCGGCAGGAGCCGCCGCCGCCGCATCTCACACCGGCTCCCTCGCCGGCTCCGAAGGCGCCTATGATGCCGTGTTTCAGCAAACGGGGATCATCCGGGTGGATTCCATCGAGGAGCTCTTCAATTTCGCCGTTGCCTTTGCGGACAAGAAGATTCCGCTGGGAAACAGGGTGGCCATCGTGACCAACGCCGGAGGTCCCGGGATCGTGGCAACGGACATGACCATCTCCTCGGGCCTCAGTCTTGCCCGGTTGCAAAGGGACACCGTCGAGGCCCTTGCCAGCCATCTTCCTGCTGCGGCGAACATTCACAACCCGGTGGACGTCATAGGCGATGCGTCCATCGATCGTTATGAAAATGCTCTGGGTGCGGTCATCCGGGACGAAGGGGTGGACGGGGCGCTGGTCATCCTCACGCCCCAATCCATGACCGATGCCCTGGGCATTGCCGAAGCCATCACCAAGATCGCTTACCGCACACCGAAACCGATTCTGTGTTGCTTCATGGGGATCGTGGATGTTTCCTCGGGGGTGAAGTACCTCCAGGAACATGGGATCCCCGTCTTTCGTTTTCCGGAGCACGCCGCCCAGGCCTTTGCGGCTCTGTATCGGTTTTCCCGCTGGCTGAACCGCCAGCAACTGGCCGAGTTCAGCCTCACTCACGATCAAGATCGAGCGGCCGGGGTCATTCAGCGGTGCCTGGAGGAGGGAAAGACCAGGCTGGGAGAAGTAGATAGCCGCGAAATCCTGGTCTGCTACGGCTTTGACGTCCTTCCCAGCTTTCTGGCCGCGAACCGGGAGGAAGCGGCCGATTTTGCCGAAAAAATCGGATCGCCGGTGGCGCTGAAGATCGTATCTCCCCAGATTGTGCACAAGTCGGACGTTCGGGGAGTGGAGCTTCACATCCAGGGTCGTGAGGCCGTGCTGGCTGCCTTCGACAGGATCATGGACAACGCGAGGAGACTGGCACCTACGGCCCAGGTGACAGGGATCATCGTCCAGAAGATGGCGGACCCGGGGGAGGAACTGATTCTGGGTATGAGCCGCTACCCTGGATTCGGACCCCTGCTGATGTTTGGCCTGGGCGGCATTTTCGTGGAAGTCTTCAAGGACGTGATCTTCCGGTTGGCTCCCATCGGTCGGAACGAAGCCCGGCAAATGGTACGGGGAATCAAGGGCTACACCATCCTGGAGGGATACCGTGGAAAGCCTCCGGTGGATACGGAACTCCTCGAGAAACTATTGGTGAGCCTCTCCGACTTGTCCCTGAACCACCCCGAAATCAAGGAACTGGACATCAACCCTCTCATGGCCTTCGAGAGGGGCAAGGGGGCCGTCGTGGCGGATTGCAGGATGATCCTCGAGCGCCCTGCCGAGGAACCACCCTCGTCTTGAGGATGTCCGGGAAAGGTCGGCCGAATGGATCGTCCCCGCCCCGTCTTATTCAGGACAATTCAAAATGATCCATAAAGCCTCGATCCTTCCCTTACTTCAAACCGGCCGAAGAAGGTTCTCGATATTGCCTATGCCTGAGGAAACAGGAAAAACCGCAACCATGATCGTCCCTGGTGCAGGGCGATGGAATCTTAAGCGAAGGACGGGGTCGCCTGCCCCAAACAGAGGAGTGGAGTGATGATGGAAGATCGATCGAACAAGAGGCCGATGACGGGTGCCGTGATGGTCGTGGGTGGAGGGATTGCGGGAGCGCAGGCTGCCCTGGACCTGGCGGATTCCGGTTTCTACGTCTATCTGGTAGAAAAGTCTCCCGCCATCGGTGGAGTCATGGCCCAGTTGGACAAGACCTTTCCCACCAACGACTGTTCCATGTGCATCCTGTCACCGAAATTGGTGGAGGCGGGCCGGCATCTGAACATCGAGCTCATGACCTTGTCCGAGGTAGTGGAATTGACCGGGGAAGCTGGACATTTTACGGCAACGGTGCGGGAGCGGGCCCGTTACATCGACATGGAAAAGTGCATTGCTTGCGGAATCTGTGCCGAGAAGTGTCCCAGGAAGGTGGAGGACGAGTTCAATGAAGCCTTGAGCCAGCGCAAGTCAGCCTTCGTCAAGTACCCCCAGGCCGTACCTCTCAAGTACTCGATTGACAAGGATACCTGCATCTACTTTGCCCGAAGGGGCAAATGCAAGGCCTGTGAGAAGTTTTGCCCCGCCGGGGCCGTGGATTTCACTCAGCAGGACAGGCTCCACCACATCGATGTGGGGGCGGTGATTCTGGCTCCGGGTTTTCGGAGCTTCCGACCGGAACTCTATGATTATGGCTATGGTACCCATGCGAACGTGGTGACCAGCACGGAATTCGAGCGCATTCTCAGTGCCTCGGGTCCTTTCGAAGGCCACCTGGTGCGTCCCTCCGACCGTCAGCCCCCCAGGAAGATCGCCTGGTTGCAGTGTGTGGGGTCTCGGGATGCCGGCAGAGGAGCGCACGGATACTGCTCCGGTGTCTGTTGTATGTATGCCATTAAAGAGGCGGTCATTGCCAGGGAGCATTCCCAGGTGGAGCTGGACACCGCCATTTTCTTTATGGATATGCGTACCTACGGCAAGGACTTCGAGCGCTACTACGACCGGGCGAGGGAGGAAAGCGGTGTTCACTTCATCCGATCCAGGGTTCACAGTATCGAGGCGGCTGCACCCGGCTCGGACGACCTGGCCGTCACCTATGTGCAGGAAGACGGGAAGCCTTGCACCGAGGTGTTTGACATGGTGGTGCTCTCGGTGGGTCTTGAAATTCCACAGGAAACCAGGGAACTGGCAGCTCGGCTCGGTGTGGCACTAAATAACGACGGGTTTGTGGAGACCGGCAGCTTTTCCCCTGTGGCCGCCTCCCGACCGGGGGTGTTTGCCTGTGGAGTAGTGACGGGTCCCAAGGACATCCCCTACTCGGTTATGGAAGCGTCGGCGGCTTCGGCAGCCTCGGCGGCATCCCTATCTTCCGCACGGGATACACTCACACAAAAGAAGACCTATCCCCCTGAAGACCCGGTGATCTTCGAGCAACCCCGCATCGGGGTCTTCGTGTGCCATTGTGGTATCAACATCGGGGGCGTGGTCGACGTTCCGTCCGTGAGAGAATATGCCAAAACTCTCCCCAACGTGGTCTACGTTACGGACAACCTGTTCACCTGCAGTCAGGATACCCAGGAACTGATCCGGCAGGCCATCAAGGAGCATCGGCTGAACCGGATCGTGGTGGCCTCATGCACCCCTCGAACCCACGAACCCTTATTCCAGGAGACCATCCGCGAGGCGGGCCTGAACCGATACCTGTTCGATCTGGCCAACATTCGCGATCAGGATTCCTGGGTCCACCAGGCAGAACCCGAGAAAGCCACCGAAAAGGCCAAGGACCTCGTTCGAATGGCCGTAGCAAGGGTGGCTCTACTGGAACCCATTGAAGAGCTCGAGGCGGAAACCTGCCGGTCGGCCTTGGTGATCGGGGGAGGCATCGCCGGCATGAATGCCGCTCTGGGCATTGCAGACCAAGGGTTACAGGTGTATCTGGTGGAGGAGAAATCCGTTCTTGGCGGACACGGTCATCACATTCGATCCACCTGGAAGGGGGAGGACGTCAGAGGATACCTCAACGATCTGAACCAACGGGTGATCACCCATCCAAACATCGAGGTTTTGACCGAGACTCGTGTCGAGGCGGCTCATGGTTTCGTGGGCCAGTACACCACCCGGGTTGTGACCAATGGGGTTGCCAGGGAGATCCGGCACGGGGTGGTCATCCTGGCTACGGGAGCCGAGACGGTCGAGCCGCAGGAGTACTTGTACGGGCAAAACGACCGGGTCACCCGGTGGCATGAGCTCCAGGATCTGTTTGAACGGGACCCGGAAAAACTTGAGCAGGCGAAAGCGGTGGCCTTTCTTTTGTGCGTGGGTTCCCGGGAACCCGAACGTCCCTACTGTTCCAAGGTTTGTTGCACGAGCTCCATTCATGGGGCCATCGAACTGAAGACCCGCAAACCGGATCTGGATGTCTATGTCCTCTACCGTGACATTCGCACGTATGGACTTCGGGAGGAGCTCTACACCCAGGCTCGCGGACTGGGTGTTATATTCCTGCGGTATTCACAGGACCAAAAGCCGAGAGTGGAGGCTGCCGGGGAAAACGGTCATGGAAAGCTGCTCATCTCCCTGAAGGACCACGTACTGGATCGGCCTGTACGCCTCGAGGTGGACTACCTCAACCTGGCTACGGCCATTGTGCCAGGGAAATTCAAGGATCTTGCCCAGGTGTACAAGGTCCCGGTGAATCAGGATGGGTTCTTCCTGGAAGCCCACATGAAGCTGCGACCCGTCGAGTTCGCCACCGAGGGGATCTTCGTGTGTGGGCTGGCTCATTGCCCCAAGCCCCTCGAGGAATCCATCGCCCAGGCCCAGGCGGCTGCGAGCAAGGCCGTCAAGATCCTTGTGCAACCCCGCCTGAGGATCGAACCCACGGTATCGAAAATCGATCCCGAGCTGTGTGTAGGATGCGGTTTGTGTGAAAAGTCCTGCCCGTTTGGGGCCATCCGACTCCACGAGGTGGAGGGCAGAGGGTATGTCGCCGAGTCCATTCCGGCGACGTGCAAGGGCTGTGGGATCTGCGCAGCCGCCTGTCCCCAAAAAGCCATTGACATGCTGCATTTCCGGCATAGCCAGATTGTCGCCACGATCCGAGCCGGAGGAAGAAAGGCATAAACTGGAGGAAG
>JAGPLX010000012.1 GCA_018053185.1 Syntrophobacteraceae bacterium
GGGTTTCGCGTTCACAGTTGGGGAAAAACGGCCCGATCCATCGAAGACTTCGACGGGCTCTTTCTCGTGCGCATCCCGTAATTACTAGGATTTTTCAGTGTTGTCCCCACGCGCGTGGGGGTGAACCGAACGGGGCAGCGTATATACTTACGTTGTCCCTAGTTGTCCCCACGCGCGTGGGGGTGAACCGTCGGTAAAATCCATCACCTTCAGGTAGGGTGCCGTTGTCCCCACGCGCGTGGGGGTGAACCGATTGTACTATAGATCCATTACAACATCCTTTAGTTGTCCCCACGCGCGTGGGGGTGAACCGAAAGATGGCAATGGGAAAAAGAATCTTTTAGAAGTTGTCCCCACGCGCGTGGGGGTGAACCGGTATATAATCGTGGAATTTAAAACAAGTAAGCGTTGTCCCCACGCGCGTGGGGGTGAACCGACGAGCCTCTTCGTTTTGCGTCAAATACCTTAGTTGTCCCCACGCGCGTGGGGGTGAACCGTAGGCGCAGGCCACAAGGCAGAAGATCAAGAAGTTGTCCCCACGCGCGTGGGGGTGAACCGGAATGTTTACAGTAAAAGAAATAAATTCAACCGTTGTCCCCACGCGCGTGGGGGTGAACCGCCAATCGGCTGGGTCCACGCCAGACATTGGAAGTTGTCCCCACGCGCGTGGGGGTGAACCGGAATACGTGGGGGCGAATGGAGAGGTATACGCGTTGTCCCCACGCGCGTGGGGGTGAACCGTTTTCGGACCTAAAATTCCATCAGGTATAACAGTTGTCCCCACGCGCGTGGGGGTGAACCGTAAACATAATATAGAAGTTAACGGAATGATCCGTTGTCCCCACGCGCGTGGGGGTGAACCGAAGGACTTTGGAACTCCGGCACGAGAATTTCGGTTGTCCCCACGCGCGTGGGGGTGAACCGGGGACAGCCGCAACGGAGGAAGCACCATGAGGGTTGTCCCCACGCGCGTGGGGGTGAACCGATTACCCTGTGATCGTAATCGTCAAGGTGGATTAAAGTTGTCCCCACGCGCGTGGGGGTGAACCGTAACAGGACTAGATACGTCAAGGTGGATTAAAGTTGTCCCCACGCGCGTGGGGGTGAACCGCTTATCCGGGAACCAGAAGGAGGAAGATGCTCGTTGTCCCCACGCGCGTGGGGGTGAACCGATTGAGCGAGAGCGACTTTTCTAGAATCGCGCGTGGGGGTGAACCGCACAATGGCGCAACCAAACCCGTGGAATTGTCGTTGTCCCCACGCGCGTAGGGGTGAACCGGATGTGTCTTTCCGGGGATTGGTTGCTTTCCCGTTTTGCCAACACGCAGGTGGTACCGGCACTGGTTGCCGGTGTCCGAAAGGCAGGAGGCCCAAACTACGGGCTGGAGAGAAAACCCGGGAGGTCATCTATCCCATGGCCGCCGACATTGTGACCCGATGGTCCTCAGAGGCTCAGGCACTTCGCGATTTGCTCTGTTCCTTGAGCCATTCCCGCAGGGCTCTGTTAATACGCGTTTGCCAACCACGAGCCGTTGCCTTGAACGCCTCCAACACGTCGGCATCCAGTCTGATACTGACGTGTGTTTTCGTTTGACCGGCCTTGGGGCGACCTCGTGACCTCAACATCTCTGCAGCGAGTTGTGGCTCAAAGAGTTCAGGTATTTTCTCACAGGCTGGCTGAGTATGTTGGAAATCCTTTTCGGTCCGCTCGTGGTTATCTTTGTCAGTCAACGAGGAGGGTTCGAATGAGTCCCAATGTCCGCATTGTCGGTCGCCAAATGCCGATTTCCGTCCAGGAAGGGGAAAGTCTTCTCAGCGTCCTTCTTGCCGCCGGGTTTCTCATCTCTGCCGATTGCGGAGGCAAGGGGAAATGCGGCCGATGTAAGGTCAGGGTCGTCGAAGGGACATCGAGCCTCCCTCTCTCCCCACTGGAAATGGGTCGGCTGAGTGAGGAGGAAATTGCCGCGGGCTTTCGATTGGCCTGCCGGCAGAAAGTTTCGGAAGATCTCGTCCTGGAGGTTGTGGAGGAAATCTATCGCCAGGAGGTATACAAGAGGCTGGGAATTGGAGTCGGAAAACCTTTACCCCTGGTACCCTATGTTCGGAAGGTTCTCTTGCCTGAAGGAAAAAGTCTGGAAAATGCCCTCGATGAACTGAACCTTTCCGGGGAGATCGACTGGGCTGCCGTACTTCCCCGCGCAGTGGACCCTCGTTTTCTTCAAGATGCAGGTTCGAATCCGTCATCCGACGGCCTCCCCCCCCGTTGTCAAGCCGCCCTGGTAACGGCATCCCGCAAGGTGATCGGTCTTTGCCCTCCCACCGCCACCTTGCATGGAGTCGCCGTGGATCTTGGAACTACAACCATTGCAGTCTATCTATGCAATCTCAAGACCGGGGAAATCCTCGGCGTGGAGACGGCACGAAACCCCCAAGTCTCTTACGGCGCGGACGTGATGAGCCGCATCAAGGCCTCCCGGGATCCCGAGAATGCCTCTCAGCTCCAAGCGCTTGCCCGCGAAACCGTCAATGCTTGTATCACCGCCCTGTCTCGAAGGCATGAACTTTCACCCGAATCCCTGGCGGACGCAGTCGTCGTCGGAAACTCCACCATGGTGCATCTCTTGCTGGGAGCTTCGACCCAGGGGTTGGAGGTTGCTCCCTATAGCCCTATTTTTCATTCGAGTCTTGAAATTCGAGCCAGAGACCTTGGTTTATCCCTTCATCCCGGCGCCCTGGTCCACACCCTGCCCCTTCCTTCCGCCTTTGTAGGGGCGGACACGGTGGCTGCATGGCTGTGGGCGGAACAAAGACTCGACGATCGATCGACCTTGCTGCTGGACCTGGGAACCAACGGAGAGATGGTATTGTCCGCCCGGGGTGGGTTGTGGGCCACATCCTGTGCCACCGGACCCGCCTTCGAAGGGGCGACCCTCACCTGCGGCATGGCTGCCATCCCGGGGGCGATCGAAAGAGTATGGTTTGAGGGGGCAAAGCCTGGATTGAAGATTATCGGGAGTTCGACGGATCCACACATTCGCCCTCGAGGAATCTGCGGATCGGGAGCCGTGTCGGTTCTCGCCGCACTTCTCCGGGAAGGCGTCCTCAGACCCGATGGGAGATTCGAGGTCGATTCGGGGCACAAATTCCTGCAATCCACCCCCAAAGGAGTCCGGTTTGTCCTGGCTTCCGCCAGGGAGTCCGCTTCAGGAAGGCCCGTAGTTCTTCATCAGAAGGATGTTCGAGATCTTCAGTTCGCCAAAGGCGCCGTCTCAACAGGAATCCGCTTCCTTTGTGATGCAGCGGGAATCAATGCCCCTGAGCGAATTCTTCTTGCCGGTGCCTTCGGAAACGTGATTGATCCCGAAGATGCTCTAACCATCGGCTTGATTCCGGAGCTGCCCCCGGAGAGCATCGAGGGAATTGGAAACGCGGCGGGGTTGGGCGCTTGCAGGGCGCTCCTCGACATCCGCACCCACCGGAGAGCCGAGGAACTCCTTCGAAAAATCCAGGTGGTGGAGATGGGGGGAGCCCCCGGTTTTAAAAAAGCCTTTTTTGCCAGTCTTTCCTTTCCTCATCCGAATTCCACCGCTCAGTGGAGATTCGCAGAATAGAGTGACCCTTTTACCGACCGTTGCCCCGCGTGGTTCCTGCGGAGATCCAGGGGGTGGGAATGCCCGGATTTCCACCTGAAGTCTGTGTGAATGACAATGGGAGAATATCGGGCATCCTCTTCTGCAGGGCTGTTTGGTGCCCTATGACGGCACCTCATAAAGTCCCGTTGGCTTCGAGAACCCGAAAGGCAAAATCGTTTCCGTTACGCTGGGCATCACAAAGAGAAGCTCATGTCGTCCGAGAGCACAGTCAGAGGAATTCCATCGAGTCCAGCCAGTTGCGCTTCGATCTCTTGCCGGTAATGAGGTTTCAAGTGCGTGACGTAAATGTTTTCTGGAAGAAAGGGAAGCTTGCGGAGCTCCTTTTTCAGCAGAGAGGGGGTAAGGTGCCCCGAGTTCAAAGCGAGCTTGGCCAGTTCATCGGGAAAGGATACCTCGACCAGGAGCGCCTTCACGTTGAAATCCCCGGCCCGTTTCCAGATGCGGTCCGTGGGACCCGTATCCCCTGTGTATACCAATGCATCGTCGGAAGGGGTGGCGATTATATAGCCGTAAGCAGGGACGGCGTGATGGACCCGAGTGGCGAAGACACGGTAGTCGCCCACCTGGGTGAATCTCGCGGGGGAGATCGCCTGGTAATGCATGATGGGATTGCCGCTGGTGGGCAAGAGGGTGAAATCAGGCCAGATCTTGTTGTTGAAGACATATCGCTTGAGGTCCCCAATGACGTCCCTGCCGCTCAGGATGGTGATCCTGCTTTGGCAATGACGGGCTGCCGCAATGTTGTCCGCCAGGAAAGGGATGGCTTTGATGTGGTCGAGATGAGCATGGGTGAGAAAAATATGGGTGATCTTGTTCTGAGACTCGATGTCCAGGGCGAGGGACACGGTTCCGGCATCGAGCAGCAGGAAGTCGTCGATGAGAAATGCCGTCGGGTTCATGCCGGGATTTTCTGAGCCGGAAGAACCAAGGACCCGAATCTCCATGAGCCGTTGCCTCCTTTACCAGAGGACCAATAGGGGGATTTTCCCCGCACTCCACGAAACACACAAGCGACCGGCGCGATTCTATAGAGTTTTGAGGAAATGACAAAGGGGTATCATCCGGCAGGAGAAAATTATCCTCACGCGGGCACTCGAAAGGGCCTTGTTTGTGGGGGCAGAACGGGGGGAGGCTCTGTAGAAAAATCCGTTGTGTAGAACCAGTGGTCCCTGAGAGGAAAAGATGAGAGGCGGGGATAAGGGGCCTCTTATCGAGAAATTTTCAGGGTTTCGCAGGGTCTGCAGGGCGGGGGAAAAGGTTTGACAGGAGCAAAATAAATTTATAAGCTTTAAATCTATCGTAAGGTTCAATGCGACGTTTCATGTTTTCGGCAGCCTGCGAGTGGGAAGCAGGCCTCGAAGCCCCTCGCCGAGCGCAGCGGGGTGATGGACGCTGGCGCTCTTAGCGGACCCGGATACGATGCCCAAAAATCTTCCTTCCATCCACAGCCGACCCATGTGTGCGATCTCCAGTGTTCAATCGATGGTCATGCAACCGGTACCAGTGCGGCTTGCGCATCCAATCTGAAACATCTTTGAGAAAAGGAGTGAGTCATGCCGGAGTTCAAGTATCAAGACCCCTTTCCCCTCGCAAAAGATGACACCAAGTATCGTCTTCTGACAAAGGATTATGTTTCGGTGGCCCGCTGCGACGGTCAGGAGGTCCTGAAGGTGGATCCCGAAGGACTGGCTTTTCTGGCAAATCAGGCTTTCAGGGAAGTGAACTTCAAGCTGCGTCCCGCCCACCTGGAAAAATTGGCGGCCGTTCTCAGCGATCCGGAGGCTTCTCCCAACGATCGAGGGGTTGCCATCGCCTTGCTGCGAAACGCAGAGATCGCGGCCAAGTGTGAATTGCCCCTTTGTCAGGACACCGGGACGGCCACGGTGGTGGGCAAAAAAGGCCAGCAGGTCTGGACAGGCGGAAAAGACGAGGAGGCGATCTCCAGGGGCGTTTTCAAGACCTACACCGAGGAAAATCTGCGTTACTCCCAAACCATCCCCCTGACCATGTATGAAGAAATCAACTCGGGGACCAACTTGCCGGCACAAATTGACATCTATGCCACGGACGGACCGGAATACAAGTTTCTCTTTGTGGCCAAAGGAGGCGGGTCTGCCAACAAGACCATGCTGTATCAGGAAACCAAGGCCCTGCTGACCCCGGCCAACCTGGAGAAATTTCTCGTAGAAAAGATGAAGACCCTGGGAACGGCCGCCTGCCCGCCTTATCACCTGGCCTTTGTCATTGGCGGCACTTCCGCCGAGACGTGTTTGAAAACAGTAAAACTGGCCTCCACGGGTTACCTGGATAACCTTCCCACGACGGGAAACAGGGATGGCCAGGCATTTCGCGACCTGGAGATGGAAGCGAAGATCGAGAAGGCGGCAGCCAAGGCAGGGTACGGCGCCCAGTTCGGGGGGAAATACTTCGCCCTGGACGCGCGGGTGATTCGCCTGCCTCGTCACGGAGCCTCCTGCCCGGTGGGAATGGGGGTATCCTGTTCCGCGGACCGAAACATCAAGGCCAAGATCAACAAGGACGGGATCTGGCTCGAGCAGCTCGAGGACAATCCCGGCCGGTTCATTCCGGAAAAATACCGCGGCAAGCACGATCATGGAGTGGTCAAGATCAATCTGAACCGCCCCATGAAGGAGATTCTTGCCGAACTCACCAAGTATCCCGTGACCACTCAGCTGTCCCTTACGGGAACCATCATTGTGGCTCGGGATATCGCCCATGCCAAGCTCAAGGAACGGATCGACAAGGGGGAAGGGCTTCCCCAGTACTTCAAGGACCATCCCGTCTACTACGCCGGTCCCGCGAAGACTCCCAAAGGCAAACCGTCGGGTTCCTTCGGCCCCACCACGGCAGGGCGCATGGATTCCTACGTGGATTTGTTCCAGTCTCACGGCGGCTCCTTGGTCATGATTGCCAAGGGAAATCGATCACAGCAGGTGACCGACGCCTGCAAGAAACACGGTGGGTTCTATCTGGGATCCATCGGTGGGGCTGCGGCCCTCCTGGCCGAAGAGAACATCAAGAAGGTGGAAGTGGTCGAGTATCCTGAGCTGGGAATGGAAGCCATCTGGAAGATCGAGGTGGAGGACTTCCCGGCCTTCATCCTGGTGGACGACAAAGGAAACGACTTTTTCAAGCAGATTTCCTCCTGAGGTTGTCTCGAGACTGAACCACTGAGCGGGAAAGAATCCCCCGTGCCCGAGAGGGCCGGGGGATTTTCCGTCCGGGGAACGAGTGTCGAAATGGATGCAAGGTCCTTACAGGATGCCTTCTGCCATGGGGGCAGGCATTTTGTGTGAGGTTGGACCTTGGGACTATCTCGGAACAGCTCGGACGTTCCCTGTCGTCAACTCTCGCCTTGTGAACATGGCGGGCCCTCCGGCCGAAATTATCCGGCACCGATCCTGCCGATAACCATGACCACACGTTCCGCAAGGAACAGGTTCCTCCTACGGTGTAGATGCGGTACAACCCCGCGCCTTGGAATGCCGGGAAAGCGGGAGTTGATTTCTCTGAGCTCTCAACCCTATAATCCACTAACCCCTGATAAACTGGTGCTCTCCTCCTCAGGCCGTACGCACAACCTTCACGGAGCAGGTTAAGATCGTGGCGAGGATTGACGATTACAGGGAGTCTTTTCGGCTGGCGGCTCAGGAGTTGGTCAAGGGCGATCTTCCCCGGATAGCCGAGATGTCGGGGGCGGACATGGCAATTCTCGAGGATGGTGCCTGCCGGTTGAGGGTGTTGTTCTTCGGATCACCTTATTGGGTCCAGGTTCGCGAGGGAGTCGAGGTCATCCGGGAAGGATGGAACGCAGAAGTGTCTTTGCCCGAGAAGATTCTCCTGTGCCATTATCTTCTGCACGCCCATGACGAGCCTGTTCGAGATGAGCTCATCACCTTTCGGGATATTCCCGACGGGCATTTCTATTTCGAGGCTTTCCAGCGGCGCGCTCGAGATCCGTTCCTGTCGACCTTTGGGTGGAACGGAAAACTGTACCGAGCATGTGCCGGCGACCTGGGAGGGACTCCCGTGGAGAATGGGGACGTGGGGATGAGCTTCCGGGTGTTGCCTCGCATCACCATACAGATCGTCCTTTGGGAGGGCGATGAGGAATTGCCTCCCGAGGCGACGATTCTCTTCGATACATCCATCCGCCGGCGCCTGCCCGCGGAGGACATTGTAGTTTTGAGCGGTATGCTGGTCTACCGGTTGATAGGGATTGCAGGGAGCCGCCGGTTGGAAGTTTCAGGTCCTTCCACATGAATTTTCCGTCCGCTTCTTCGATCTGAGAGGTCTGAAAGGAAGACGGCGGAGAGGGGCCAAGGGCGGGGAGATTGGAGACGGAAGATTGAAGATTGCAGTCAGTGGTAAAGGGGGAGTGGGAAAAACGACCCTTTCGGCCTTCCTGGCAAAATGGTTCGCTTGCCGGGGCAAGAGTGTCCTGGCCATTGACGCGGATCCGGACGCCAACCTCGGCCATGGCCTCGGCTTTCCAATGGCCTCGAAGGTGATTCCCATATCGACAATGAAGGAATTGATCGCGGAGCGCACGGAGTCCATTCCGGGTACTTTCGGAGGGTTCTTCAAACTCAACCCCAAGGTGGAGGATCTTCCGGAGATGTTAGCCGTGCCCGTGGAAGATCGCATCCGCCTGATGGTGATGGGGGGCGTCAAAAAAGGGGGGACGGGTTGTGTCTGTCCCGAAAGCGCTTTTCTGAAGAACCTGGTGCAGCATCTCATTCTAAGGCGAAACGAGGTGGTCGTCATGGACATGGAAGCTGGGATCGAGCATCTCGGTCGTGCCACTTCTCAAGCGGTGGATTGTCTGGTCGTGGTGGTGGAGCCCGGTTGGCGCAGTGTGGATACTGCTTCGAAAATCAAAGATCTTGCGGCCGACATAGGATTGACTCGCCTGGGCATGGTCGGAAACAAAATCCGTGGGGCAAGGGATCGAGATTTCCTGCTGGAAAAGCTTTCATGCCACGGATTTTTAGGGTTCATCCCTTACGACGAGGGGATTATCGAGGCCGATCTTCGGGGGAATTTCGCTGAAAGCGTGCAGCCTGCAACAAAAGAAGGGTTCGAGGAAGTCGCCCGCAATGTGTTGCGGATGCAGCAAAGGAGCACCACCAATCCGTAAAGAGAAGAAACACCCATGATCGATGTGCAGAACCAGTTCGATCCCCGAAGAATTCGGGTGGACAAAGTGGGGGTCAAGGACATTCGGTATCCCATCACGGTGATGGACAAGACCAACGGGATTCAAAATACTATCGCTTCCGTGAACATGTACGTGAATCTTCCCCGCGAATTCAAAGGGACTCACATGAGTCGATTCATCGAGCTTTTGAACGATTTTCACGGACATCTGGACATTCGCGAATTTTCAAAGATCCTCGAGGCCATGCAGGAGAGGCTTCAGGCGGAATCGGCTCATCTCGAGGTATGTTTTCCCTACTTCATAAAGAAACTCTCCCCCGTCACGGGGACTCCCGGCCTCATGGAATACGGTTGTCGGGTGTCGGGCTCCCTGGATCGGAATCATGGTTGCGACCTGGTTTTGGAGGTGAATGTCCCCATATCCACGGTATGCCCTTGTTCCAAGGAAATCAGTGAATTCGGTGCTCACAACCAGAGGGGAATGGTCCGGTTGGCGGTGCGTTCCAAGCGCTTCATCTGGATCGAAGACTTGGTGAAGCTGGTGGAATGCTGCGCCTCCTGCGACGTTTTTTCCGTGCTCAAGCGCCCGGACGAGAAGTTCGTCACGGAAAAGGCTTTCGAAAACCCGAAATTTGTCGAAGATGTTGTGCGCGACGTGGCCAGGGAGCTCAAGGAAGATCCCAATGTCCTTTGGTTTATGGTGGATGTGGAGAACTTCGAATCGATCCATAACCATAGCGCATATGCCCACATAGAACGACAGAAATGACCTGGCGGACCATGCCGTGACCGACCTGCCCCTGGATTCGTTCCAATCTCTCGAAGAAATCTGCCGGGCCATGTCGGACCCCGCCTTCTACCCCCACGAGGTCTCCACCATTCAGCGGGTGGACACGCACATTTCCACGGTCTTCCTCACGGGACGCTGGGTTTATAAGCTCAAAAAGCCGGTAGACTTCGGCTTTCTGGACTTTCGCACCTTGGAGGAACGGCGGCGTTGCTGCTTCCAGGAAATCCAACTCAACCGAAGGCTAAGTCGGGGTGTGTACGAAGAGGTCGTGGAAATCTACCGGACCGCCAAGGGTGGGTTCTCCCTGGTGCACGGGCAGGAAGTGGTGGAATATGCGGTGAAAATGCGACAGCTGCCCGATGAGGTGAGCCTTGCCCGTCTCCTGGCAAAGAACAGGGTTTCTCCCCGGCAGATGAGGCAGCTCGGGGCTCTCCTGGCATCCTTCTTTGAAAGCAGTGCCGCAAGTGCGGAGATCGACCCTTACGGAAGCCCCGAAGTGATCCTTTTCAACATGGAAGAGAACTTTCGACAGCTGGAACCCTTTGTGGGAGGTTTCCTCGACCCGGAGCCCTGGGAATTTTTGCGACAGGTGAGTCGTACCTTTTTTGAACATCACCGGGAAATGTTCACTCACCGCGTACAAGAAGGCCGAATCCGAGACGGCCATGGGGATTTGCGTTCAGAGCACGTCTACTTCTTCCGGGGTATTCAGATCATCGATTGCATCGAGTTCAACGACCGCTTCCGCTATGGGGATGCAGTGGTGGACCTGGCATTTCTCCACATGGACCTCGATCACAGGGGCCATGAACTCCAAAGCGGGATCTTTTTGAAAGAGTACGCCAGGAAGGCCAGGGACCCCCAGCTTTTTGCACTGCTGGATTTCTACGCCGCGTACCGGGCCATGGTTCGTGTCAAGGTTGCCTGCCTTCGTTCCCTGGAAGTGACGGAGGATAGGCACGGGCGCCTCCGGGAAGAGGCCCATGCCTACTTCCGGCAGGCTTACCGGTTTGCCCTTCAGTTCGCAAGGCCCACCCTCTGGGTCCTTTGCGGTCTCCCCGCCTCGGGAAAGTCCACCCTGGCCATGGAACTATCGAGGACTCTGCATCTCCCCGTCTTTCAATCGGACTTCATCCGGAAGGCGCGCAAGAATGGAGAGACTCAGGACAGGTCCCAGGTGGTTCCCTTCGGCAGGGGGATCTACCGACCCGAAATGCGCGGGCGGGTGTACGGACGGATGCTGACCTCTGTTCAGGAACGGCTCAAGGGAGGGCATTCCGCCATCCTGGACGCTTCCTTCTCCCGCAGAAAATGGCGGGAAGAAGCGTCACGGCTGGCTCACGATCTGGATACAAATCTCATTTTCGTGGAATGTTCCTGTAAGGAAGAAACTATCCGCCGGAGGCTGCGGGAAAGGGAGGCTATTCCGGGCTTGTCCGACGCGAGGGAGGAACATCTCTCCGCCATGATCCGGGATTTTGAACCCTTGACGGAGCTTTCCCCCCTGTACCACGTGAAGATCGAGACGGATGGAGACCTGGATAAGACATTTGTCGAGCTCCTGTGTCGCGCCTACTTCCGCAAATGTGCCCAGATCAGGCGGTTGATCGAGGATCTCCCGTCAAATCTCGATGGATAGGATACGGTAGATGCGTATTCCGGAAGGCGTGTACACGATGACTTCCTCTCCCTCGCGATGCCCCATGAGGCATCGGCCCACGGGGGATTCCACCGAGATCTTCCCGTCGTCCACGTCGGATTCGAAGGGCCCAACCAATTGATACTCGTATAGTTTCCCGGTTTCCATGTTCTGAACGACCAGGACCGTCCCAAACTCGGCCTGTTTCAAAAAGAACTTTCGCCCGACCACCACTTCACACAGGGACAGTTTTTCTTCCAGGTCCCGGATTTTTTTCTGGAGGACCACATGCCGTTCCCGGGCGAGCAGGTACTGCTGGTTCTCCGCCTTCACGCCATAGCAGCGGGCTTCCTGGAGTTCCTCGATTACCTGGGGACGCACCACACGACGAAGGTACATCAACTCCCGCAGGAGGCGAGCATATCCCGATCGTGTGATGGGCACCTTGGTCATGGTTCTGTTTCCCGTCCGAAAAAGTCCCGTGGGAAATCTCCACGCTCACGCCCAGCCTCTAACGCCGCAAATAACCGGCGGCCAAAGCGGAGCGCAGCGTAGCTCTTGGCCGTCCGAGTTAATTTGCCTTGTTAGGCGGCACCCTCAGGCCTTAGCGGCCATGAGTAAACGAGCGGGTTTTGTAAACGAACCAACGGCGCGAATTGGCTTTTTGTTGCCGCGAGCTTGCTGTGCCGCAGCGGCAGGTACCGGTGGTTCTGGATTTGAAATGATGTCATTTGCTATTGAAACACATTCGCCGCATATGTATGCAGATGAACCAAATATATTCTTCTTGCCACCAGCTACGAGCTTTGCGACTTGGGTATCATCTTTGCCACAAAACGAACACTTTAATTTTCGTCTCATATCGTTTTTCCTTTCCAAAGAATTGGGTTGACGCCTAACAACGAGATGCCCAAAACGGTCTTTCCGTCCCGGATTTCCCCCTTCAGGATCAATCGACGGACCTGATCCAACGGGACAATCTCCGTTCGCGAGATTTCGTCTTCGTCTCCGTTTTCCGAAATCTTCCGCAAGCCGGAGGCCGCGTAAATTCGGATCACTTCATTGGAATATCCGATAGCCGGATAGTAGGTGAGAAGATGCAACAGCCTTGCGGCGCCATACCCGGTTTCTTCCAGGAGTTCGCGGTGGGCACAGGTTTCGAGGTTTTCGCCCGGATCCGCCTTGCCGGCCGGAATCTCCAGGGTTTCCTGCCCGATGGCATAGCGCCATTGGCGAACCATGAGGATACGGTGCTCATCGAGAAGGGGGACTACCGCGGCGGCTTCCGGGTGATCCACCTTGATCCGTTCGGTGATCTTCCCCGTTCGAAGGCGCACCGTGTCCAATTGAACGGTGAAATGTTTGGCGTGCAAGGTTCCCAGAGTTCGGATTCGCTCTTCCATGGAGTGCCTCGCTGAATAGAAAAAAAACCTGTAAAAAGCAGAGCGGATGGGAATCCGACGTGCCCGGATTTCCTACTCATAAAGGATAAAAACATGTTTCCACCAAACGATCAAGGAACATTGGCCGCCGGCCCTGCTTTGACACCATAAGCGGCTGTTCCCTTGGGGGAAGATCATGGGCTCGAAATAGGGCTTGCATCCGCATTCGAGCCATGCTTAATGTTTGGGCCGATTTGTCTGAGAGTGCATGGCCCGGCCATCGGCGTCTGTTTCCGGTGACCGGGCTGTTTGCAGGGAGGGTAACATCCATTCAGAGGGGCGGTGACCATGAAAACGGAGAATGAAACGGTATATTCCTTCCCCAAAAACCCACTGGAAGAGGTGAGAGCGGGTGTGACGGTTTTTCGGGGCAAGCAATATGTAGACCTGCGCATCTATTACAAGGGAGACGACGGAGAATTCCACCCGTCGAAGAAAGGACTGACCCTGAGCATCGAGCTCTTTCCCGAGCTTGAAGAGGCGGTGAAAAAATTGCGGGAGGTCGTGGCCGAGTAAGAAAGGAGCATGGCGGTCCTCCGAGTCCACTAGGCAATCTTCACGGTTTCAGGGAGAATTTCCAGGCGCAATACCACTCTTCGGGATGCTCGTCCGGAGGGCACCCGATACATTCCGTCACGATCCGGGAATCGATGGCGGAAGCGAAGAAGGGATATTCCACCATTCCCGCGGACCTGCACGGATAGTCGGGAAGGCCCTTGCGTTTCCTGGCCTCCTGAACCCGGCACTCGATCATCCGAAAGATGAACGCGTGTTCATTGACTTCTTCCATCCTCTGTTTGTTGATTCGAGCGTACATACGGAAACCCAGGGCCGCCTTGAGCCCTTCGATCCCGGGAAAATCCGGGAGTCCCAGTAGTTCCTTGATTCTCAATGCCTCGTAGGGAGAAAACCGGGACCAGCAGGTATCGTTGCATCTTTTGGCCGCATCCATGCCGAACCTTTTTTCCACCGCCTGGAACCATACTCCATCTTCGGCCAGCCAGTTTACGCACACGGCATTCAACAGCTTGACCAGATCCTCCCGCCCCATGGTTTTGAGAGCCTTGGGAACGTGGTCCTCGATTTCAAAGCCCAGGACGGACGAGAGTCTTTCGAGCATCAGGGTGCTCCAAAGCTCTCCTACCTCGGACTCGACTTTCACGGCGTTTTTCATGCCGAGCTGGTACTCGACCTCTCTGAACCAGCATCCATAATGAATCAAGGTGCGACGAAAGCTATCGAGAATCCACGAGATGAGCTCCGAATCGGACAGATCCTCGGCTCCTTTGTGCAGCAGCGGTGGGGACATCGCCTCTCCTTTCCATCCTTCCGATCCTACTTTCCAGTCTTCTCGAACCTCGTGCCCCGGTTCATGGACCCCTCGACCAGCACTCTACAACACTCTTCTCGGCCGGATCAAGCTTGGGACAGGCCGTCCAACCAGGAGGGCGGAAGGGCATGAGGGGAGTATGGATTGGGGCCCGAAGTTGAGGGTAGGGCCGCGACTCGATCCACCTCGGAGATCGGGCGCCGGTACTCTGAGTAACTCCCAACTTCCATCACTTCCCGGGAAAATGAACCTCAGATCGAGGGTACAGGTCGGGGGATTCCGCAAGACAAGAAAAAACTGGCGGTCCAAACTTCCATGAAGTATGGTTCTGCCCTGTTTCGCCGTAGCCGGGGGGGAGGAAGCCCACGAGAAAGCTCCCATGTGAGACCGCAAGAAATCAATCGATCCATCCGGGATTCATGAAACTATGCCAATGAACCACGCGAAGGAAGTCTCATCGAATCCCTTCTACAAGATTCTGCGTTGGTTCCTGGTCGATTTCCTGGGAATTGTCCGGGAGATGCGCTGGAGTTACGTGCCTCCCCTTATGGTGTACCTGGCCGCCGGGGTCTCGAGCTTTACGGGAATCATCGAATCTTTTTTCGTGAAAGAACAGCTGGGACTGAGTGCTGAATTCCTTGCGGGGTTGGGGTTTTGGGCCGGTCTGCCCTGGGCCCTCAAGATGCCCATGGGTCATCTGGTGGATTTGTACTGGCGATGGAAATCCCTGTTTGTCTACCTGGGTGCCGCTCTGATGGCTTTGAGCATGTTGATCATGGTGGGGCTCACGGGACATATGAGCTGGATGGTCGCGCATATGCCCGCCGATACATGGTACGTCCTGTCGGTGTTGATTTCACCCCTGGGCTTTGTGCTCCAGGATGTCGTCGCGGATGCCATGACCGTGGAGGCTGTCCCCGGCTTTGAGGAGGACGGCACGCCCGTTCCGGAAAAAGAGCTCCAGCGGCGTCATGTGACCATGCAAACCCTGGGCCGGATTGCCATCGTGGGTGGAAGCGCTCTGGTCGCGGGGCTGGGGGGATGGCTCGCCAAGGTGTTCTCCTACCGGACCATGTACGAGCTGTCCCTGGTGATCCCGGTGCTCTCCGTGTTGGGAGTGACCTTCGGGAGCTTGAGTACTCGGTTGAGAGCTCGACGCCTGCGTCGGGAGGGAATCCCCGAAGATCGGATTCGGGATATGCTGGTAAGTCACAGTCCGGATTTGAAACCCGATCCGTACATTTTAGGAGGGGGCGGTTTCTTCGTGGTCCTTTCCGTGGTCCTGGGTCTTTCTGCTCTTCCCATGAAAAAGGAAGTAGTTTTCCTCACTTCCCTCGCCGTCATCGTGTACCTCATGGCCCGGCTCCTTAGAGGCATGCCCCCGGAGAAGCGTCGGGACATCGTGTCCATCGCCGTGATCATCTTTGTCTATCGGGCCATGCCCGGTTTTGGTGCAGGGGTGAGTTGGTGGGAGATAGATGTGCTGGGTTTTGACGAAGCATTCTTCGGGACCCTGCGCCAAATTTCCTCCATTCTGACCATCCTCGGCATGTTTGCTCTCCGAGGTTGGATGGCCAGGAGGCCCATTCCCTACCTGGTGGTATTCCTCTCCATCTACGGGACGGTCATGCTTGCACCCTTCGTTGGGATGTACTACGGGCTGCACGAGTGGACGGAAAGGGTCTTCGGGTTTGGCGCACGCACCATCGCCATCATTGATACCATGGCAGACGCCCCCATGGGGCAGGTGGCCATGATCCCCATGCTCGCGTGGATTGCCAGGGAGGCACCCATCGACCAGAAGGCAACCTATTTCGCCGTCATGGCGGCCTTCACCAACCTGGCTCTCTCTGCCAGCAGTCTCGGGACGGAGTACGTGAATTCCATCTTTGTGGTGTCCCGGGGAGACTATTCGCAACTGGGAAAACTCATGATTACCGTAATGATCATCAACCTGGTCGTACCAATCCTCACGGTACTGGCATTTCGCTTCCTGGGGAAAAAACCGGGGTCGCAGCCTTACGATTCTTGCTGAAATCGGGATGCACGGCCCTCGAAGTCAGCGAAAGCAGGATTTCGTCATTTTCAGAGGAGGACTGCTGCTTCGTCCCCATCCCTCCGATGAAACCGAACATCGGTGCAGCATGTGGGATCTCATACCGGAATGGCGTGCCGAGTTTCCCGGACTCCGGGGATTTACCCGGGCGGGTGGCCGACGGCGTCCGGGGACATTCCGGCTTTTCCCCGGGTCCGGAAACGCGATGCCGGCTATGGGGTCGGATCAGTAGAGGCGCATCTGTTGCCCGGAATGAGCTTTGATCCCCAGGTGTTCATAGGCGAGACGAGTGGCGAAACGGCCGCGGGGCGTCTTATTCAAGTACCCTTCCTGGATCAGGAAAGGCTCATACACGTCCTCCAGGGTATCCTTTTCCTCTGATAGAGCCGCCGACAGGGTCTCGATACCCACGGGTCCCCCGCCATACTTTTCAATGATGGTGCGCAGGATGTTGCGGTCCATGCGATCGAATCCCTTTTCATCCACGTCGAACATTTTCAGTGCCCGGTCGGCCACAGCTCGTGTGATGACGCCGTCGGCGCGGACTTCGGCGAAATCCCTCACCCTGCGCAGGAGGCGATTGGCGATGCGTGGAGTTCCACGAGAACGCTTGGCGATTTCCAGAGCACCGTCCGTTTCGATGGGGACCCCCAGAATCCGGGAAGACCGAAGGAGAATGGTCTGAAGCTCCTCCACCTTGTAGAATTCGAGGCGCAGGGATACGCCGAATCGGTCTCGGAGAGGCGGGGAAAGGAGTCCCGCTCGGGTAGTGGCCCCCACCAGGGTGAACGGCGGTAGATCGAGCTTGATGGTCCGGGCCGATGGTCCCTGCCCGATGATGATATCCAGCTTGAAGTCCTCCATGGCAGGATAAAGGATTTCCTCTACCACGTGATTGAGGCGATGAATTTCATCAATGAAGAGGACATCCCGAGGATCGAGGTTGGTCAGGATGGCGGCCAGGTCGCCGGGGCGCTCGATCACCGGGCCGGAAGTGCTGCGCAGATTGACTCCCAGTTCGTTACTGATGACCAGAGCGAGAGAAGTCTTCCCCAGGCCCGGATACCCATGAAAAAGGACATGGTCCAGGGGTTCGGATCGAAGCCTGGCGGCTTCAATGAAGACCGCCAGGTTTTCCTTGACGGCGCTCTGTCCAATGTATTCCGCCAGCGTCCTGGGACGCAGGCTGGTTTCCAGCGGAAGATCTTCTTCCTGGGGGCGGGGTCCGATGAGGCGGTCGACCATATCCTCCTATCCTTCCAGGGCTGCGGGTGAGGAGGGGATCCCCTCATGCCAGGATGCGCAGGGCTTCCTTGAGCAGCTTCTCCAGCGTGTAATCCGATTCGAGTCCCTGCTGGGCCTTCTGGAGGGCCTTGGCGGCTTCGTGATCGCGGTAGCCGAGGTTGAGGAGGGCTGAGTAGGCATCTGTGTAGGGGCTTCCGTCCGGGTGTACATAAACGCTTTCTTCCAGGTCCTCTCCTTTGATCTTGAGGCGATCCCGCAGCTCCAACATCAGTCGTTCGGCAATCTTTCGGCCGACTCCGGGAATGCTTCTCAACCGCTTGGATTCCTGCCGGAGAACCACCATGCGCAGTTCATCCGGCGTGATTCCGGACAGAATGCTCACCGCGAGCTTGGGTCCCACCCCATTGACCGAAAGGAGATGAAGAAACATCTCCTTTTCGGCGGTGGTGCGGAACCCGTAGAGTTGAAGCGCGTCCTCGCGCACATACGTGTGAATGTGAAGGCATGCCGTCTGTCCAAGATCCGGGAGGTCGTAAAAAGTGCTGAGAGGAACATGGACGCGGTAGCCCACCCCATGGACATCCAGGATGAGATGATCCGGGGATTTATGGCGCAGCTTTCCCTCGAGGTACGCAATCATGGTGCGCCCGCTTCATTCCAGCGTGCTCTCGACGAGCGGATGTTCAGGTGGCAGATGGCTGCGGCCAGGGCGTCGGCGGCGTTGGGATCCATGGATTCCTTGAGGCGGCACAGATGGCAGATCATCCGGACGATCTGGTCCTTCCCCGCTCTGCCGTAGCCGACTACCGCCTGTTTGATCTGCAGGGCGCTGTACTCGTGGATGGAGAGGCCTGCATTGATTCCGGCCAACATGGCGGCGCCTCGGGCCTGGCCCAGCCGCAGAGCGCTCTGGACGTTCTTGGCGAAGAACACATCTTCCACAGCCATGTTTTCGGGTTGAAACCGCCCGATGATCAGGGAGAGCTGGTCGTAGATGTACTTCAGGCGATCCGGAAAGCGGTATCGAGTCGGAACTCGAATGGTGCCGTTGTCCACATGCCGGAGCCGGCTGCCGTCGCCTTCCATGATGCCGTACCCCGTAAACCGCGATCCAGGGTCGATTCCTATGGCTCGAACCATTCCGTTTTCACTCCCCCGGCGCACCGGCTAGGCCAACTGGTTCAGGATCCTGTCCGGGATGTCGAAATTGGCATAGGCGTGCTGCACATCGTCGGAATCCTCGAGGGCGTCCATGAGCCTGAGCACCTGCTGGGCGGTCTTTTCGTCTTCAATCTGCACCGTGCTCTGAGGGATCATGGTGATCTCCGCCAGCTCGCAGGCGATTCCCCGCTCATCAAAGGCGGCCTTCACGGACGAGAAATCCTCGATGGCCGTGATGACTTCGAACTGATCCCCCGCATCCCGGACATCTTCCGCTCCCGCTTCCAGGGCCACCTCCATGAGCTCCTCCTCCGAGACCTTGTCCTTGTTGAAAACCAGGGAACCCTTCTTGCTGAACATCCACGCCACGCAGCCGGCCTCTCCGAGACTGCCGCCGTTTCGGCTGAAGATGTGCCGAATGTCGCTGGCGGCACGATTTCGATTGTCGGTCATGATGTCCACCAGGACGGCCACCCCTCCGGGGCCGTAACCTTCATACGTCATTTCCTCGTAGGTGGATCCGTCCAACTCGCCCACCCCTTTCTTGATGGCCCTCTCGATGTTTTCCTTGGGCATGTTTTCAGCCCTGGCGGCAGCAACGGCGGCACGCAGTCGCGGGTTGCCGGTGGGGTCCGCTCCGCCCATGCGGGCGGAAACCATCAATTCCTTGATGAGCTTGGTGAAAATCTTGCCGCGTTTGGCGTCCGCAGCCCCCTTCTTATGCTTGATGGTGCTCCACTTGGAATGTCCTGACATGCATCAACTCCTCACGATCGTTCCTTCAAACCCATGGCAAGAACGTAGATCTCCTTGCTGAATTTTCTGGATGCGCCGGGTTTCACCACCTTCACCCGATCAAACTCCCGCTTCACCTGAACAAGAAGGGGGTGAAAGTCGGATCCTTGAAAAACTTTGGCCAGGAAGTGACCCCCGGTTTTGAGTGCAACTCGGGTCACCTTGAACGCTTCTTCGAAAAGCAGGGCCGATCGGGCGCTGTCGGCAAATCGTATGCCGGTGGTCGACGGTGCCATGTCGCTCAAGATCACGTCGAAAAAACCGTAATTGTTTCGCAGTCCCTCCTGTAAGGTCTTGTCGAAGACATCTCCCCGCAGGGTCACCACGTGCCTGGGAAAGGCATGGAGGATCGGCTTGAGATCAATTCCGACCACCAGGCCGGAGGGTCCCACTACCATGCCGGTGAATTGCATCCACGAACCGGGTGCAGCCCCCAGGTCCAGAACTCGATCCCCCTTTTTCAGAATCCTGTACTTGAGTTGGATCTCTTCCAGCTTGTACACGGCCCTGGCGAGGTAATGTTCCTTCTTCGCCTTGTGAAAATAGTGATCCTGGTAGGGATGGGACATGCAGTAACCGCCTAAAAAACTTTTGTTTTTCCGAGTGCCCGTATAGCATAAAAAACGGTGCATTGTAAACATACCCCGCTCCTCTGCCGGGAGCTTCGATATCAACCCGATCCGAACGGTTCTTGCCGGTCATTCCCCATCAAACTGCGCTCCTGGCGGGCGGGGTGAACCCTCTCCTACGTGACCGGTTCGCCTGTCGTCGGAGGCGGGCTTTATGCCCGTCCTTTGAAGCCATACAACGGCAAAGACCGCTCATTTTGAATCATGCCTTATTCCCTTTGGCTTCGGCGAATTTGGTCGTAAAATCTGCAAGACTGGTGCAGGTGGTAAAATTAACATTTTTCGTTGGAACAGCCCTTTATCCCGCTTGGAGAAGCCGGATTCCAGTTCTGCAGTGCCGTACTGGATGTCCGAGGAACAACGGTCATGAATCAAGGGGAGCAGTCATGGAAAAAATGATCGGGGACAGAAAGATTCGCTTGATCCAGGGAGATTTGACGGAACTGGACGTGGATGCTATCGTCAACGCCGCAAACGCGCACCTTGTATTGGGTGGGGGTGTGGCCGGGGCTATCCGCATGAAAGGGGGGCCTGCGATCCAGGAGGAGTGTGATCGAATTGGGGGTACCACGGTGGGACAGGCGGTGGTCACAAATGCCGGCAATCTCAAAGCCCGGTACGTGATCCATGCAGTCGGTCCAAGATACGGGGAGGGGGACGAGGATTTCAAGCTGGAACAGGCCACTTGGAACAGCCTGCTGCGGGCCTCGGAGAAGGGTCTGACCAGTATCGCGTTTCCCGCCGTCAGCACGGGCATTTTCGGCTTTCCCAAAGACCGTTGCGCCCGAATTATGCTGAGCACCGTTCAGAGATTCCTGGAATCCGAACAGACGACGCTGAAGGAGGTCATCTTTTGCCTGTGGTCGGCGGAAGACCTCAAAATCTTTGAAAAGGTCCTGCAGAAATAAGGTCTCGTTTCCCCTCCCGATTTCCGAGAACCCGGTCGAACATGAACAGCAAAGGATGAAGGTTGTTCCGTAAAGATGTCGATGAATGAAAGGGTGTCAGGGATTGCGGAAATGGCGGGAAGTGGTCGAGGGAGGCGAATTGCTTTCGCGGGGATTCTGTGGGGAGTGGTCAGCCTCGTCTTGGCGGGATGTATGGTCGGCCCCGACTACACGAAACCCGCTCCTCGGGTTCCCGCTCAATTCAGTGAGTTGCCTGGGGACAGCAAAGTTGCCGGGGAGCACCCCGATTTCGCCGGATGGTGGCAGACCTTTCAGGATCCGGTACTCAATGCCCTTGTGGATCGTGCCGTTCAATCCAACACGGATTTGAAGATTGCCCAGGCAAGGGTACGTGAGGCGCGTGCCCTGCGCACCCTCGTGACCGCCGAGGAATACCCGGCCGTCGATGCATCGGGAGCTTATACACGCATCCGTTCGAGCGAGAATGCGTCCAACTTCTCGTCCTCCCCCTGGAAGGATCTTTTTCAGCTGGGTTTGGATGCCAGCTGGGAGGTGGATATCTTCGGGGGAACGCGCAGGTCGGTGGAGGCCGCCACGGCCGATCTCGAGGCCTCGCAGGAGAATTTGCGGGACGTGGTGGTTTCCCTGCTGGCGGAAGTGGCGGTCAACTACCTGGATCTGCGTGGCAACCAGCGGCGTATCACTATCGCCAGGGACAATATCGAGGTCCAGCGTCAAACGCTGGTGCTGACACGAGCCAAGTTCCAGGCAGGCCTCAGTAGTGAGCTGGAAATCGCCCAGGCGGAGGCTCAGCTTTCCTCTACCGAGTCCCGGGTTCCTCAATTCGAATCCGCATCCAGGCGAGCTATTCACCGGCTGGGGGTTCTTCTCGGCATGGAGCCTGGGGCGCTGCTCGACGAGCTCTCCGTCGCGGTCGAGCTTCCCGTCACCCCTCCGGAGATCCCGATTGGACTGCCGTCTGATTTGCTGCGTCGCCGGCCCGATGTTCGCCGGGCGGAGCGACAATTGGCAGCGGCTACCGCCAGGATTGGGATTGCCACGGCGGATCTTTTTCCACGGTTCATTCTCACGGGCAGTGCCGGCTGGCAGAGCTACAACGCCTCGGACCTGATTTCGCCCCACAGCCAGGCATTCAGCTTCGGTCCGTCCATTCGATGGCCGATTTTCGATGCAGGTAGGATCCGGGCCAACATTCAGGTCCAAAATGCACGCCAGGAGCAGGCCTTGGTCCAGTATGAAAAAACTGTGCTCACCTCTCTCGAGGATGTCGAAAACTCCCTCGTGTCATATTCAAGAGAGCAGGTGACCCGCGGATATCTGTCCCAGGCCGTGGATGCGAACCAGAGAGCGGTGGAAATCGCCAATGAACTGTACACCCAAGGATTGGTGGACTTTCTGAACGTGCTGGTGACTCAACGGAACCTCTTTCAGCTCCAGGAACAACTCTCTTTGAGCGAGCAGGCAGTCTGCACCAATCTTGTGGCTCTCTACAAATCCCTGGGAGGCGGGTGGGAGACTCAGATTCCTTGAGGATCGTACGATTTCCTGATGGGGGTGCCTCCACCTGTCATCCAATTCCCGCCTCGGTAATTTCCACTCTCGAAGGGTTCCTCCGGGGGAGAATTGTGTGGCACATGGATTTTCCTAAAGGTCTCTTGGGTGAAACCCGAATACCATGATGAGGGTTCGGTTTCGTTCGAACCTGGTAGATCGGGACATGAACCAGCGGGGCGGTGATGGAGAACGAAAGCAAGAGGAACATGAGGGAATACTCGCGGGTCGACGCATTCATCCCCCTCAAGATACGGATCGTTCCGGATGATCGAAGGGAAGAACTGCACTCGCGCACGTCACGGGAGTGTTTTCCGACGATCTTTCAGCCTCTGCCGGAGATCGAGGACAGTTCGCTGGCTGAGTCGCTCCGAATCCTGAATTCCAAGCTGGACGCGATCCTCCATTGTCTTACTTTCAGCAATGGAGATCCCGCGGCCCTCCGAGGCAGACAGGTCAACATCAGCGGGAGTGGAATCGGTTTTACTTCCGGGGAGGTCTATGAGCTGGGGAAAACCATCGAAATCATCTTCATGCTTCCGACTGTCTCGAGTTGTGTGTTCTATGTGTACGGAGAGGTTGTCAAACAGCAACAGGAAACGGATGGTCAATACCGAACCGCCGTCAGATTCACGGTGATCGATGAGGACATCCGAGAAGAAATTGCCAAGTTCGTATTCGAAAAACAGAGGGAAACTCTGAGGAAACAGCGGAGGTTCTAGTCGAATCCCATGCTTGTGGCGATTGGAATGTTTGTAGTTCTTGGAGCCGTTGTCGGCGGGTACCTCATGGAGGACGGCAACCTGAGCGTCCTGTACCAGCCTGCCGAGGCGCTCATTATCTTTGGTGCGGCTTTGGGCGGATTCATCACAGCCTCACCCGTGAAGGTGTTCAAGGCTACGATGGCAAGCATCGGCAGGTTGTTCGGGGGCAAGGCAAAGACCGGGGACAACTACCTCGAGGTCCTGATGCTTCTCAACGAGATCTTTTTCAAGATTCGAAAAGAAGGTTTGGTCTCCATCGAGGCGGACATCGATGATCCGGAGAAGAGTGAAATTTTCAAGAAATATCCAGGATTTTTGAAGGATCACCATTCCCTCGCCTTTTTGACGGACACCCTTCGAACCTTGACCATCATGGACATCGATGCCCATGAGCTGACTTCCCTGTTGGATCATGAAATCGATGCCCATTACGAGGAACTACTCGTTCCCTCGAAGTCCATTGCCATGGTGGCGGATTCCCTCCCCGGACTGGGGATCGTTGCGTGCGTTCTGGGTGTCGTTCTCACCATGGGGAAGATCGATTCTCCGCCGGCCGTTCTGGGCCATTACATCGGGGCGGCGCTCGTGGGCACCTTTCTTGGAGTGTTGATGTGCTACGGTTTTGTGGGTCCTATTGCCAAAAACCTCGAGCACATGGCCGGTGAGGATCGCGAATACCTGAATGTCCTGAAAGTGGCCATCCTTGCCTTTGTGAACAGTCCCTCTCCACAGATAGCGGTGGAATTTGCTCGAAGAGTCATCCCCGCCAATCTGAAACCGTCTTTTCTTGAACTTGAGGCCATCCTCAAACAGGCAAAAAAGTAGTGGAAGAAAAACCCAAGATTATCGTCGTCAAAAAGGTACGAAAGGATCACGGCGGGCATCACGGTGGCAGCTGGAAGGTAGCCTATGCGGATTTCGTCACCGCAATGATGGCCTTTTTTCTTCTCCTGTGGCTGCTGTCCATGGTGTCACCCGAAAAACGAGCCGTCATGGCGCTCTATTTCAAGTACTTCAGCCTTTTCGAACGCGGAGGGCAGTCTTTCATGCAGGAGGGGGGGATGAACCCCCTCAGCCAGACGGGGGGGCAGGAGTACTACGAGACCGGAGAAAACAAGACCGAAGGGTTCTTGCAGCTGGAGGATGCCGCGGGTAAAGTGATGTCCCAGATCCTGGAACAAGCTCAAGGTCTTAAGGAAAATGTCGTCGTGGATACCACGGATTTCGGGGTTCGGATCCAGATTGTGGATAGGGCGGAATCCCCTGTGTTTCTCTCCGGCAGTCCTCAACTCACGGAAGTCGGGAAAAAGCTGACGAGGATCGTTGCCGACACCATGCGCAACCTGCCCAACGAGATCGTGGTCGAGGGCCATACGGATTCCTCCGTTGGGAAGAACGAACCCATATCGAACTGGGAACTGTCGAGCCTGCGGGCCTGCAATGCCAAGAAAGAGCTCGAGTCGGCCGGCATCCAACCTGCCAAAATCAGTCGAGTAGTGGGGTATGCGGAGAGGGCCCCCCTTATCAGGGACAATCCGCTGGATCCTCGAAACCGGAGAATCAGCATCATCTTTCTCTATGGGAAAAAACAGGCCCCTGCCAATCCCTACGAATGGGTCTGGAAGACCCCGCCCGCTTCCGATCGACCCTAGTTCTGAGAATCCCCCCCGGGGGTCGGATACTGAACGCTTCCCGCGGCAAAGAGGGCGTGCTGTGTTGTTCGCCTCGGGGGTTGTACTCTCTTTCCTCCCATCAAAGACCTGGAGTCACCTCCATGACCAAATCGAAAGAAGGCTCCGAGAGGGCCGATGGGTGTGGCGACATCCACCTTCAGGAAGGAATGGGTTCCGGTTCCCTGAAGAGAAACAGGGATCCGCTTTCGGCACTCCTTCCGGTTCTGGCGTTGGGCGTTCTTGTTTCCCTGATTGCCGGCGGTGCCGCGGGGTGGTATTGGGCCAAGAGCCGTCCTGCACCCCAAGTACCTCCACTGGTTCTCCGGGGGCAGGTCGAGTCCGAAAGGGTGCCCGTTCGAAGCCCCAGCCGCGGCACGGTTCAGGAGCTAAATGTGGATGTGGATCATCGGGTGGAGAAGGGACGAGTTCTCGCCGTCATTCAGGACAAGGACCTTGATGCTCGGATCGAGGGGATCCTCGCTCAGGCTCGTGGCCTCGAGGAGCAGTTGTTCGAGGCCGAAAGGAACCTGGAAACATCGGAACGAAACACAGCCCAGAAGTGGGGCTGGACAAAGGAAGCCCTCGATCACGCCAAGGAACGATTGGACATCGAGGAGAAACGGCTTCAGCGGATCGCCAAGGGAAGCGATTCCAATTATGTCTTCTATGAGAGCAACCCTTCGACGGTGGAAGAATCATCGAGCGGGATGACCGCCCTGGATCTGGCCCGCCGGCGCGTGAAAGAAGCCAGGGCCGAGGTGAAGTTTTATCAAAGATCGCTTGATGCGGAGATCGGTCCGGAGATGGGACCGAGTCCGCAGCAAAAGTGTAAGAAGGTCCTCGACCAGATTCTCGGGGGCTTCCAAACCATCCGGCAGGCGCTTGTCTCGGTTGATCGGACTTTTCCGGTGCACAGCCCCGTGCATGGGTCCGTGATCCGGCGAATGGTGCAGCCGGGGGACAAGGTTCAAATGGACCAGGTCCTCCTGTGGGTGGCCGATCACAGCACACTCTGGCTCCATGCGGAAGCGGACCTTTCCCTGACGGCAGGTGCTCACGTAGGGCGGAAGGTGCGGGCGATCCCTGATGCCCATCCCGGAGTCCAAATCGACGGGGAGGTTTCCAGGGTCGAGTTGGTCGGTACGAGAGAGGAGAGCGGCACGGGCGAGTCTCCCCAAAGCTCTCGTTGCCGCGTCGTGGTGACCCCGGTCCACTCTCCCATCGAACTGGTCCCTGGCATGCCAGTGACCTTCTACCTGGAACCCGCATGCTGAAAACCGTGTCGGCTCCCCTCCGCGGAGCCGACCCCCTTTCCCGGAAAGCCGTAAGGCAGAATGACCGGGGACCGGAACTCTTTGCAGGGGGAGCCGTCGTCCCAACGGCTTCACTCGATGTCATACCAGGGGCGCTTCTTAGGAAGGGGCCTGCCCGGGTAGGCAGGAACCCTGATCTGGGGGGAACTGCGGTAGAGTCGTTTCAGTTGTTGAAATCTTTCGGGGCCAAGGATTTTTCTCACGTCCAGAACATAACGCAACCTTTCCAGGGCCAAGTCCGACCGAACGGCCTCGAGCCTCCGGGCCTGAGCCATCACGGATTGCTCCTTGAGGGGTTCAAATTCGAGCAGATCCCTCAATTCGGCCTGTTCCCGTTTCAGCTCCTCTTTGAGCTCCACCAGTCTTCGCCGATTATCGTCGTAGAGACCGTCCAGCTGGCGCCTTTCCTTGTCGGTCAACTGGAGCTTATCTCGAAGTGGGGGGACATGCCACCATCTACCCGGATAGATCTCCTGTCCAAAAGAAACAGCGGGCAAGCAAACTCCAAGCAACACGGCGAGAAATCGGATCGCTCTTCGCCTCATGACCGTTTTTTCCACTCCCGCTGAAATCTTCTTACCGTGTCGGTGTTTTTGCCCTGCCCCTCGAAACGGGCCTTGTCTTCCTCTAGGTTCTCGAGGTCCGAATCAGGATCGTTCCCATCGGATATTTCAAGGTAAGCGGGCGGCAAGGCGTTCTCTTCGAGGCGGTCGATCTCGGCAATGAGGATCTGGTCCTGGATCATCTCCTCGTGTAACCGCGCCAGGCCATCCGTCTGGAGATTTCTCTGAAACAATATCCCCGAGATGAGAAGCAGGAGGGTCGCCGTGGCGAATCCCGTCAGAAAGGGACCCCGCCAGTGGGAAACCCACGAGGAAGAGATGTGTACTTCCCGCGGGACAGAGGGCCTTCTGGATGGTTTGGGAGAGGCCCTTTGTGCGAATTCCGTGAAAGCTGTCAGGGAGTCTCTGACCTGTGCCACGGCCAATCGGCATTCCGCACATTCCGACAGATGCTCTCTGTCCGCTGTCGGCAGCGCAGCCTCATCGACGAAAGACCACAAGATCCGGTCTTCGCTCAGGTGTCCATCCTCATGGGACTTCATGCTTTCTCTCCCCGCAGAAGTTTTGAAAAAGCCGAATTGTCCTTAAATTTCTTCAACGCTCGGTATAGGTGGGTCTTGACGGCGCTTTCACTCTTGCCGAGAATCTGCGAAATCTCCTTGATGCCGAACTGGTCTGCAAATCTCAGAAAAAAGACCTCTCGTTCAAGATGTGACAAGGAACCGGAAAACCTGGCTACCTGGGCCCAAAACTCCTGTTGCATGAGCTGGTCGAGCACCCGAGGCTCCTCGGATGCCTCAATGTGACGATCACCCACTTCTTCGGCGGGTTCAGAGTCGTAGACTCCAAAAATCGCCAGGAAACGCTTTTTGCGATGGAAATCCCGAACCCGGTTGACGGCAACGCGATACAACCACGACCGAAAACGCCTTGGGTCCTTCACGGACGAAACATGCTTGATCATGAGGAGGAATATGTCTTGGGTCAGATCTTCTGCATCCATTCTGGACCGGGTTCGATAGAAGACCATGCGGAAGATCTCCTCATGATACAAATCCACCAGATGATCCAGGGCGATCCTGCTGCCTCCCTTGGCCTGTTCCACCAGTTCGGCGACTGAATCCGGATCGAGCCCCCGGGAAGCATCGGTTTGGGAAGCGGTCGAGTGCGGCATAATCCTGTCGTGTTGTCCCTTTCACAAGGGGCCTACCCGGAGCCTCCCGCCGTTTCCAAACGAAAGGGAATCGGCGACCTTTTCGAGGGTCTTCGGTGTGATCCCCTCGCTCATGCCTGGTGGCGGAAAGACCCTGCGGCAGTTCCATACTCGCCTGGCAGCTATTCCCCTGGTCTCCACTCTCCATTACCGGGCATCTTCTATCGCCGATATTTACTCCATATGGACGAAAGATGAAAATAGATTGTCTACACGGACTCTTGCTCAAAAAGAAGAAAAAGCAGGGATTTGGATAACGTCTCGTTAAAGACATGGAAAGGCATGTCGATCCGATCTAGATCAGCTCGAATTCCACGGGATTGACGGATTTCTTTGCGGTTCCGCCTGGGGAAAATTCCCCGGCGAGCGTCGACCGGTGCTGTTTGGTCTCGAGGACCGTGATCTGTTTTTTGGCGCTGTCACCGGCAGGACGGGGACGAGTCTCGCCGTCGCCAAAGGCAAAGTCGCAGTATACTTTCCGATGGTGCTGAGGTCGCCGTGCTCCGGCTCATGGGACAAAATCGACTTATCGTGGGCAATGGATCCTGGGTGACTGAATTCCGGGCAGCGTCTGTTCCGGGGGTTGCCGCATCGGCATGGCCAGCCCGGCGGAGGAGACCGATGCGAGGTGTGGAAGGAGAACGGGCAGTCCGGTGGGGTTTTTCTTTCCGCTCCCAAGAGGTCTGGGTATAATTTTACGATCTGAGACAGATTCTCCGCAGGGTGTGCCCCGTGACCGAATCATCACACCCGTTTGAGAGGAGGCAGACTTTCCATACACGAGGGTGTTCTGGGGATGGGATGCGAGAAATGGGAGATCGTCCGTCTGGTTTTTTTTATGAACTACGAACAAATCGAGATCCGTGGGAAAGGGGTTTCTGAATGAGACATAATTCCCGTAAGAGTGGCTGGAGGGTTCGTGGCCTTGAGTTTTGTGCCTTGGGAGTCCTTCTGATCGCTTTCGTCTCGGCGGGTTGCTCGAGGGATGCGGCCGGAAATCCCAAGGTGGAGGACCCGCGCAGGAAAATGGCGGTTCCCGTGACGGTGACGGAGGCTTTACAGAAAGACGTGCCCGTGCAACTTCGGGCCATCGGCACTGTCCAGGCCTATTCCACCGTGAGCATTCGAGCACAGGTCACGGGAGAGCTCCTCTCGGTGCATTTCAAGGAGGGGCAGGACGTCAAGAAGGGGGACCTGTTGTTCACCATCGATCCCAAACCCTTCGAAGCGAGACTCAAACAGGCGGAAGCCCATCTGGCCAGGGACCGGGCTCAACTGGCGAATGCCAGGAAACAGGTGGAACGCTACGGTTCGGTCGTGCGAAAAGGATATGTTCCCGAGGAGCAATACGACCAGATCAGCGCCAATGCCGCAGCTCTCGAAGCCAGTGTTCGGGCCGATGAAGCGGCTGTGGAAATGGCAAAACTCGAGCTCAGCTATTGTACCATTCGCTCTCCCATCGATGGCACCATGGGGGAAGTCAAGGTCCACCAGGGAAACCTCATCAAGGCCAATGACAACGACAATCCCATGGTAACCATCAAACAAATCAGCCCCATCCATGTCAGCTTTTTCATCCCGGAAAAGGATCTGCCGGAGGTGAAGAAGCACATGGCCGCCGGGAAGCTGGAAGTGGCCAGTATCATTCCAGGCAATGAGGGAGAACCCTTCTCGGGTGCGCTGGACTTTGTCGACAACACCGTCGATCCTGGAACCGGGACCATCCAGTTGAAGGCCTTGTACTCGAATCAGGACAAGAAACTTTGGCCCGGTCAATTTGTGAACGTTGTCCTGACCCTGGCCACTCAGCCCAATGCCGTGGTCTTGCCGAGCCGAGCGGTTCAGACGGGGCAGGGGGGCAAGTACCTTTTTGTGGTGAAGCCGGATCTCACCGTGGATTACCGTCCTGTGACCGTGGGCAGGATTCTCGATCAGGAAATCGTCATCGAGAAAGGCGTTGCTCCAGGGGAAAAAGTGGTGACCGACGGACACCTGCGGTTGGCTCCGGGTTCCAAGATCAGCATTGTGGAAAACAACGGGAAGAAGAGCTAGTACAGCTTGACAGAAGGTGCAACCAGTTTTCCCAAACAGGACAAAGGGCTGTGCCCACAAGAGGTGGAAGCTGAATTCTGCCGCCGGCACAAATCCTTATTTCCCGGCCCAATCTGAACTCAGACTGGATCGCCCATGAACATTACGGAACTCTTTATCCGTCGTTCCGTCATGACCACCCTGGTCATGACGAGCATTCTTCTTTTCGGGATCGTGGGGTACCGTTCACTCCCGGTGAGCGAACTACCCAACGTGGATTTCCCGACTATTCTCGTGACGGCCAATCTTCCCGGATCTAGCCCTGAAACCATGGCGTCCTCGGTGGCAACGCCCCTCGAGCGCGAGTTCTCGACCATCGCCGGCCTGGACTCCATGACGTCCACCAGTGCCCTCGGGGTAACCCAGATCACCCTCCAGTTTGCCCTGGATCGCAGCATTGACGGAGCCGCCCAGGACGTTCAGACGGCCATCTCCAAGGCTCAGAAGCTGCTGCCTTCGGACATGCCCAGCCCACCGTTCTTTCGAAAAGTGAACCCCGCCGATCAGCCGATCCTTTACCTGGCAGTGAGTTCCCAGATCCTACCCCTGTCAGCCGTGGACGAATACGCCGAGACCCTCATGGCGCAGCGGATTTCCATGGTGAGTGGCGTGGCCCAGGTTCAGGTCTTCGGAGCCCAGAAATACGCCGTGCGGGTTCGAGTCAATCCCGAGACCCTGAGCAAACTGAGAATCGGCCTGGACGAGGTCGAAAAATCCATCATTCAGGCCAATGTGAATCTACCCACGGGGACCTTGTACGGAACACACCAGGCCTTCACTGTACAGGCAACGGGGCAGTTGATGGAGGCGGCCGCGTACCGGCCCCTGATCCTGGCCTACCGGAACGGTTCGCCCGTTCGTCTCGAAGATGTCGGCCAGGTGGTGGACGGGGTTGAAAACGACAAGGTCGCGAGCTGGTTTGTGGACCAGGGGGTAGCAACGCGGGCCATTATTCTGGCAATCCAGCGTCAGCCCGGCACCAATACCGTCGAAGTCGCCGATGCCATCAAGAACCTTCTGCCCGTATTCCGCGCCCAGATGCCTGCCGCCGTGGATCTCAACATCCTCTACGACCGTTCCATCTCGATTCACGATTCCATCGAGGACGTGAAGCTCACCCTGTACTTGAGCATGGTCCTCGTGGTGCTGGTGATCTTCATGTTCCTGCGGAACCTGTCGGCGACCACCATTCCCAGCCTGGCGCTGCCCATGTCCATTGTGGGGACTTTCGCCGTGATGCACCTGCTGGGCTACAGCCTGGACAACCTGTCCTTGATGGCACTGACGTTGAGCGTGGGGTTCGTGGTGGACGATGCCATCGTCATGCTCGAAAACATCGTGCGCCACATGGAGATGGGAAAGGGGAGGCTCCAGGCCGCCCTGGACGGATCCCGGGAAATCGGGTTCACCATTGTATCCATGACCCTGTCCCTGGCGGCGGTCTTCATTCCCCTTTTCTTCATGGGGGGAATCCTGGGTCGCTTGCTCCATGAATTCGCCGTGACCATTGGAGTGGCCATCCTGGTTTCCGGGTTTGTATCCCTGTCTCTTTCTCCCATGCTCTGCAGCCGCTTCCTGGCCCCCCCCGGCGAAAAACAACACGGGAGGCTGTACCTGGCCAGTGAGCGATTTTTTGATGGGCTGCTCCATTGCTACGACAGGAGTCTTCGATGGGTCCTGCGGCATCAGCGAGGGACCGTGGTACTTTCCTTCGGGCTGTTGTTTGTCACCGTCTACCTCTTCGTTGTGGTTCCCAAAGACTTCATTCCCAGCCAGGACACCGGGCAGATCTTCGGGTTCACCGAGGCGGCCCAGGGGATCTCCTTCGATGCCATGGTGGAGCGGCAGATGGAAGTGGTGGACGTGATCAAACAAGATCCCGCCGTGGAGGCGTTCATGTCCACTGTGGGAGCCACAGGGGCGAGCCCGACCGGAAACACGGGGCGTCTGTCCATTCGCCTCAAGCCTCGGGACGAGCGAGATGCCAACGCCGACGAGGTAATCCAAAGGCTCCGCCCAAAGCTGGCTTCCATTTACGGCATCAACACCTTTCTGCAGAACCCGCCTGCCATCCGGATCGGAGGTCGGCTGACCAAGAGCCTGTATCAGTACACGCTGCAATCCCCCGAGATCGGTGAGTTGTATACCTGGGCGCCTCGATTGGAGTCTATCCTGCGGGGTCTGCCCGGTCTGCAGGACGTGACGAGCGATCTTCAGATCACGAATCCCCAGGTGGTGGTGGAGATCGACCGGGATAAGGCTCTGGCCCTGGGAGTCTCGGCGGAACAGATTGAAAACACTCTATACAATGCCTACGGGTCCCGCCAGGTCTCGACCATTTACACCCCCACCAACCAGTACTGGGTGATCCTCGAAGTCCAGCCGGAGTTTCAGATGTCTCCCGCCGCCCTCTCGATGCTTTATGTGCGGTCCAGCTCGGACCGGTTGGTTCCTATCTCCACCGTGGCCAGGCTCACTCAAACTGTGGGCCCCCTGACGGTAAACCACACGGGTCAGCTGGCCTCAGTCACCGTGTCCTTCAACCTGAGACCCGGCGTGGCCCTGGGAGATGCGGTGAGTCGGATAGAGAAGGCTGTCAGGGAGTTGCGCCTTCCGGCAACCATCACCACGAGCTTTCAGGGGACTGCCCAACAGTTCCAGTCTTCCATGAAGGGTTTGTGGGTTCTCCTCATCGTGGCGGTTCTCGTCATTTACATTGTGCTGGGGATTCTGTATGAGAGCTTCATCCACCCGTTGACCATCCTTTCTGGGCTCCCGGCGGCAGGGGTGGGTGCCCTGGTGACCCTCCTGATCTTTCGGGTGGATTTGAGCATCTATGCCTTCGTGGGCATCATCATGCTCATCGGGATCGTGAAAAAGAACGCCATCATGATGATCGATTTTGCCTTGAGTGCCCAGAGACACGAGGGCAAGAACCCTGCCGATGCTATCTACGACGGGTGCATCCTCCGGTTTAGGCCCATCATGATGACAACCATGGCGGCTCTCATGGGAACGCTGCCCATTGCCCTGGGGTTTGGGGCGGGAGCCGAAGCCAGAAGGCCCCTGGGACTGGCGGTGGTGGGAGGGTTGCTCCTCTCCCAGTTCCTCACCCTCTACATCACTCCCGTCGTCTACCTGTACATGGAGTCCTTCCAGGCTTTTGTGGCGCGAAAATTCAAGATCCGAATGGGTGAATATGAGCCCCGTTCCCCGGAGGGCCGAATTCCGGGGGAAACGGGTGCTTCTCCCGAATGATCGTGGATGGTTGAGAAAGGGAGTGGAAAGGGAATGGAAATGGACAAGTGGGAACTGGACCGGATCATGGATCAGATACGGGCTAAATTCACCGTGGAGGTCTCTCCCCTGAAGATCGGGAACCATGTCCTTCAGATCCTGCAGTTGTGCAATTTCGAGGACTATGTAGCCGAACTCATCGAATGCCAGGGGAAGAGTTCCAAGGAACTTCCGTATTGGGCAAAGGTCTGGGAGGCAAGCTTCGTTCTGGCTCGCTTTTTGGGGATGCAGCCGGTGGCCCCCGGGCGCAAGATCCTCGAGATCGGCGCGGGACTGGGAATTGTGGGCCTCTACGCAGGCCTTTGCGGTCATCAGGTGGTCATGAGCGACGTGGACGAGGATGCGCTTCTCTTTGCGCGGGCTCACGTGCTCATGAACCAGGTCCCGAATGTGACCGTCCGGAAGCTGGATTGGAATCATCCCGATCCCGGTGAGTCCTACGACATGATCGTCGGCTCCGAGGTGGTCTACGACCGGGATACCTACCCCGCCCTGGTGGCTTTCCTTCGACGGATGTTGGCGCCGACGGGCATGATTTACCTTTCCAGGAACCTCGATTTGCCCGCCAACCAGTTTTTCGTGGAACTAACCAAGTTCTTCGAGTTCAAGCAGACCATCTGCAAAGTTCGGAACGAAGGGGAAGTTCAGGAAATTGCCCTGTACGCCGTTCGTCCCAAACAGGGGGTGCCTTTTGGAACAACTCTGCCATGAAGTGAGTTTCGCAATCCCGAGTTCCGCCGGTTCGATCCCCGCCGTCGTTCACTATCCGGCTCGTTGCCCGGCCCCGGTGATTGTCTGCTGCCACGGTCTCGAGAGCAGCAAAGACGGCAGCAAGTTCGTGTCCATCGGAGGGGAGCTGAGTCGCATGGGCATGGCGGTGATTCGTTTTGACTTTGCGGGTTGCGGTGAGAGCCGGGCTTCCCTCGGGCCGGATCTTCTTTCGGGGAGAACCCGGGACCTGCGGGCGGTACTTGAGTATGTCTCGCGACAATCCTGGTCCTCAGGGAAGGTCGGGCTTCTGGGGTCCAGCCTTGGGGGTTACATCGCCCTGCTCGAAGCGTCTTCCGGGAATCACCCGGTCCGTGCCGTGGCTTGCTGGGCCGCCCCCTTTGACCTCCATCGGGTAATGGCGGCCCTCGATCATTCAGAAGACCTGAAGAGCCTCTATCCTCCCGGCTTTTCCATGGGTTCTCCCGGCACACTGGCGGCACTCCCGCCGGTGTCGCAGGTTCTCATTGTTCACGGGCAGGAGGATGAGAGTGTTCCGTGGGGAGAAGCCCTCGAAATCTACCAGCGCGTCCGGGAACCCCGAAGACTGGTACTCATGGAAACGGCGGACCACCGTTTCCTGGACCCTGATTGCCGTCGGATGGCTTTAAGGGTCAGCCTGGACTGGTTCACGGAACACGGGCTTCGACCGGACGACCGCCCAGATGGGCTCAATGATGAAACCGGAAGTTCTCAAATGGGAACATCCCAATGAAAAAGAACCTCAACTTCGGTGCCCGAGTTTCTGGATCCGCCACCCCATCGTTTCGAGTCCCCCACGAAGCGTTGGCGGTTGACGAAGCGAGAAAGAGGGAGCTTGTCGGATGTGTGCGGCGGAGACCGGGGCGCGGGCGTTTCGGTGATGAAGGTTCAGGCGGAGCGATTGAGGCTCAGGAAGCCTCGAATGAAGTCCGCCACCCTTTCCTTCCCTCGATAGACCCCGTAGTGACCCTCACAAAGGATGTCCGCTTCCAGGGAGAGAAGTAGTCTCAAAGATTCCTGGTAGTCCCGGTAGTTGGACAGCAGGCTCGAGTCAAGGGGGCCGTGGACATCCTGGGCGAAAAGGACCTTCAATCCTTGGGATTCAGTCAGGTAAACCACGGATCCGGGGGAATGACCCGGAGCGTGAACGGCTTCCAGGGTTCCGTGCCCCAGAGTGAAGGTCTGCCGGGGACCTCTCAGCTTGATATCGATGCGCACCGGCATCATGGTGGAACCATACCAGCTGGCAGCGGTCACTTCATCATCCCCCGATTCCAGATAGGGAGCCTCGATCTCATGAGCGGCAATGCGGCAACCTATGGCTTCTCGGAGTGCCTCGGCCCCTCCGGCATGGTCGAAGTGGCAGTGGGTAAGAAACAGGATTTCTACCTGTGAGAAGGAAACGCCGCACCGGAGGATGTTGGCAAGAATCCGGGACTGGGCGTACCCACAGCCGGCATCGATGAGAGCGGCATGGTTGCCGTAGCTGATGAGATAGACGGCGGCGTCCTCGGGGGAGCTCAAATGATCTCCGCCCACCTGGAAGATCTCGTCGGTAATTCTCATGTCGCACCTCGGCAATTACCAGGTACCCGGCAGTTCATCGGAAAATCCCGGGGCTTTCCCCTGCATTCAGGTCGGCTCTCCGTGCTCGCAGGGCCGGAGGTATTGGAGTTCCTCGGGCAGGGCCGGGCGCACGGAGACGATATGGACTCGATAATGAAGGTCTTTGCCGGCCAGGGGGTGGTTGAAATCGAGGGTGACCGAACTGTCATCCCTGGATTGCACAAAGTAGCCGTATTGAGCGCCGAAGGTTTCGTTGACGGCCGCCACCCATTGGCCCAGCGGCAGAGTGCGACCTTCGGGGAATTCCTCGAAACCTCTCTGGACCACAAGGTTTGGATTGTATTCTCCAAAAGCCTTGGCGGCCGGAATAACGAAACGTGTTTCCATGCCCTCTTCCAGGCCCGTCAGTTGAAGCTCGAGGGCGGGAAGCACCTGGCCGCAGCCGACGATGAAGTTCATGGAAACTGGACCCTGGTCCCCCTTCACATAGGATCCGTCCCCGAGTTGGACGGTATACTCCAGGACCACTACGGAGTCTTTTGCGACGGTCTTGGGCCTCTGCCGGTCGGGTTCCATGGTTGCCGATCCCATTCCGTTCATGCCCGGTCCTGGAATTCGGCTTCAGTCTCCGAGTCCACAGGATACCCCAGCTCCTTGGCCGTTTGAAGGGATTTTCGTGCCAGGTCCATTTGACCCAACATGCGATATCCCACAGCAAGAGTGAAATGCGCCGGGGCAAACCGTCCATCGATCTCGAGGATCTTCAGGGACGCCTGAATGCTTGGCTCGGGCTGTTCAAGGTGGAGGTATCCCACGGCGAGGTTGTTGTATGCGTGGATCAGCCGGGGATTGAGCTCGACGGCGCGCAGGCTGCTCGCGATAGAGTGTTGGTATTCGCCCTTCTGCATGTAGACAAGTGCCAGATTGCTGTGGGCCATGGGGAGCTCCGGGTTGAGGGACAGTGCCTTGAGGTTGGCCTCGATGGCTCCATCCAGGTCCCCTTTTCGAAAGAGAAGGCCCCCAAGGTTCACGTGAGCCTCGGCCAAATTGGGATCACACTCGATGGCCTGTTTGAACTCCGAGATGGCGTCCTCGATGAGACGCTTTCGAGTATAGGCCAGCCCGAGGTTGTAATGGAAGACGGCCGATTGCGGTTCGAAAAAGATGCGTTCCTTGAGGAACTGGATGTAGGCGTTGAGGTCTGATTCCTGGTCCGGGTCTCTGGTCATAATTCCTTTGGTCTCCTGTGGATTTGTACCAATGCAGTACGGCCAAGTTCAGCATCACCTCTCGCGGGCACAGTCCTTTATGCTGCTTGGGTGGCTGGATGCATAGTTGTGCCAAGCTGTACCGGTCCTGGTTAGAAATTGCCTTCTATCCCGCGCATTGTGATCCTTAACAAGGGGCGACCTTTGTGTCAAGGGAACACCCAGGCGCCCGCGACGGAGGAGGGCCGAATCTTGTGCCGGGACATCCCCGATTTCGAAGGGGCTCCCCGTCGGATTTTTTGGTTGACAAAGGATATTGGGCGTATTATGGAGGGAAAGTGAATGAATTCACGTTTAGAGCCCCCGCTTGTGTGTATCAGGATTCCCGGTCCAGTGTCGAAAATGCGCCGCAGATCCTTCTAAGGAGGTAAGACATGAGTGATGATCCCAAGGAACGCATCATGGAATGGTTAAAACAGCAGAAGAAAACCAAGCACTATTTCAATGACTTGTGCAAGGCTGTCCCCGAACTCAAGATGATGCAGGCCAAGAAAATCGTCAACGAACTGGTGAACGAGGGCAAACTCAAATACTGGTCCAGCGGAAGCACGACCATGTACATGCTTCCCAGCGAAGGGGATGTAGAAAAAGAAGAGAAGGGTATGAGCTGATTTCCCGCCCCGGTTCCTGCCGTTGATCCGATCCGAATCTTCCAGCGAAACCCGAAGGCAAGCGCTTTGTCTTGTCCCCTTGAAGCTTTTTTTGAAGGAGGTGAATGAGGAGAAAACACGTTCCTTGTCGAAGTGTGAAGAGAAGGGTGAATACACTTGATCAACCGTGAATGGCCAATGGAGGTAAAAGGAATGGCGCTAAAACACGCAACTCCCCTCATTGATGAGCTCGAGAAGGGGCCATGGCCGAGCTTTGTGACCGACGTCAAAAGGATGGCGGCCAAAGGGAACCCCATGTGTGAAGACTGGCTGGGACTCATGCAGTTGTCCTATGAGCACAAGGAAGGGCACTGGAAGCACGGCGGAATCGTGGGTGTGCTCGGGTATGGCGGAGGAGTCATCGGCCGTTACTGTGACCGTCCGGATCTTTTCCCGGGGGTGGCTCATTTTCATACCGTCCGTGTGAATCAACCGGCGAGCAAGTTCTACACCACGGAAGTCCTCCGCAGGTTGTGCGACCTCTGGGAAGCCCGAGGCAGTGGCCTCACCAACATGCACGGATCCACCGGAGACATCGTCTTGCTGGGAACCACTACGGACCAGCTGGAGCCCTTGTTTTATGACCTCACTCATGATCTCGGGATGGACTTGGGCGGTTCCGGCTCCAACCTGCGAACCCCCGAAGGCTGTCTGGGTAAGTCTCGTTGTGAATGGGCCTGCATCGACACCCAGGAACTCATCTACGATTGCACCATGCGGTACCAGGACGCCCTCCATCGGCCCATGTTTCCCTACAAGTTCAAGTTCAAGGCTTCCGGCTGCGCCTGTGACTGCGTGGCCGCCATCGCCCGCGCCGACTGCTCGATTATCGGAACATGGCGAGACAAAATCCGCATCGACCAGGAAGCCGTTCGTGCTTACGCGGGGGGGGAGCTGGTTCCCCACGCTGGTGCCGGGGGAAAGCGAGCCAACTTTGACATCGTGAAGGAAGTGATCGATCTCTGTCCCACCGGGTGCATGGAATGGGATGGAAAGAGCCTGAAGATCTGGGATGAGGACTGCACGCGCTGTATGCACTGCATCCGCGTCATGCCGCGAGCCCTGAGGCCCGGCACGGACACGGGGGCTACGATCCTGGTGGGTGCCAAGGCCCCCATTCTGGAAGGCGCGCAGCTCTCGAGCGTGGTCATCCCCTTCCTGAAGATGGAGCCTCCATACTCCGAATTCCATGAATTCGTAGAAAAGATGTGGGACCTGTGGATGGAAAACGGCAGGAACCGAGAGCGTCTCGGGGAAATGATCCAGCGAATCGGAATGCGTGAGTTCCTCAAAGCCTGCGATCTCACGCCCGATCCTAGAATGGTCAATACGCCGCGCTACAATCCCTACATTTTCTACGATCCGGCGGAAGTACCCGGTGGCTGGGAACGCGATGCCAAGGCCTTCCGCGAAAGACATCAGGCTTAGGAGGTAGAGCCATGCCGTTTGATCCCAACAATCTCATGCAAGACCGCATCACGGATATCGGACCCCCGAAGTACGACAAGTTCTTCCCGCCGGTGGTCAAGGAAAACTTCGGAAAGTGGAAGTACCACGAGATCCTGGAGCCGGGTGTTTTGGTGCACGTGGCCGAATCGGGCGCGGAGCTCTACACGGTGAGGATTGGAACCGCACGACTCATCAGCGTGGATCTCATACGGGACATCTGTGATATTGCCGACAAGTATTGCGGTGGTTACCTGCGGTGGACTACTCGAAACAACGTCGAATTCCTGGTCTCGGACAAGACCAAGCTCGAGCCCCTGAAGCAGGACCTCAAGAGCCGGGGCAACTGGTTCCCCGTGGGTGGAACCGGCAACAGCATCACCAACATCGTTCACACCCAGGGTTGGGCCCACTGTCATACCCCCGCCATCGATGCCTCGGGGGTGGTCAAGTCCGTCATGGACGATCTGTTCGAGTACTTCGGCTCCCACAAGCTCCCCGCACAGGTACGCATCGCCCTGGCATGCTGCCTGAACATGTGCGGTGCTGTTCACTGCTCGGACATCGCCATCCTGGGTGTCCATCGAAAGCCGCCCTTTGTCGAGCATGATCGCGTACAGAACGTATGCGAAATCCCGCTGGTCATCGCCGCCTGCCCCACGGCAGCCATCAAGCCCAAGAAAGTCGGCGAGTACAAAAGCGTGGAAATCAACCATAACCGCTGCATGTTCTGCGGTAACTGTTACACCATGTGTCCGGCCATGCCCATCGCCGACGGAGAAGCTGACGGCATCGCCCTTTGGGTGGGCGGCAAGGTCTCTAATCTGATCTCGACGCCCATGTTCTCCAAACTGGCGGTACCGTTCATTCCCAGTGAGCCGCCACGCTGGCCGACCACAGTCCAGATTGTTCGAAAGATCGTCACCGCCTATGCCGAGGGTGCCCGTCGCTACGAGCGCATCGGCGACTGGATCAACCGCATCGGTTGGGAGCGGTTTTTCGAGAAGACGGGCCTGGAGTTCCGTCATGAGCATATCGACGACTACCGTTTGGCCATGACTACTTGGAGAACGACGACTCAATTCAAGTTCTAGTACTCTTGAACCCCTTGCCCCGGAGGTCGCATTCCCCACAAAGGTGGCTTGCGGCATCCGGGAGAAAGCTGTTTCCAAGGGCAGTCAAAATCCTTCACCTCCCGCATCCATGCATTCATGAGTGTAGAGCAAGAGTAGTGCAATGGTGTTCGAAAAGCCGCGGTTGATGATTGCCGCCCTTCGAGGCGGATCGGGAAAAACTCTGGTGACCATGGGACTGGCGGCTGCCTGGAACCGCCTCCTGGGGCTTCGGGTGGTCCCTTTCAAAAAGGGTCCGGACTACATTGATGCCGGCTGGCTTGCCATGGCCGCCGCCCATCCGTGCTATAATCTCGATTCCTTCCTCATGGGACCCACCGACCTGATGAATTCTTTCGTCCGGCGCGTTCAACGGGCGGATGTGGCCCTCATCGAAGGGAACCGTGGATTGTTTGACGGAGTCGACAGCCGGGGGAGCTTTTCCTCGGCGGAATTGGCCAAGCTTTTGGGAACGCCCGTTGTGCTCCTCGTGGACGCCACAAAGGTTACCCGTACCGCCTCTGCCATGGTCCTGGGATGCCGCCATCTGGATCCGGAGGTTCCCATTGCAGGGGTGATCCTGAACCATGTGGCGGGGAAACGGCATGAACATGTCCTGCGCGGATCCATCGAGGATGCTTGTGGGATCCCCGTTTTGGGGGTTGTGCCCAAAGATCCGGGGAACCTGTTCCCCGAGCGTCACATGGGCCTGGTTCCTCCCCAGGAGTCCCACAACATCCTGGAAGCATTGAACTATGTTGCACAAAAAACAGCCGAACGCCTCGACCTGCAGGCCCTTCTGGATGTGGCGAGAGCTGTGAAGCCTCTGGGCGGGCTCGCGGGAGAGGCCCGAACCGACAGGTCCCGAACCATGGACAGGCCTGTTGTCATTGGAGTGGTTCGAGACGCTGCATTTCAGTTCTACTACCCGGAAAATCTGGAAGCTCTCCGAGAGAAGGGGGCCGCTCTTATGGAAATATCCAGCTTTGCCCATCAGCCTCTCCCGCCTGTGGATGGATTGTACATCGGCGGAGGCTTTCCAGAAACTCATCTCAAGGTTCTTGCCGACAACGAAGTGTTTCGAAGCTCGATGCGGCGTCGGATCGAGGAAGGACTCCCGGTTTATGCGGAATGCGGCGGCTTGATGTTCCTGTGTCGGGAGATCTCTTTCGATGGACGGTCGTTTCCCATGGTGGGAACCTTCCCCTATCCGGTGGCATTGGAGAAGAAGCCCCAGGGGCACGGCTACACGGTCATGGAGTGTGTGAACCCCAATCCATATTTCGCGGAAGGGATGAACTTCAAGGGTCACGAGTTTCATTATTCCCGTGTTCTCATGGGATCGAACCCCTCGGCCTCATTCGTTTTTCGGCTCAAAAGGGGACATGGGATAGTGACAGGCTGGGATGGACTGTGCTATAAGAACGTACTGGCGAGTTACTCGCACATCCACGCAGTTGGCAACGATTCATGGGCAGTTGGCGTGGTGCGGGCTGCCCGAGGGTACCAAACCGAAAGGATGAACGGATCGGTGGATCGCGGTGTCGATCCGGACATGAGGCTTTCCGGAGCCTGTGAATATTCAACATCACCATAGAAGGAGGAAGTGTCCATGGCACAAGTCGAGTTCAAGGGGAAAGCGTTTGAGGTGGATGAAGATGGTTTCATCGCCAGCTTTGATCAGTGGTGTCCCGAATGGGTAGAGTATGTGAAGAGCTCGGAAGGAATCACTGAACTGACGGAAGAGCACTGGAAAGTCATTCACGTTCTCCAGGATTACTACAAGAAGCATGGGATTGCTCCCATGGTTCGGATTCTCACCAAGGTCACCGGCTACAAGCTCAAGCACATCTACGAGCTGTTCCCCTCGGGACCGGGCAAGGGAGCTTGCAAGATGGCGGGGCTGCCCAAGCCGACCGGCTGTGTGTAGGTTTTCTCCGCCGCCGAAAGCGTATCCACCGGTTGACGGGGTCGGAAGATGCCTCAACGGCTGCAGCCCTGATGCAAGGGACCATCACCATGGAGCTGTCCCCCCTTCAAGGGGACAGCTCCCAGAGTCCTTCTCTGTGTGATCTCATTACGAGTTCCGGGATTTTGGGTTGGAGGGAGCGGTGGGAGTCGTGAGAAAGATGGGAGGCGTGATGCCCACGGCTCTTCGCCGAATGAATTCCTCATGCAACAATAATCCATCGCTCGCATTCTAACGCTTTGTGTGCAGTTCCTCGGCCTCGAACAGGAACCAGCAAACATCGGTTTGACAATACCGAATAGAGCTTGACAATCCGAATGGATGGGATTACCAAGATGTGAATTTGTGCGGCTAAATGGGGAGGACTTGGGTACCCCTCGGTAAGGGCATAGCGGAGAGCCAATTTATCCAGTTCATGTGAAAATGGAGGAAAGAAGATGTTTAAGGTTACCGTTGACAAGGACAAGTGCACCGGCGATGCGGAATGTGTGGATGTATGCCCAGTGGATGTGTATGAAATCGTCGACGGCAAGGCGGAACCCGTTAATGAGGAAGAATGCCTTGGCTGCGAGAGCTGCGTGGAAGTGTGTGAACAGAATGCAATCACGGTAGAAGAGGTGTAATCGGCTCCACCTCATCCCACTGCCAGTTTTTGAAAGCCACGACCTCCTGGACAGAGGAGGGTCCGTGGCTTTCCTTTTTCCAGACATAAAGCGCCCGTGGCGTGGGACCCGCCTCGTTCAGTCGCTGCCGCACCAGTACCAGGAGGAAGTGGTGGCACGCGAACGAAAAATCCCCCGCGCCCCAGACGTGGACAGGGTTGCGGGGGATCCGAAAGCCTTCCTTTTGAAGTGTTGTCGGGCGAGGGTCGTATTGCTTTCATCCCGCCGGCAAGACTACTCCTTCTTCTCGGCCGGATGACAACCGGTGCAGGTTACCGGAGCCTTGGTGTCGGCCTTTTCCTTTTTCAGCTTCTGGTGGCAACCCTGACAGTTTTCGTGGAAGGCGATCTTGAGATTCAGCTTTTGCTGATCCGGGGGAAGCTTCTTCTCCCCTTGAACAGTGGGTTCCGTGTGACACTTCTCGCACCGGTCCACCTGATCCCCTTGTTTCCACACGTTCTTGCCGTCTTTGTACACGTGATGGCAGTCCGCGCAGGCGATCTTGTAATCCTCGGCGTGCTTCTTGTGAGTGAACTTCACGGGTCCCTTGGTAGGAGTCGGCCAGAGGTCAGCCTTGATCACGATCTCATCGGGCGCCTTCTGTTCCGCAGCAATCACCGCGAAGGTAGCGATGAAAACGAATACGGCTACCGCCATAAAACTGCTGATCCACTTTCCTCCTTTCATTTCCCTGTGTCACCTCCTTTCGGAATTTCCCGAATTGGAACAATCAAACCCCTTGAACTATCCGAAACAAGCGCCATTATAGTGAAATTTTTCATTTTGTGCAAGGGTGTATTTTGCCTACGGCTCATGAAGTGACGGCAGAATGGGCAAGTTTCGGAAAAAGGGGCATGGAAGAGGAGGGAGGACGGGCATGGTGTCAAAGATCGTGCGTGGGTGCTCCGAATTCCCGGGGAAAGCAGGCGGAGGAGGAAGGAACAGGACGGATGGCGTCCATTCAGTCGGGTCTGTCTCTCCACTTCATGTCCTCGTGACGCGGAAAACATCGATGTGTCCTCGGCAATTTCCGGAAGAAATGAGGAGGCTGGCTTATTGAATTCTCAACATCCAGCCATAATAAGTTTAGAATGAGCTCTGCGCACTCTTGTAGACGTTTCGGCCGCTGAGGTCACCTCTCCGGGAATCTCTGAATTGTCCTCGAAACCCGCTCCGGAGAGCTCCACCTAGGGTTTTGACAGAGGGTTCCATATGGTGCTATGAAGAATTGCGTTCAATGGAGTCCCCTCAACGCGGAGCCGAACGATTCACATCGTGGCGAACTGTACGTTTTGGCACCCTCGGAATGAGACCAGGAGCGACGGCGCATCCGAGGTTTTCACGGAGAGATCGCCTGTGGGTTCCCGGTGGGACCTTCTCGAAGCTTGGATAGGGGTCCGGCCGAGGGTTTGCATTCATGGAGTCCAACAAAGGAGGCAGTCATGCTTTTCATGGCCATTTTCAGTTACGCTCCCGAAGATCGAAACCTGGTAATCGAGAGGAGCTTGGGGGGAAAGGAAAAGATCCCCGGGGTTGCGGTCAAGGGAGAATGGTTCGACATTTCCGGACATCGGGTGTTTCGGCTCTTCGATGCCGAGGATGAAGCCCACTTGGCTTCTTGCCTCTTCAATTGGACCGACTTGGGGGTGGCTGAGGTGATCCCCGTGATGGAAACCGAGAAAGCCCTCAAACTTCTGAAGAAGGTGGTGAAAAAGTAGTAGTTTTTTGGAAAGGCCAAGGAGATCGATTGCCACCGGTGCCGATGCCATCGGGCAATCCCCCAAGCCACGAGGAGAGGTTTGGGGGATTTTTTTCGATGATCACACGTGTTCGGCTCAGGCGGGACACGAATCCACCCTCGGAGGAAGGAATATGGAACCTCTGGATGAACTGATCCGGCTCATTCAGCCCGCGGATAAGGAATTTCAGGATAAGGCCTGGGAGCGGCTCCGTTCCCAGATTCGGCCCAGAGGGTCCCTGGGAGAGCTCGAGGCAATGGCGGCGCGACTTGCGGGGATCTACCGGACCCTGAGCCCCGATCTTTCAAGGAAGCTCATCTTTACCATGGCGGGGGACCATGGCATCGCCCTCGAGGGAGTCAGCGCCTATCCCCAGGAAGTCACGGCACAAATGGTTTACAGTTTCATCCAGGGATGGGCGTCCATCAACGTCCTGGCCCGCCATGTGGGAGCGGAGGTCCGGGTGGTGGACTGCGGGGTGGCGGCGGATCTCCCCGCCGACTGGCCGATCCTTCATCGCAAAATCGGGAAGGGGACTCGAAACATCAGCCGGGAAGCGGCCATGACGCGGGAGATGGCGGTTTGCGGGCTCCTCTTGGGAGCTGACCTGGTGAGGCAGGCCTACCGAAATGAGGGTTTTAGAATCTTTGGGACGGGAGACATGGGAATCGGCAACACGACTCCATCCACGGCCATTGTAGCTGCGTTCAGCGGAAAGCCCGTGGCAGAGCTGACCGGTAGGGGAACAGGCATCGACGATGCCACCCTCGAACAGAAGATCCGCCTCATCGGTCAAGCCCTCGAGGTGAACCGGCCGAACCCGGATGATGCCCTGGACGTGTTGCACAAAGTGGGAGGGTACGAGATCGCGGGTTTGGCCGGTGCACTCCTCGGGGCAGCCAGCGTCCGGGCGCCTTTGATCTGTGACGGCTTCATTGCCACAGCCGGAGCCCTGGTGGCCTGCCGCTTGGCTCCCCATGCCCGAGACTATCTGCTGATATCCCACCAGAGTGCGGAAGTTGGCCATCAAACCATGATCGAGCTGCTCGACACGGCCCCCATTCTGGACCTGGGGATGCGGCTGGGAGAAGGGACAGGTGCCGCCCTGGCCATGAACATCGTCGAGGCCTCGGCCAAAGTGCTCGTGGAAATCAAGACGTTCGCGGAAGCGGGAGTAACGGATACAGGCTGCTAGCCCAGCTTGGCGGAACTTTGCCTCCAATGTCTGGGAACAGCATAACGGGTTGCCTCCAGGAGATCAGGGAAAGACCGAGAGGGCCATTGCGCCCCGAAACCCCTCCGAGCCATGCCGAGCGGCCTTCATCCCGGATGCGGCCTGGACGTAGGTTCGGCAAGCTGCACGCGAAGAATGTCCTCTCTGGGGTTTACCCGGTCGATTCGGATGCGGACCATTTCTCCCTGTTGGAGCCGGACCTTGTCGGGCAAGGGCACCCCGGCCTCGATGAGGAATTGAGGAAGCACCACGTGGGCGTACCGGTCGTTCTGGTCCAGTACCAGGGCTTCCTGGCTGTGCAGGTCTTCCTGCTCGATATACTTGAGGAGCCAGTACCGAGTCCATTTCCGCTGAATGTAAAATATCTTGGACTGCATCGTCTTTAAGCGGGTGAGGATTTGCTGGAGGTCTTCCCGTGTGTAGAGACTTTCACCTCCGGCGAGGGCCTGTTTTAACTGGCGCTGGGAAACCAGGTCGGAGTACCTCCGAATGGGTGAGGTGATGGTGGTGTAGCGGGGCAGGGCGAGGCTGCAGTGAGATCGAGGCTCCGTGTCCAGTTCCGCCCGCGAGAACAGCCTGCGCTGGCGGTAGACTCGAAACAGCTCATGCCTGCTCTGAACCGGTTCATTTTCCGGTCTGGATTCTCCCTGGCTTCGATAGACCGCCGGCATATCCTTTTCGGCCAGATAGGTAGCCGCAAGGTAATTGGCGGCGATCATCCACTCGGAGACCATGATCTGCCCAGGAGTTTCCCTGTCGTAGCGATGGAGGTGGATCATGCCCGCTGAATCCACATAAACGTGGATCTCCGGCAGAGGCAGGAGAATGGCCCCTTGGGAGATCCTTTGGTTTCGGAACTTGAGGGCCAGCTCGTACAGGATGCGCAGGTACGGCTCCTCCATGCATCGCTCGTTCACCGCTTCGTAGGTCAGCTGTTCCTTAACGCGAATGACGCTGGGCACCATCTCCTGGTGCTGGAAGTTGCACTCCCTGTCTGTGCGAATGAGGAAACTGAGGGCAAAGCGATCCTCATGGGCCTTCAAACTGCAGATTCCCTCGGACAGGGAGGTCGGGAGCATGGCGATTTTTGCATCCGGCAGATAAATGGAGCTGGCCCGTTCCTGGGCCTCGATGTCCAGGGCGTCCCCTTTATGTACAAATTCGGCGGCATCGGCGATATGGACTCCGACTTCGAAGGAGCCGTCCTCGAGTACTCGGAGGCTGAGAGCGTCATCATAGTCGCGGGTGAGAGGGTGATCGACGGTGAAGGTGTGGAGTTCCCTCAAGTCTCTCCTCGATGCGGGGTCCCACCGTGCGTCGAGACCCCCGGAACCCACCTGTACGCCAAGCTCCAGGACTTCCGCCGGAAACTCGCATGTGATGTTGTGTTCGTGGAGAAACAGGTTTTCGTCTTCATCCCACACGCCCAGTCGAACGAGTATGCGGAACGCCGCGTTCTGTTGGAGGGGAACATTGGCGCGTTTGAACAATTCCTTGGCAAAGGATAGGTGGGTGGATTCCTGTCCGTGAAGGCAGAAGTCCTTGAGGATCTCGATGAACCTGGATTCCAGGATTTCGGGCAAAAAAGGCTGCGGCTTGCGACTCCACAGTGCCTGCAGCCATGCCGATCCTTGTTCGAGTTGGGCCTCCCGCTCCTCCTCCCGTTCGAGCTCCAACCGCCTCTGCTCGACCTTTTCCTTGGACCGGGCGTAGAACCTGCCGTCCTTGAACTGAAAAAACAGGCGGTCTTCGAGCAGCACGCGTTGGAGAGCAGCCACCTGGTCTGCGGTGACGGGGGGGTTGAAGACAAAACCCGCCAGTTCGCGGGCGTCGTATCCTTCCTCCTCCTCCTGAAGGAGACTCCAAAGCTCTTGAACCTGGACCCTCTCCATGAAACTCCTGCGAAGAGCGGCAACGGCTCCCAACCGGTGAACGAGGTCGTCCCGGCCGAGTTTCAGGTCCAAAGAACTCCCCCCCCAGTGGATGAGGCGACTCTGGGCCAGGTTCATCTCCTTGTCCTGCTCGGTCAGGATGGTGAATCTTTGGTTCTTCACGGCCAGGCAGACCCCGCAGAGCACCTGTTTGGCTTCGAAAAATTCCAGGACGGTGCCTGGAGTGATCTCTTCGAGTCCGGGACGCGTCATGAGGCATCTCCCAACCTGGCGGAAATTTTCATGTGCTGGATGTAAGCCTCGATTCCCGAGGAGATACCCGCTGCGAGGGTTTGCTGATACGATTTGTCTTTGAGGAGCTTTTCCTCTCGTTCGTTGGTAAGAAATGCCGTCTCGATGAGAACGCATGGCATTTCTGCCCCCAGAAGCACGTAAAAGGGTGCCTGTTTGACCCCCAGGTCCCGTACGCCGGGATATTTGGGTTTGAGTTCCATGACAAGGTTCTTGTGGACGTCCGAGGCCAGACGGGATGACTCGTTAATCTTGGTGTTCAGCATGAGATCGTGGAGGATGGCTTCCAGATCACTGATCTTCTTGGTGGAGGTGGCGTTCTCGAAGGCGGCGACTCTTGCCGATTCCTTGTCTTTGGACAGGTTCAGGAAATAGGTCTCGATTCCATGTTGGCTCCGATCTGCATGGGCGTTGGTGTGAATCGAGATGAAAAGGTCAGCCTTGCTGGTGTTGGCAATGGCTGTTCGTTCCTCGAGGGAAAGATACCGGTCTTTGGTTCGGGTCAGAACGACCTCGCACCCGGTTCTGGCTTCGAGCTGCTTTTTCAGTTGCAGAGCAATGGCCAGGGTAACGTCCTTCTCATAAATGTTGTTGGGGCTGATGGCTCCCTTGTCCTTTCCGCCGTGCCCCGGATCAAGAACGATGCGTTTGACCTCCAGGCCGAGCTGCCTGGCGAGGCTGGGCGAGGAAACGCCCGGCGTCCTTGGGATTTGCTTGACCACCGGTGCCGGCGATCTCGGCCTTCCTCCCCGAACGTCGATGATGAGACGCGAGGGATCGGGAAGGGTGAAGATGCGGTAATTCCCGATGGCCTTGGTGTCAAGCACCACCCGGGCCAGGGAGGCGTCGCATTGCTCCGCCCGCACTTCCTGGAGGAAGGCGTCCATGATCCGGATCTGGGTCTTCATTTTGGGGCTGACCAGGCAATCCTTGAGTTCGACATAAATCTTGCCCGGCTGGTTATTCTTGGGATCGGCAGGGATGGCATGTTCTTCAAATCCGATGGGCCCGCTGGTGTACACAGCTACCCGCGTGTAGTCTTCTCCGGACCAGTGCTGGATTTTTTCAATACGAACCAGATTGGGACAAGGGCTGGGGGACGCCTGCGAGCGTGGGGAAGCGGTCGAGGACGCGGCACTGCTGGGCTCCGCCGAAGGGGGAACCGTGGAGACACTCACTTTCTTTCCCTGAGGGGCCGGGAGTGAAGGGGTGTCCCCTTTCTTTTCAATCCCGGCTGTTTTTCCCCGGTCACATCCCAGCGAAGCCCGCAGCTGGGCTGCCTTCTGCTGTGCCCTGGCCCTCATGTCGCCTTTGGGATAGAAGAGGGATACCTTGGCAAACTCCAGGTAGGCCTGGGAAGGGTTCTCATCCAGGTACACCACACCCAGGAGATACTGGGCATCGTCCGCCAGGGAGCTGTTGGGGAACTTCTGGGTTACCGTTCTGTACTGATCGACGGCAACCTTCATGTGAGCACGGTCCTTGGTCAAGTCGTAGAGATGGTGATGACACTGGCCGATCAGGTATTGGACCTTGTCCTGGTACTCCTTCCGAGGGTCCTCCCTGGACACCTTTCTGAACTGGTCGGCCGCTTGTTTCAGCGCCTGGATCTTATGGTCCCCCGCGGACATGGCCAGTGCCGCCCGGTATTCCTTCCTTGCCTGCTCGTAGAGGGAATCGACGGAATCGGCCGCGGACTCCGTGAAAAAGCCGAGGATGGAAAACGGCAGGAGGAGGATCAGGAGTAGGAGTATTCCTGTTCTCATGGTTCCACACTCGTTGCAGGGATGTCGCCGGGAGGTCCCGGATCACCTGGATGGGCTCTGAACGCGGGCCCGGAGGCGTTCATGCGTTCCTTTATTTCGAAAAGCTTCTGCAAAGCGGCCATGGGAGTCAAACGGTTGGGATCGAGGAATCGGATCTCCTCTCTCAGCCATTCCAGGGAGGAACTGAACATGTGAAGCTGGAGCCCTACCTCGGGGACCGAATCCCCATGGCCCCGGTTCCGCCTCGGGGCAGCCACGGCTCCCCGAACCGGTGAACTCTCGCCTTTCTCCAGTCGGCTGAGAATCTCCCTGGCCCTTCGAGTGACCTTCTCGGGCATTCCCGCCAGCTGAGCCACCTGGATCCCGTAGCTGCGGTTGGCGGCGCCGGGGATCAGTTTGTGGAAGAAGAGAATCTCGCCCTGCCACTCCTTCACCGCCACATTGTAGTTCTTCACCCGGGGGCGGGTGTGCGCAAGTTCGGTCAGTTCATGGTAGTGAGTGGCAAAAAGCGTCTTTATCCCTCTATTCTCAAAATCATGCAAACACTCCGCCACCGCCCAGGCGATGCTCAGCCCGTCGAAGGTGCTCGTTCCCCGTCCGATCTCATCGAGGATCACCAGGCTCCTCGATGTGGCCTGATGAAGAATGTTGGCCGTCTCCTGCATTTCCACCATGAAGGTGGAACGCCCGCGGACGAGGTCGTCGGATGCGCCGATCCTGGTGAAAATGCGGTCCACAACGCCGATTCCGACCTCCGATGCGGGAACGAAGGAGCCGATCTGCGCCATCAAAACGATCAAGGCGGCCTGCCTCAAGATGGTGGACTTGCCCGACATGTTGGGGCCAGTGATGATCAGGACCTGTTGGCTTTTGTCGTCCAGGGTCAGGTCATTGGGAACGAAGCTCCCCTCCTGGATGAAATGCTCGACCACCGGGTGCCGTCCCTCCCGGATGAAAAGCTCGTCTCCATGATCCAGCCGGGGGCGGCAGTAGTTGCCTCGGGAAGCGACGTCGGCCAGGGTCGCCAGGCAATCCAGTGTCGCCACACGTTCGGCCATGGCGCTGATGCGTGGGGATTGAGCGGCGATGGACCGCCGGAGCTCGTCGAAAATCCGACCCTCCAGTTCCAGGCGCTTTTCGTCTGCCTCCAGGATCTCGGTTTCGAATTTCTTCAGTTCCTCGGTGACGTACCTCTCCGCATTCACCAGGGTCTGTTTCCGATGGTAGTTGTCGGGAACGGAAGCCAGGTTTGCCTTCGAGACCTCGATGTAATAGCCGAAGATTTTGTTGTACCGAACCTTGAGGGAGCCGATCCCCGTGCGCTGTCGCTCGACGGCTTCGTATTCGGCCATCCAGCTTTTGGCATTCCGGCTGATGCTCACGTAGTGGTCCAGTTCGGGATGTACCCCGGGCCGAATAATTCCGCCGGACGCCGCAACGGCAGGAGGAGGGTCCACCAGGGTCTTCTCGATCCGATCCGCCAGGTCCGACATGGGGTCCCAATGGAGGGCCAGGTCGCACAGGAGTCGGTCTTCATGTGAGATGGGTTCAGCGCCCGCATCCTTGGTACTGCCGGCGGGAGGAGGCCCGTTTCCACCATAGCCCGCATTTTCATGAGAAAGAGCGAGGGATGAGCCGTGAAGGCATAGGTGGGGGCGGCTGTGCCACTGGAGGAGAAGTTCCCCGATTCGGGGCAGGACCTGAAGGGATCGCTTGAGCGCTACCATGTCCCTTGGAGTCGAGATCCCCGTACTGTTTCGTCCGTTCAGCCGCTCCATATCCCCTATGTGGTCCAGTTCTTGAAAAATTTGGCTGCGCAAGGACACCTGCTCGACCAGTTCCGCCGTGGCCTGTTGCCTTGCCTGAATCCGCCTCAGGTCCAGCAGGGGATATCGCAGCCAGTGCCGGAGCTTTCGAGCCCCCATGGGGGTTTTGGTTCGGTCCAGGACCCCCAAAAGGGACCCCTTCTTTCCCTGGGAGGTGTTGGACTGAAAGATTTCGAGGTTTCGCACCGTGGATTCATCCAGCACCATGTAGTCGGCACGACGGTAGGGAACGAGCTTTCGGATATGTTCGCAGGTCCCCAGAAAATTGGCCTCGAGGTAAGCCAGGATCGCCCCCGCAGCCTGAATCCCCAGGGGCATTCCTTCCATTCCGAATCCGTCCAGGGAGTGGACCCTGAGCTGTCGCAGGAGCCTCTCCCGGGCCCTGCGTTCATCGAATTCCAGGCCGTCCAGCCGGGTGATCCTGAGAGACAGTACCTGGAGGATTCGATTCAACCACAGCGGTTGTGCACCGTCCTCGAGGAGGAGTTCCCTGGGGGATATCCGTAGAAGCTCTTCCAGGAGCATTTCTTCCGTATCGACCTCGATGGCCCTGAAATCGGCCGTGGAAATGTCAAGGTAGGACAAGCCGTGATAGCTTCCGTCGGCACGGAAAGCCACGGCCGCCAGGTAATTCGGCCGACCGGCTTCGAGGTTTCGGCTATCGAGCACGAGGCCAGGCGTGATGACCCGCGTGACCTCCCTTCGGACCAGCCCCTTGGCCTTTCTCGGGTCTTCCACCTGGTCGCACACCGCCACTTTGTAGCCGGCATCGATGAGCCTGGAGAGGTAGTTTTCCGCCGCATGATAAGGGACACCGCACATGGGGATCGGGTTTTCCGCCTGTTTGTCCCTCGAGGTGAGGGCTATTTCGAGGACTTTCGAAGCAATGACGGCATCTTCCATGAACAGCTCGTAAAAGTCTCCCATGCGATATAGAAGCAGAGCATCCGGGTAGCGGGCCTTGATTTCCAGGTACTGCTGCATCATCGGGGTTTGGGTGTTCATTTCGATCCGCGTTTTTCCTTGGTGGAGGGGATGGTCTTCCAGGCTTCATGGGACCGCCAAATCCAAGGAAGTATAGTACAGACGATTCTATCAAGGAAACGATGAAATGAAACCTGGTGGCAAGATCTCGATTTGGGCAAACAGGTTCGTTACAATCAAAGGTCGGCCTTATCGATCTCCATGGAAATGAGTCCTGTTGGATGGAAGGAGGACATTTGCTCGAGGACAAGTTCATCCGCCTGCGCGGTGTCCGCCAGCACAATCTCAAAAACCTGAATCTGGACATTCCCCTGAACCGATTGATCGCGGTGACCGGGGTGAGCGGTTCGGGAAAATCAAGCCTTGCGCTGCATACCCTGTATGCCGAGGGGCAGAGGCGCTACGTGGAGACATTTTCTCCCTATGCACGGCAGTTCCTCGAACGCATGGATCCTCCGGACGCGGACCTAATCCAGGGGATCCCCCCGAGTATCGCCATTGAATCGGGAACCGCCGTGAAGAGCTCCCGGTCCACGGTGGGAACCATTACGGAAATCAACGATTTTCTCAAGGTGCTCTACGCCCGCTTGGCGGTTCCCCACTGTCCCAACTGCGGCTGTCCGATCCGGCAGGACACGCCTCAGACCATCCAGGGGCACATCGAGAACCTGCCCGAGGGAAGCAGGCTCCTCGTCTGTTTCCCCTATGTGACGGAAAAGTCCCCGGCGTGGCCCCGGCATCTCGTCTCGAGAGGGTTCCTCCGCCTCTATGTACCCGGTCGAACCATTGACCTCGAATCCCTGGACAAAGCAACCGTCAGGGAGTGGTGCGGCAAGGAGGTCCTGGTCGTTTTGGACCGGATATCCTGGGGGAAAGTGCCGCAGGAGCGGGTCTTGGACTCTCTCACCACGGCCATGACCGAGGGAAACGGACGGCTGGCGGTGGTCATTCTGCCCGAAGAGGTCCGATGGTACAGTTCACGCCTCTGTTGTGCCCACTGCACTCCCGAAATTCATATTCCGCCCCCCTCCCCGAACCTTTTTTCCTTCAACAGTCCTTTGGGGGCCTGTCCCGAGTGCCGGGGGTTCGGGCGAACCATCGGCGTGGACTGGAACCTGGTGGTCCCGGACCCTGGGCTTTCCATCGAGGAAGGCGCCGTCAAACCCTGGGGAACCGATCGGGAAGAATACCGCGAACTGCTCGAGTTCTGCCGCAGGGAATCCATCCCCTCGGACATTCCTTTCTCCAAGCTGAGTGAGAGGGATAAGAGAAAAATCCTTTTCGGCACCAAGGATTACTACGGGGTCCAGGGGTTTTTCCAATGGCTTGAAACCAAGACCTACAAGATGCACGTACGTGTGTACCTGTCCAGGTACCGGTCGTACGAACGCTGCAAGACCTGCATGGGAAGCAGGTACCAGCCCCAAACCCTCCTGTATCGGCTCCGAGGGGCGACCATCGGGGAATTCTGTTCCTGGAGCATCGAGAAGTGTCGGCAGTTCCTTGCCGAGCCCTGGCCGGAGCGGGCGGCCGACGCCGCCGCCGAGCTCCTGGTTCAGGAGATCCTCAGCCGGCTGGATTTTCTCCACGCCGTCGGTCTCGGTTATCTTTCCCTGGACCGTCAGTCGCGCACTCTGTCCGGAGGGGAGGTCCAGCGGGTTCATCTCACCCGAGCCCTGGGGTCCGCCCTGGTGAATGTTCTCTATGTGCTGGATGAGCCCAGCGT
>JAGPLX010000057.1 GCA_018053185.1 Syntrophobacteraceae bacterium
GGCTCACCCCGCCAAATGGGGCGCCGCCGTCGAGATTGAAACCCGTTCGGGCAGGTCCTGTTCGGGTAGGACCGATTTCCCCAGGGGCGACCCCGAAAACCCCGTGGACGACGATTTGCTGGTGTCCAAGTTTCGCCTGCTGGCCCTCGAGTCCTTAGGGGAGGAAAGGGTGAACGCATTGTGCCGGGCGGTCATGTGCCTCGAGAAGGTGGAAGACCTGGCGCTGCTGTTGTCATAGGAGGCTGAGTTTTCTTTCCCGAGGCAAGACCTGAATTCCCAAGTTCCGTTTATGCAGGGTTTGCTGGTTTAGAAAGGAGCCCTCCCGGATTCTTCGCCATTTTATTTGAACCGAGGCGGTAGCCCTGGGAGAGTGGAAACATGGTTAGGGGGGAGGGAAATTGCGAATCCTCAATCATCCAGCCCCCGGTGGGCAGTGGCGTCTTCGTCGACCCAATCTTCCTCGGTGTAGGACATGCCTTTGCGCCCAGGGACTTTCCGAGCGGGCCCTGGACGGTAAAAGGGGCAGCTTTTCGGGCCATAGCAGAAGGTTTCGAACCGGTACTGTTTCTTTGATGGATTCCAATGGTCGATGATCATTTCCACCGGCATCCTGCAGCCCCAGATGCAGGTTGTGCATTTGCCGTCGTAGGTCCGGGTATCCAGACGACGATGGCCCCGGCTGCGGTAAGTTTCCAGGTCCGGCGGCACGCCATGAAACGGTGGACCAGCCGGGGGTTCGCCCCCGGCATCCCCGAGGACTTTGATCCTGCTGGTTTTGTAGAACAACGCCGTTTCTTTCCGTGGATCATCAACAGCGATTGACTGCCCTTCTATTACCATACCGCTCTGGAACCGATGCTTCTCATGTGCACCCTCACCGACCGCAACCAGGAACTCGCCGGAGTCCCTGCCGCAAATCCCATCGATGCGAAGCACGTATCCAAGATAACTGTGGCTGCGTTGATCGAAGGACCTCATCAGCCGGATACGAGGCTGAACAGCCGCAATCCGACCCGACCAGCGCACCTTCTCCAAGCTTCCCCTTGGGCCGGTCATCAGTCTTTCCTCCTCACATCAAGCTTGCATAGGACTCGATGAATACGACGAACGCTCCCCCTCCCCGCAGGAACAGCCTGCTCCCGCGGCTGAAAACCGTGGTCTCGATGGAGTCATCGTTCAGGAACTACTGAAGGTTATCGTACTTGATCGGATCTCCGCCCCTTTTGTCTTGGAATAACAAAAAAAACTCAACGATCAGATTACCATTTCTTCTCCCCATGTGCTCTCCTCCCTGGCATGTGATTCACCAAGGTAGCTTGGTACCCTTGCACAAAAAAGCCCGGTGCTATTGGATGCAATCACCCTGTGTGCCTCCGGTTTTGGCCTTGTCGGGATTAGGCCTCTGTGATAGAAGGTTCCCTTGCCGAAGCGGCGAAATTTCCAGGGCAACCGTGCCCGCCGTGATTTCTCCATTCATCTCGGGACGGAAAGGAATGTCAAGAACATGAGTCGAAAGTGTGAATTCTGCGGGAAGACGCCGCACGTGGGAAACAACGTGAGCCACGCCAACAACAAAACCAGGCGCGTTTGGTACCCCAATCTCCAACAGGTCCGCCACCTGCATCAAGATGGGTCCGTTCGCAGGGTTCGGGCATGCACCCGCTGCATCCGCGCCGGGGTCGTGGTGAAGCCCGCCCAGGCATGATCGAGCATCGAGTCCCCATGCGGGGAGTCCCCGGCTCTCCCGGGTCCGTCCTTTCGGACAAAGCTTCGTCCGAAGAAGGGGGGGCTTTCTTCGGGTGTTTCTCTGTGCCCGAGGGGGAGAAGGTGAACCGGGTCCGGCGCCATTTCAATGCGGTGGCAGCCCGGTACGATTTCATGAACACCCTGCTGAGTTTCGGCACTCACCACATCTGGAAACGCTTGGCCGTCCGCCTCGTGGATCTTCGAAAAGGAGACCGGGTTTTGGATGTATGCGGAGGGACAGGGGATCTTTCTCTTCTGGCAGCAAGAGAGACCGGCGACTCAGGGTGCGTAGTGCTCTACGACATCAACTGGGCCATGATGCGGAGCGGCCGGCTTAAGGGGGCCTCATCCCCCTATGCCCGCAACATTGCCTATGTTCAGGGGGACGCCGAGAGCATCGCCTTCAAAAATGATTCCTTCGATGCAGCCATGGTAGGGTTCGGCATTCGAAATCTCACCCACATGGAGCGCGGTTTTCAAGAGATGCACCGGGTGCTTCGGCCGGGCGGGAAGTTCATGTGCCTGGAATTTTCCGAACCTGCCCCACCTTGGTTCCGCTCTCTCTACGATTTCTATTCCTTTCACCTCATGCCCTTTCTGGGAGAGATCCTTGCCGGGAGCCGACATGCCTACACCTATCTCACAGAATCCATCCGCCTTTTCCCAAATCCCGATCGGCTGAAATCCCTGCTCGAAGACATCGGCTTTTCCCGGGTCACCTATCGAAGATTCACCAATGGAATCGCCGTTGTTCACCTGGGGATCAAAAAAGGATGAAGATTTCGGGATGAAGCTGAATTGGGCCGAACGATGGGTGGTGAATACCCCGGCTCGAGTGGTTCAACAGCGCTTCGAGATCGGTTGGATGAAGCGGGCCATGTCGATTGAGAGCGGCTCCGCGATCCTCGAGATCGGGTGCGGAAGAGCGGCCGGGGCGAAGCTTATCCTCGACGCCTTTCAGCCGGGTCGCTTCCACGCCATGGACCTGGATATCGACATGATTCGGCGGGCACATCGCTACCTTTCCACCGAAGAACGAGAAAGGATTTCCCTCTACGTGGGGGATGCAACGGCACTCCCCTACCGGGACCAATCCTGGGACGCCGTGTTCGGTTTTGGGTTTTTGCACCACGTGGTGGACTGGAGGTCGGCAATCTCGGAGATTGCCCGGGTTCTCAGGCCGGGAGGCGCATACTTCCTCGAGGAAATCTATCCTTTCGTCTATCAGAATTTGCTCACCCGGTACCTTGTCCCGCATCCCAAGGAAGACCGTTTTCGCAGCGAAGAACTGCGAGCAGCCTTGCAGAAAAGCCACTTTGTCACCCGGAAGACCCTCGAGGTGAAGCCGGTGGGAATTCTTGGGGTCTTTGTCAAGAGAAGCTGAACGGTGAGTCTTCATTGCTTTCAGGATGGCGGCAAGGCCTCTAGACCGGCCGATCCCTGCGGTTCATCCGGTCCTTCAAGACCCGGATATTCTCTTCATAGTCGTTGCCGTTGAACACTGCGGAGCCCGCCACAAACACATCCACTCCCGCATCCACCAGTTCATCGATGGTACCCTTGTGAACCCCTCCGTCCACCTCGAGCAGGATCGGCAACCGCAGGTCGTCAATCCACCGGCGACATTGACGGATCTTGGGAAGAACGGAACGGATGAACTGCTGCCCCCCGAAGCCGGGGTTCACTGTCATGAGCAAAACCATGTCCACATCGCTCAGAATGGGTTCGATGGAACCCAGCGGTGTGGCCGGGTTGACCGCCACCGACACCTTCACTCCCAGTTCCTTGATTCTTTGGACGGTGCGGTGAAGATGTCGGCAGGCCTCGACATGGACGCCGAGCCAGTCGGCACCGGCTTCGACGAAGGCCTCGAGATATCGGTCCGGGCTTTCGATCATAAGATGCACGTCCAGGGGGAGGGAGGCGGCCTTGCGAATGGCCTGGACCGCGGCCGGGCCGATGGTGATGTTGGGGACAAAATGGCCGTCCATCACGTCCACATGAATCCAGTCCGTGCCAGCCAGTTCCACGGCCCGGACTTCCAAGGCGAGCCTTCCGAAATCCGCCGAAAGAACGGATGCGGATAGTTTTCTCATGGATTCTCCTGCTACGATTCCTGGTTCTTCACGCGGAATTCCGCCCAAACGGGCGCGTGATCGCTGGGGCGATCCATGGTTCGGGGTTCCTCGTCCACGCGGCAGTCTATGGAATTCTCCGCAAGGGGTCGGGTTGCCCAGATGTGGTCCAGACGCCAGCCGAGGTTCTTCGCATGACTCGAGGGAATGCGGTAATCCCAGAAGGTGAACTGCTTTTCTGTGGGGTGATGTATGCGAAAGACATCCTGGAAGCCCCATGCCACCACGTCGGCCAGGGCTTTGCGCTCCTGCGGGTGAAAACCGATCTTCCCATCGAGCCTTTTGGGATCATACACATCGATGGGCTCCGGGGCCACGTTGATATCGCCGAGCCAGACCAGGGGTTGGTCCGGTCTGAAGTGAGCGGCAAACCAGGCTTTCAATTCCTTGAAAAAGTCGAGCTTGGCCTGGAAAGCCGGATCTTGCGGGTCACGCCCCTGGGGCGCATAGGTATTGACCACCCAGATTCCATGAAAAGAGGCGGCCAAAAGCCTGGCTTCTTCCTGGAAATGGGTCATGGTTTCCGACGGGCGACCACGACTCAGAATGGCGACCCCGCTGTGAGATTTCCGCCCTTTCACGGTGGATTCGTACCCCGCCTCCCGGAATGTCTCTACGGGAAACTCGTGATCCGAGCACTTGATTTCCTGGAGGCACAACACGTCGGGGCGATGCTTTTCGATCCAGGATCGAACGATGGGCAGACGGGCACGGATTCCGTTGACATTGAAGGTGGCAAGCTTCCAGCTCATGGGAATTTCTCCGGGGGTTGCCGCTCACCATAGCATTCCGCTGCTCTCAATTCCAGGTTTGATTCCGAGGCATATGGGGTGCAGTCGGTTTCGAATCTTTCTGCTGCCGCTGGAGTTTCCGGAATTTCCGAGCCGGTCCAAACGACCGCTACTGGACAATAACGATCCCTGCCAGGGTTCCCTTGGGGATTTCATCCGGTTTGGCGCCGCTTCCAATGGGGTAGATGTCCCAGCCGGCGGCGGCAACCATGTGATAGACGTCGATCCCCACCGCTTCCATGGAGGGGCGGGCCAGCAGGGAAAAGCGGCATCGTTCCCCCTGAAGGGCGGCGCACGTCTTGTGCTCCCCGCAATAGGTGTGCCTGCACGAACCTGCCCCAAATCCAAAGGCGAGGTAGTGACCGTCATAGAAGGCCATGGACTCGATGTCGCTCACAATTCTGTATATCTGCCGATAGGCCTCGACCCTTTCCTTGATGGTGGCCTTGTCTCGGACGATGACCTCGGAAGGAACATCTTTCACGAAAAACACCGCCCAACGATATTTTCTGAGGTGTTCCCGTAATTCGGCCGGCTTGAGAGTGTTGGGAGGGCAGTGAGCACCGGCGCCGTACCCGAAGCATCGTGGGATCTGGCATTTGAGGGTCACTCGTTCGTCCACGGGAATCTCGCGTGCCGGAATAATGGCAGCATCGCTGGCGCCCGACTCCAAAGCCTTGAGACGGTACTTTTCGAGATCCTGTTCAAGCCGTCCTTCGTTCCTGTCCGTTCGAACCTTTTCAATTCTTCTAGTCATCTCTTTCCTCCTTTTCCCGTTTATTGTCGGCGGTTCTTCATTTTTGCACAACGCGATGGTAAAATCCACACAATGTCAGGGGGAATGAGGACTAGAAAGACTGGAGGGGCAAAAGGCTACGGAAGGACAAGAAAGGCAGCCCATGAAGATGTTTCAAGGAAAGCCGGTCTACCTGGACTACAATGCCACGACACCCATCGACCGCCGGGTGGCGGAAGCCATGCTGCCGTATATCTTCGAGCATTTCGGCAATCCGTCCAGTTCCCATGTCTACGGCCGTACGGCCAGGAAGGCCGTGGACAAGGCACGAGGACAGGTGGCGGAAATGTTGGGATGCGGAGAGGATGAGGTCGTCTTTACCAGCGGAGGTTCGGAATCCAACAACTACGCCATCAAGGGGATTGCCCGCGCCCATCGCGGGCGGGGGTGTCATATCATCACTTCGGCCATCGAACACCCTGCCGTGACAGAAGTGTGTCGCTACCTGGAGTCGGAAGGCTTCGAGACGACCTTCCTCGCCGTGGATCGCAACGGACTGGTGGACCCCGGGACCGTCGAGGAAGCCATCACCCCTCGAACGATCCTCATCTCCGTCATGCACGCCAACAACGAAGTCGGAACGATCCAGCCCCTGGAACAGATTGTTCGACTGGCACACCGTCGGGGAATTCCCGTCCACACGGACGCGGCACAGTCTGTGGGGAAGATCCCTGTGCGGGTGAACGAGCTGGGGGTGGATCTGCTTTCCGTGGCTGGACACAAGCTCTACGCTCCCAAGGGGATTGGAGCCCTCTACATCCGATCGGGCCTTTCGCTGGAGAAGCTGATTCATGGGGCCGACCACGAAAGGGATCGGCGGGCTGGAACCGAGAATGTGGCCCAGATTGTCGGACTGGGAGAAGCGTCTGCCATGGTTTCGGAAAACCTGCCTCGGTACGAGGCGCATCTTCGGGAGATGCGGGATCGATTCGAAAACGGGCTCAAGGGTGCACCGGTCGAGGTTTGTATCCACGGCCATCCCCGAAAACGGCTGCCAAACACCTGCAGTGCTGGTTTTAGAGGAGTGAGCGCCACCGAGTTTCTTTCCGAGCTTCCCACTGTGGCGGCTTCCGCGGGAGCCGCCTGCCACAGCGACCACGTGGCCGTATCGAGCGTCCTTCGGGCGATGCAGGTTCCCCTCGAGTTTGCCGTGGGGACTGTACGTTTTTCCGTGGGCCGGTACACCACTGCCAATGAGGTGGACCTGGGGCTTCGGGAGATCTCGGAGGTCCTCGAAAGGCTCGGGAGGTCCCGAAGATGAAAGGCATCGCATGCTGAAAGTCCTGGAATATTTCTGGAAAGGGAAGGGCCGGGAGGCTGAATCCCCGGAACAGGCGGCCTTTCGCAAAAAGTATCAGCATTTTGAAAACCTCCTGGCGGCCAACAACCAGGCGCTGGAGGCCATGACCGAGCTCGAACAGGTCTGCTATGGTCACAAGCCTTTTTCCCTCGAGCATATCATCGGTCGGACGGAAATCCTTCTTTCTCATGTCAACCGGATCGCCGAAGAGCTCAACTCCCTGTCCGACAACAAGTTCCCACAACTTTTCGACGCAGTGGAGCGGATTGGCGTCAGCGTTCTCCAGGAGCTGGTGCAGAAGAGGACCGTGGCAAAGAGTCGGTTTACCCTGCCACTACGGCAATTGAGCCTGGAGCGCCTGGCCGAGGTGGGCGGGAAGGCGGCCAACCTGGGGGAGGTATACAACCGGGTCCATCTGCCCGTACCCAGAGGGTTTGCGGTGACGGCCTATGCCTGCAGTCACTTTATGCATTTCAATCGACTGTATCAAGAATCTGAAAGGATTTTGAAAGGGTTGGACGTCGAGGACACGGAAAAGCTCATCGAGTGCAGCCGAAAGATCCAGGAACAGATCCTCGATGCGCCTCTTCCCCCGGATCTCGAAAGGGCCATCCTGGGCGAAGTGGATGCCCTCATCCAGGAACTGGGCCCGGACATTCGCATGGCAGTCCGCAGCAGTGCGACCTGTGAGGATACCGAGGCGAGCTTTGCCGGCCAGCACTCGTCGGTTCTGGGCGTGGGTCGGGACGATTTCGTGCGGGCCTACAAGGAGGTGGTGGCCAGTACCTTCAACCCGAGGGCTGTCTATTACCGGCGGAGCAGGGGTTATCCCGACGAGTACGTCATCATGAGCGTTCTCTGCCTGGTGATGGTGAATGCCAGGTCCAGCGGGGTCATGTACACGCGAGATCCCAACGATCCAGGGCGCGATGTTCTCATGGTCAACGGGGTATGGGGATTGGGGGTGAGTGCCGTCGAGGGTTCCGCCGCCACGGATTTCTTTGAGGTGGACAAGGCTCGGCGGCAGGTTCTCTCTTCATGGACGGTGCCCAAGGAAACCATGCTGGTCTTGGGAGATGCCGGAGGGATCGAGGAACGGGAAGTGCCGGTTGCCTTGAGAAACCAGGCGAGCCTCGAGCCGGACCAACTCCTTTCCCTGGCGGAAGCAGGGATCCTGCTCGAGGAGCACTATGGACAGCCCTTGGACATCGAGTGGGCCCTGGATTCCCACAACCGGATCGTTCTGCTCCAGGCGCGTCCGCTCAACGTGGACCTCAAGACCGTCCGGGGAGATGTCGTCGGGTTGGAAAAGGATCTCGACGCCCTTCGAAGGAGGTTTCCGGACAATCCCATTATTCTTCACAAGGGAGTTACCGCATCTCGAGGGAAGGCAAGCGGAAGCGCCTACTTGCTGACGTCGGATCACAACCTGCTCAAGGTCCCCGAGGGCGCCATTCTCATCGCCAAGCAGACATCCCCCCGATACGTGGCCATTCTCGGCCGGGTTCAGGCCATCGTAACAGACGTGGGCAGCACCACGGGGCACATGGCCTCCGTGGCCAGAGAGTTCGGAGTACCGACTCTCGTGGGAACGGGCAACGCCACCGAGCTCATTGCCCATGGAGAGGAGATCACGGTGGATGCAACCAACTGCTTCGTTTTCCGTGGGCGGGTGGAAAGTATTCTCGAGCGCAAAAAGCCGGTGAACCCCATGAAAGGAAGCCCCACCTACAGGGCCTGTCACGCTGCCTTGAAGAAGATGGCCGTGCTGCACCTCACGGATCCGGAGGGTGAAAATTTCAGCCCCGATGGGTGTCAGACCATACACGACATTGTGCGGTTTGCTCATGAGATGTCCATGCGGGAAATGTTTCGCATCAGTGACAGCCTGGAGGTAAACAAGCGCTTTGCGGTTCGCATCAAGGCCCCCCTGCCCATGAAGATCCTGGCTGTGGACCTTGAGGGCGGCCTGAACATTCCCCCAGGCGCCCAGGAGGCCTCCGCGGAACAGGTGACTTCCATTCCTTTCCAGGCGCTCCTTCGGGGCATGACCCATCCGGATGTTCGCTGGGTGGGAGCGGTCGGGGTCGATTGGAAGGGTTTCGCCACCATCATGGCGGAATCCGTCTTTCGAGATCCTGCGATGGAAGATCGCATGGGGGGCCCCAGCTACGTGGTGCTCTCCAACGAGTACTTCAATTTCAATTCCCGCCTGGGCTATCATTTTGCCGTCATTGATGCCTACTGCGGCTCCCGTGTGAACGACAACTACGTGGCTTTTTCTTTTAAGGGAGGAGCGGCGGACATCGGTCGCCGCTCCCGCAGAGCCCTTCTTATCGCCAAAATTCTCAAGAGACTGGGGTTGAAAACGATGCTCAAGGGCGACATGGTTCGTGGGGAAATCAAAAAATATACCTGTTCGGAACTTCTCACGCGACTCGACATGATCGGGCGGCTGCTTGGGGCGGTCCGCCTGTTGGATATGGTACTCTCCGACGATGGAAAAATCGACTGGTATGTGGACGAGTTTTTCAATGGAAACTACTCGTTTCAACCTCCCTCAAGCGGGGGAGCTGTTCGAGGCGGAAGATGAAAATGATTCCCGACAGGGTGCAATCACAGGGGATCCTCTGGTAAGAAGTGGAGAGAGGGGATTTGTGGTTTTACTTGCCCACAGGAAGGAGCATGCGGAATGAAAGCGGTGGCATTCAACGGCAGTGCGAGAAAGGACGGCAATACGGCCATCCTTATTCGAACGGTCTTCGAGGAACTCGAGAAGGAAGGAATCGAGACGGAATTGATCCAACTGGCCGGAAAGCGGATCCGAGGCTGCACGGCCTGTTACAAGTGCTTCACCGACAAGGATCGGCGATGTTCCGTCCAGGATGATTTTGCCAACGAATGTATCGAGAAAATGTTGGCGGCGGACGCGGTCATCCTGGGTTCCCCCACGTATTTCGCCGATGTCAGTGCGGAGCTCAAGGCCTTAATCGACCGGGCGGGCCTGGTCTCGATCGCCAACGACTACATGCTGCGAAGAAAAATCGGAGCTGCGGTGGTGGCCGTACGAAGATCGGGAGCCATCCATGCCTTCGACACCATCAATCACTTCTTTTTCATCAACCAAATGATCGTTCCCGGCTCCATCTACTGGAACATGGGAATGGGCCTGGAAAAGGGCGAAGTCTCGAAGGATGAGGAAGGTCTGCGCACCATGAAGATCCTCGGGGAAAACATGGCGTGGCTGCTTAAAACCATCCACGGATGACCGATCTCACCATGGGGGGTGGGAGGCACAGTGAGCCGGGCCGGCCGGTTCAAGGAACCACCCCCGCAAGGATGCCCGACTGGTTGGGTCCCTGGAATGGCAGGCGGCGGATCTGGGTGACTCCCGCCTCGGACAACATCACTCGGATTTCCTCCTCGGAATAGGCTTGGCCGTCCGCAGTCTGGAGGAGCATGTTCAGGGAGAAGAGCGCCGGGAAAAGAGGGCCGTCCTTGGTATTGTCGAGAATGAATTCATGTACCAGGATCCATCCTCCAGGATCGAGTGCTGAGACCGCCTTGCGGATGATGGAACGGCAGCCGCCGGGGCCTTCCCCGTGCAGGATTTGGGACAGCCAGGCTACGTCGTAGCGTCCGGCGATCTCTCCTTCGAGGTAGTCTCCCTCCTGGAAATCCACGCGATCCGCTACACCGAACCGGGCAATGGTCTTCTCGGCGAAGGGCCGAGTGGTCGGCAGATCGTAGACCGTGGCCCTCAAGGCGGGGTACTTTCGGCAGAAATGGATGGCGTAAGTGCCCGGACCCCCGCCAAGGTCCAGCAGGTGCCGACGGGTGGAAAGATCCACCTCGTCGGCGATCCGGGGCGCGATGCTCATGGCCATGTTGAACATGCCCATGAGAAAGTCCTCTCTCCACTGTTCCTCACTGGTGGAAGACCTCCTGCGAACGGATCGTCCCGTCTTCACGGCCGCATCGAGCTGAAACCAGGAGTCCATCAGGTGATGGTGGTGCAGGAGAATGTATCCCAGGTAGTCGGGAGAATCCTTGGACAGGAGCGACCATGCCGAGGGAGTGTTGGCATAGGAGTCGCCGGATTTGACAAGGAGCTTCATGGCGGCCAGGGCATCCAGGAGCATGGCCGTTGCCCGCTCATCCGTTTCCAGCCTGTGGGCAACCTCGGGGCCGGTCATCCGTTCTTGGCCGAGGACGGAGAAAACCCCCAGTTTCACACCGCAATGAAGTGCGCATGTTTTCCAGTAGGACCCCGAAACATCGAGAATCCGGCCCGGAGTCCATTCCTCTGCGTCCACCTTGTTCACGTTCACCTCCCCTGTTCCGACCGGGATGGATTGTCGTTCCGACTCCACTGGGAGCGGCGATTTCTGCAAAGTCTGTAAAGCGGACGACAACGGCGCCCTTACGGGTGTTCTTTCCTCCCGGTGATGCCGTGATGATGCGGGACTTGAATCAGCCGACTATACACAGAGCTCGATCCCTGGCCATCTGGGTCAACTTGTTCGTAACGCGCCCCATATCGAAAGCCTCCACCTTGCTGATGCCCCTTCTCCCCACCAGAATGGTCCCGAAGTTGCCCTGTCGAGCGAGGTCCATGACCGCTCCCGCCCGGCTGGTCGCCCCCGTAATGACACGGGTGGAAATCTTCTCGCCCGGGATCCCTGCCTTGATCAACCGTTCTCTCGCTGCCTGAAAGGTGCCCTGGATGGCACCCTTGGCTTCATCAAGGAGTTCCCTCTGATAATCCTCTGGAAAAAGGTCCTCCAATCCCTCCGTGCACACTGTCACTCCTCGAACCACGTGAACCAGGCAAATCTCCCGGGCGGATCCGTCGAGGGTGCGTGCTGCAAAGTCTGCAGCGCGCATCGCCCCCTCGGAGGGGTCCATGGCGATGAGGATTTTCCCGACCTCGGGTTTTCCACCTATGACCCACACCGCCCTCCGGGCCAGCTTTCCCACGACCTTGCTGGCGACACTGCCCAAAACGAATTCCTCCAGGGTGCCCTGCCCCTTCCGCCCCATCATGATGGAATCATATCCGCTCTCAGCCTCGTGAACGATATCGCGGGCAATGCCTGCTTTCCGCTCTCGAATCTCGACCTTGACAGCATCCCGGCTGAATCCCATTTTCCGGAGGAGTTGGCGGGCGCGCTCCATGAAGTCATAGATCTTGTGCTCCTGTTGTTTTTCCCACCCACGGACCGTCAGGATCTTCTGACGCCACACCGGATCGTTCTCCATGTCCCAGAATGCATCGGGGACCTTGCTGATCACATGGAAGAGAGTGATCTCACACCTGGCAGCAGGCAACATTGCGCCGGCATAGTTGACGGCTTCGAACGCCTGGTTTGATCCGTCGACCACGAGCAACACTCTCATCCTTTGGGGGTTCATAAGGGTGCCTTTCATACTTTCCATGTGAGTTTTGTGTGCAGATCTCGGAACAAGGGGACGAGAGAATGCCGTCTCCCTTGGTCCCGTGATTTCCGTGACAGTACCCCGCCCCTCGAACCTTTATCCGAAAGACTGTCAGGTGACATCCCTGTGCTCATCCAATCCTTTATCGTACGCTCTGCAAGCCATTGCCTTCCAGGGAGAGCGGAGGTTCCGGGTCAGGGGCGATCACGGACGATCGAGGTTTTCTCGGGAGAGAATCTAGATTTCATAACCGTTCGTTCCCGCCTGGAGCTCACTTTTCTTTGGATCTCTTCGGTAAGACAGTAGATTCCCTGCCCTCGAGCGGCAGGCTTGAAGCAAAGGTTGTCCGATAAACAGTCACTCCTTCGAGTGTCTCCCGACCGCCACCTGGCAATGATGCCCGGTTCCCGAATCAGGGGGCGGCAGAGGGAAATGAAATCGGCATATCCCTCCTCGATGAATTTTTCCGCCACCTCGAAGGAGCGAATTCCTCCCACGAGGAGAACGGGAATCCCCAGGCTTTCTTTACACCTTTTGGCGGCGACTCGATAATACCCTTCCTCCTCAGGGCTCACAACTCCTCTTCTCACGCCAGTGTATTTTCCCGACAAGATGGTACCTCCGCTCAGTTCGACGGCGTCTACTCCCAACTCCTCGAGCGTTCGGGCCACTTGGATCGCTTCGTCTACTGTGAGTCCGCCCGGGACAAAATCTTCGGAGTTCATCTTCACCAGGAGGGGAAAGTCCCTTCCCACGATCCTCCGAATCTCCTCCACCACCTCCCGGAGGAACCTCCCCCGGTTATGGATGTCTCCCCCGTAGGAGTCCGTACGCCGATTGTAGAATCCGGACAGGAATTGGCTCAAAAGATACCCGTGGGCTGCGTGGATTTGGACACCGTCAAAGCCGCCTTTTCTGGCACGGAGAGCGGCCTGGCCGAAAGCTTTCACCGTTTCGTGGATTTCTTCCACCGACATCGAGCGACACCGGGGAGCTCGAGGATGGTCAAGGACCGAGGGTCCGATGGCTTCCATCCCTGTGAGGCTTGTAGTGGCGTGAATTCCTCCATGGGCAAGCTGGAGCACGATCCTGCCGCCCGCCTGGTGCACGGCTGAAGTCATTTCAATCCAGCCGGGAAGGAGCTCATCTGCGTAAGCTCCCATCTGCCGAAGACCAACCTGGCCTTGTCGGCATACGTAAGAGTGCCCGGTGACGATCAATCCCACTCCGCCTTTGACGAGCTGCACCATCAAATCCACCAGGGGAGGAGTCACAGCGCCATCTTCTGTTGCCATTCCTTCCCAGGTGGCCGAACGAACAAAACGATTGCCAAGAACAAGATTTCCCACTCTTGAAGATTCAAATAGCTTTGACCTCATATTTCTTCCTCCATGGCCAGGACCCTGGAATCATAAGACCCAGGTCCTTTGTTCTTTGTTGTAAGGATTTATGATAAACGAAGCGTTTCCTGATTCCAACCTCGATGCCGGAATCCTCGCCCCCATTCAATATGTCCTGGCGGGATTTTGTGGACCAGGCCCAATTCCGTGGGGAGTTGTCGTTGGAGGGCATGTGTTGATTTCCACAAGGGATGCCGTCGAGCGAAGGGAAGATGATCGAGGGAATCCCAGATTAGCGAACCTGGTCTGGCCGGCCCCTTCCTCAAAAAAGCCTTGGGCAAGGTGCCCGACTCGAAGTCGTAGACCGGGTTCTGCAGCATGGGTAGGGGGCAATCCAGGGAAAGTGTTTAAGATTTGGGAATTCCGACATGAGGTGATGCCAAATGGCGGGATTCTTCCGCCTCCTGGCGTGATTATCGAGATCATGGCGGGATTCGTGACGGGAAACCGGGAGGCCATGGGATGAATGAAATGTTGTATCCTTTGGCAATTACTGAAGAAAGTGTGAGAATTCCAAGTTGGCATGCCGTTTGCTCTAACCAACAGTCGAATCTCTTTTCCTCCAAAAAGCCGACCGGTCCGCCCCACCGAGCGGCTTTTTTTATGTGACCTACCTTACTCATCCATTTCTCAGACTTGAAATGGGAATCCCCGTTGATTCAGGAAGGACGTTCTTTCGAGCCACCGGTCTCTGTCGAG
>JAGPLX010000013.1 GCA_018053185.1 Syntrophobacteraceae bacterium
CGTGCAAGGGCTGTGGGATCTGCGCAGCCGCCTGTCCCCAAAAAGCCATTGACATGCTGCATTTCCGGCATAGCCAGATTGTCGCCACGATCCGAGCCGGAGGAAGAAAGGCATAAACTGGAGGAAGGAGTACGGAGATGGAAAAAACGTTCGAACCAAGAATGCTGGCATTCCTGTGTAACTGGTGTTCGTATGCCGGAGCGGATCTGGCGGGGGTGTCCCGCTTCCAGTACCCGCCGACCATAAGAATTGTGCGGACCATGTGTTCGGGGAGGGTGGATCCGGTCCATGTGGTGGAAGGGCTGAGGAGCGGCTATGACTGTGTGCTGGTTTTTGGCTGCCATTTCGGGGATTGCCATTACGTGGACGGAAACCTGTATACCGCCAAGAGAATGGAGGTAGTGAAATGGCTTCTCGAGTATTCAGGGGTTGGTTCGGATCGGGCGGAAGTCCGATGGGTCAGCGCCGCCGAAGGCCAGATTTTCGCCGATTATGTGAAGGAACTCACTGAACGGACCCAAAAGCTCGGGCCGTTTGATCCCGAGAAATACCGCTTGCCCTTGGCGGCGGTGGCCGGAGTACTCAATTCCGTCCGGTTTCGGTGGCTCATGGGGATGGAACGTCAGCTCACCGAGCGGGAGAACGTGTATCACCAAAAGCTCGAGGAAGAGGGGTACCGATCCTTTCTCAAGACCGTCGCCAGGATTGAATACCAAAAAGCATTGATCATGGAGGTGTTGAAGGAAGGCGCCCTATCGGTGCGGGAAATTTCCGAAAAAACGGGCCTGCCGGTTTACGAGGTTTCCCTTCGATTGTCGGACCTGGAAAGAGCCGGCCAGGTGGAGTTGAAAGGCTATGAAGGCACTACGCCGCGGTTTATCAGCCTGGCTGCGTAGCTGTCTGGCCCGAACCCCAGATGAAGATCCCATCCCCTCTGAGTCGATCTCTGTTGTTTTGGAGCTCTGAGTTCGAAGGAGCCGGTCGAGGGGATGGCCCATAGATCATCGTCAACGGACACTCAATAGGGAGTAATGGCTGTGAATCATACGGAACAAAAAGGAAAAGTGGGGGCGGTGCTGGTGGTCGGTGCCGGCATCGCCGGCATGCAGGCAGCCTTGGACCTGGCGAACTCGGGCTACTATGTGTACCTGGTCGACCGGGCTCCCTGCGTTGGAGGCATGATGGCTCAGTTGGACAAGACCTTTCCGACCAACGACTGTGCCATGTGAATCATTTCCCCCAAGCTGGTCGAGGTCGGCCGGCATTTGAATGTTCGAATCATCACCAATACCGAGGTGGAAGCTATCGAGGGAGAGGCCGGGCGTTTCCTGGCCTTGCTGAAAACGTACCCTCGGTTCATCGATCTGGATAAATGCACGGGCTGCGGGGTATGCGCTCAGGCGTGCCCGGTTTCCGCCGTGAACGAATTCAACGTGGGGCTGGATTCGAGGGCGGCCGTCTCCATCCGCTATCCTCAAGCCGTTCCCCTTGTTTTCTCCATCGACCCGGACACGTGCGTCGGGTGCGGACTTTGTGAGACGGTTTGTTTGGCCAAAGCCATCCGGTATGACGACACCCTCCGCAGAATGGATATCGAGGTAGGAGCGGTGATCTTGGCTGGGGGCAACGAGGTGTTCGACCCGTCTCCCTACGACACCTACGGCTACGCATCTTCGCCCAATGTGATCACCAGCCTCGAGTTCGAGCGGATCTTGAGCGCCTCGGGACCCTTTCGTGGACATCTCATGCGTCCCTATGACCGGGAAGAACCCAAAAAGATTGCCTGGCTTCAGTGCGTGGGCTCGCGGGATGTCAACACGGCAGGCAATCCGTACTGCTCGGCCGTCTGCTGCATGTATGCCGTCAAGGAGGCGGTCATCGCAAAGGAACATGCCCATGGTCCTCTGGATACGGCCATCTTCTACATGGACATGCGCACCTACGGGAAGGATTTCGATCAATACTACGAACGGGCCAGGGAAGAGCACGGCGTTCGTTTCATTCGCTCCAGGGTGCACTCTATTTTGCCCGTTGGAGACGGAGACCTCGAGATCCAGTACGTGGGAGAAGACGGGGAACCGAAACAGGAGGTCTTCAACCTGGTGGTCCTGTCCGTGGGTTTTCGGGTGGGACAGGAACTGGTGGAACTGGCTCAACGATTGGGAGTCGAATTGAACCAGTATCGATTCGCCAAGACCGACAGTTTTGCCCCCGTTGCCACATCGAGGCCCGGGATTTTCGTTTGCGGGACCTTCCAGGGTCCCAAGGACATTCCCCAGGCCGTGGTGGAAGCTTCGGCGGCGGCGGCCTCCTCCGGTGTTCTCCTCAACGATGCCCGGTGGACTGCGACTCGGGAAATGGAGGTTCCGGCCCAGACGGATATCCGGGGGGAGGTTCCTCGAGTCGGCGTCTTCGTATGCCACTGTGGGATCAACATTGGAGGAGTGGTGAATGTTCCCGAGGTTCGAGAGTTCGCCAAGAGGCTTCCTTTCGTGGTGTATGCCGAGGAGAACCTTTACACTTGTTCCCAGGATACCCAGATGAAGATGGCGGAAGTCATCCGGAAGAAAGGGATCAACCGGGTAGTGGTTGCGGCCTGCACCCCCAGGACTCATGAGCCGTTGTTCCAGGAAACTCTGGTCAATGCCGGTTTGAACCGATACCTTTTCGAGATGGCCAACATCCGCAATCAAGTTTCCTGGGTTCACAAGAACGATAGAGTATCGGCCACCGAAAAGGCCAAGGACCTGGTTCGCATGGCCGTGGCCAAGGCCACCTTGCTGGAACCGCTTCAAGACACGGAAGTCCCCCTCAACCCGGTCTCCCTTGTGATCGGGGGCGGGATTGCAGGGCTGACGGCAGCCAGGACTCTCGCGGAGCAAGGCTACGAGGTGCACATCGTGGAGCGGACCCCGGAGTTGGGAGGTGCGGCGAGGTCCTTGTTCAAGACCTGGCGTGGAGAGAGTGTGCAGTCCTACCTGCGCGACCTCGAGCAGCAGGTCGAGGCCAATCCCCTCATCCACGTTCATTGCTCCGCCGAGGTCACGAATGTGGAAGGATTCGTGGGCAATTTCACCACAACAATCCAGCCGGAGAAAGGCGACTCCTTCTCCTTGAACCATGGGATCACCATCCTGGCAACGGGTGCTGGTGAGCTCAAGCCGGACGAATACCTGTACGGCAAGGATCCTCGAGTGGTGACCCATCTTGAGCTTGACGCCCGGTTCATCCAGGGAGACGAGTCCCTCAAGGAGGTTCGCTCTGCCGTGTTCATCCAGTGTGTGGGTTCCCGGGAACCGAATCGCCCATACTGCAGCCGGGTTTGCTGCACCCATTCCGTGGAGAGCGCTCTCGAGCTCAAACGGCGCAATCCGGACATGGACATCTATGTGCTCTATCGCGATGTTCGCACCTACGGCGAGAGAGAGGACCTCTACACCAAGGCCCGTGGGGAAGGGATCATCTTCGTGCGCTACGACCCGGAGAATCGGCCGCAGGTCCGGACGGAAGATGCCGCCCTGCAGGTGACGGTGACGGATCCCATCCTGGGACGACCACTCAGAATCGAACCGGATCTACTGGTATTGGCCACTGCCGTTGTTCCATCGGGAAACGACCTGCTGGCGCAGTTCTTCAAGGTGCCTCTGAACTCGGACGGCTTCTTCGTGGAAGCCCATGCCAAGCTGCGTCCCGTGGACTTTGCCACGGAAGGGGTTTTCGTCTGTGGCCTGGCACACTATCCCAAGGCGGTGGACGAGAGCATCGCCCAGGCTCTGGCCGCCAGCGCCCGTGCCATGGTGCTTCTTACCCGAGGCAAGGTGTTCGTCAGCGGGGCCGTCGCTGAAACGGTTCAAGCCCTGTGCAGTGGTTGTGGAACCTGTGTTGCCGTCTGTCCTTATTCCGCGGCCGGTCTGAATGTACACGGAAAATCGGAGATAAACTCCGCCCTGTGCAAGGGTTGTGGACTTTGCACGGCGTCCTGCCGTTCCGGTGCCATTCGCCTCCACGGTTTTGATGATGCCCAGGTGTTTGCCATGATCGAAAACGTTTAGGGGCCGCAAAGAAATCAAAAAAACCGCTCAAGGACGGGTGGATAGCTTCTTCCCGTCCTTTTCCGTTTTTCGAATCCCGTCCCCATTCGAGGGACGGGGCCGGGCTGGATCGGCCAGTGGGCGGTGAACATCAGGGTTGTTGGACCTGCCGATCTTTTGTGCCCTGCTACAAAGTGGCGGAACTGCGCATCCGGCCTCTGCAGGGAGCATGAAAGGCTATGCCCCCGAGAAGCGGATGCCGGATTATGCCGTACTGTGCAGGTGATTCTCCCTCCCCCGGGATTGGTATTGTTCCTGGACAAAGCGCAGGGAATCCGGAGTGTCCACCCCGCAGACTTCTTCCTCGGGGGCCGTCACCCATCCAATGGAAATCCCGTCCCGACTCATCCATTCCACCAGGTCCGTCAGAAAAAATTCCTCGATGGTGACCCATTGCCCACCTCGTTGTTTTTGCACTCGATGGGGTCGGGTTGCCAGGATGTTCATGTAATCGAGAAGCACGGCGCGCCGCACGGCGTAGACTCCGGCGTTGCAGTAGCGGAGAGCGGCCCGTTGGTGGGCGGGGTACCGGTGCCAGTATTTCCACTCGACGATGCGAACCACCCGATCTTTGTCCATCTCCAACATGCCGTACTGAGCTTTGTCCTCGGGCATGAAAGCCAGGATGACCATCTCATGTCGATCCAGGCTTTCCACGAGATTCCTGTAGGTTTGAGGTTGAATCAGGGGTACGTCCCCCATGGTGATGAGAACCGCTTGTTCCGCGACTCGCTCCAGGTAGGGACGGGCCGCCAGGAGGGCCCCTCCCGTGCCGTTGGTTTCCGGCTGAAAGAGGTACTCGACATCGAATGCCCGGGTCGCTTCCTTCACCGCTTGGGCACAGTGATGGATCACGATTCCCCTGGGACCCGGGGGCAGGTTCGAGAGAACTTCCAGGAGGAGGGGGCGGCTGCCTGCGTATGGAGAATCTCCCGGGATCAAAGGCAGCAAAGTTTTGTTCCCTTGAAATCCTGCCATGCGGCTTCCCCTGCCCGCGGCAAAGACCACACTTGCCACGGAACCGCCGGGGAAGGGCTCGATTGATTGTGTCGGCCCGGCAGTCGAGTTCATTGGCTCCGATTCGCTCCGTCTTCTTGCTGGAATGTATGGACCGTCGGCTCCGGGACGGACGGAGGACCTTCCTGTTCCTGGGGCTTGCCCGCCCAGGTCTCCACCCGGTTTTGTTTCCCCGACTCCCGCACTTTCTTGAGGTAGCGGGAAACAGCCTCATTGTGCTCGCCCAGGGTTGCCGAAAAATGGTGAGTGCCGTCCTGGTTACTCACGAAGTAGAGATAGTCCACTTTTTCGGGGTACAGCACCGCCTTGAGGGACTTGGATCCCGGGCTGCAGATCGGCCCCGCGGGCAGACCGACGTTCACATAGGTGTTGTAGGGGCTTGGCCGCTTGAGATGGGCCGAGGTGACGGGGCCGCTGAAACCTTCGAGGTCGTACACTGCCGTGGGGTCGCTCTGAAGGGGCATTCCCAATCGCAGACGATTGAGAAAAACCGCCGAAATGACGGGCCGTTCGGCATCCGCCACAGCCTCTTTTTCCACCATGGAAGCGAGAATGACCACATCGTGGACCCTCAGCCCCAGGTCCGACGCTCTCCTTTTCCATTCCTCGGGGAAGCGGTTCCAAAACTGCTGGACCATGGCCTTGAGGATGGAAGGTGCGGTGGAGGATCGGGGCAACAGGTAAGTATCCGGGTAGAGATAGCCCTCGAGGGTGGGGGACTGGAAGCCCAGGCTGTGCACAAAGGTCGGGTCCGTGGCGAGACGGAGGACTTCCTCCATGGGTGCAAGCCCCTTGTCTTCGATGATCTTTGCCGTACTTCGGATGGTAGATCCTTCGGGGATGGTGAGGTGATGGAGGAAAACGCGACCCTGGACCAGATGATCCAGGACCTGTTCGGGGGTGAGGAGGGTGGAAAAGGCGTATTCCCCCGCCTTGAGCTTCTGATCGCTCTTTCGAAGCCGGCAGAGTACCCGGAACTTGAGAGCGTCCGTGACCACGCCGTTTTCCTGGAGAAGCAGGGCGATCTTCATAGCCCCCATCCCCGGACGGATTTCGACCCACCGCACGGACGGCTGCGTGTTTCCAGGGAGCCTCAAAAAGAGCCAGAACCGAAAAAGAACCAATCCGGAGGAGACCGCAAAGAGACTGATCAAGGCGACAAGGAAAAAGCATCCCCGGAAAGGTTGGCGACGACCACGACCCATTCCCACCTCCTGTGGTGTGGATTTGTACCATGAAAGACCGTGATGGACAACGGACGGGTGGGAGGGCTGCGCGGGAAATGCCCTGGATGTATTTCCCCTGTCGGAAATAACAGGGATCCCTATGATTCGTGGAAGAGAAAGGACCGTTTCACATGGCTTTGAGAAAAAAAACAGGAGGATGGCGAAAGGATCTTCCATGGGTTCCATGAAGAATGTTTGGCGGACGACCGATCTATGATATAGTTCATTCTACGAATACAAATCGATCTGTTCGGGGAAGGGAAACGCGTCTTATGGGAGCAAAATTCTATCGGGAGTCAGGGGTGGACCTGGACAAAGCCAATGAATTGGTCCAACGCATCCAGCCACTGGTGCGAAGCACGTTCCATGGAGGGGTCATCAGGGACATCGGTGGCTTTGGCGGATTGTATTCCCTCAATTGCTCCGAATTGAAAAACCCCGTGCTCGTATCCTCCACCGACGGGGTGGGCACCAAACTTCGCATAGCCGGTTGGGCCAACTGTCACGACACGATTGGAATCGATCTTGTAGCCATGAGTGTGAACGACATCATCGTCCAGGGGGCCCGTCCCTTGTTTTTCCTCGATTACCTGGCCATGGGAAAACTGGACCTGGATGTGGTGGAGGACATCATCCGTGGCGTGGTGGCAGGGTGCAAGGAAGCAAGCTGCCCGCTCATCGGGGGTGAGACCGCGGAGATGCCCGGGTTTTACCAGGACAACCAATACGATCTGGCGGGTTTTGCCGTGGGCTTGGTGGAAAACAGCAAGATCATCGACGGTTCCTCCATTCACGTGGGACAGGAAATCATCGGCCTTGCCTCCACCGGCCTCCATTCCAACGGGTACAGCCTGGTGCGGCGGATCCTCCTGGACCAGATGGGGCTCAGACCGGACACCTACCTCGAGGAATGCCGTCGCACCGCCGCGGAAGAACTCCTGATGCCCACCCGCATTTATGTGGAACCCGTCATGAAGGTCTTGAAGCAGTTCAAGATTTCTGGGATGGCCCACATTACAGGAGGCGGATTTTATGACAACATCCCCCGGATTCTTCCCCGGGCCTGTCAGGCTCTCATTCACAAGGATTCCTGGGAGGTGCCGCCCATTTTTCGACTTTTGCAGGAAAGGGGGGGGATTCCCGAGGAAGAAATGTTCCGTGTCTTCAACAACGGGATTGGCTTTGTCCTCGTGACGGAACCCAAAGACACCGAAGATATCCTGGGGCTGTTCCATGCCATGGAAGGGAGAGCCTTCAGGATCGGTGAGATTGTGACTCGAGGGGAAAATGCCCCACCGGTATCTCTGGTCCCCTGACCCGGTCAGGGTCCAGCAGCCCTCGGGCGAATTCCTCCGGCAGCTCGATGGCAAAAGGGGGGAAACGGGGGGGCTCTCATCAAGGTGAACCCGGATGGAACCCTTGTCCACCATATCCTCCGAAACCGGGCATGCCGGAAGTGAAAAGATCGAGGAAGCCATCGCCCTTCTTTCCCCTTACCTGCACGGGAAGGAGAAAGCTCTTCGCCTCGCATTGATCTGCTTTTTCTCCCGGGGACACCTCCTTATCGAAGACTTGCCCGGCCTGGGTAAAACGACCCTGGCCGTCGCCATTGCCAAGGTCCTGGGGCTCACCTTCGGCAGAATTCAATGTACCAGCGATCTCCTCCCATCGGACATCACCGGCCTGTCCATTTTCAACAAGGACAAGAACGCCTTCGAGTTTCAACCCGGCCCCATTTTCAATCACCTGGTGCTGGTGGACGAGATCAATCGAGCGACTCCCAAGACGCAGAGCGCTTTGCTGGAAGCCATGGGGGAAAAGCAGGTGACCATCGAGGGCAGGACCTACGACTTGCCCCGCCCCTTCTTCGTCATTGCCACCCAGAACCCAGTGGAACACTTCGGCACCTTTCCCCTGCCAGAATCACAGATGGACCGGTTCATGATGAGAATCAGCATCGGATATCCGCCGCGCGTGGCGGAAAAGGAGATCCTGCGGGGAGGAAGCAGGCGGAAGGAAATTTACTCGATCCCTCCCATCATGGATCGAGAAGAATCCAGGGAGATCCAGGAGGAGATCCGAAAGGGCGTGTACGTCTCCGACAAGATCCTCGACTACCTCTTGAACATCATCGAGGCGACCCGACAGAGCAAGTACCTGGTGGTGGGCTTGTCCACCCGGGGCGCCCTCGCCCTCGTTCACACGGCGAAATCCGATGCCTATTTCAAAGCAAAAGACTATGTGATCCCGGAAAACATCAAGGAACTGGCCCGGTACGTGATTTCCCACAGGGTGCTTTTCCGGGAAGAGTATGAAAACGTGGATCGAGAGGAGATCATCCAATCTTTGCTCGAAGACATTCCCGTCCCGGCGTGATCAAGATCAACAAAGCGGGGTACATTTACATCCTTCTCACCATACTGGTCGGCTTTGCCGCCGTCAACACCGCCAACAATCTCGTGTACATCATCGCCTCGGCCCTGCTCAGCTACATGCTTGTATCCGGGATTTTCGGGAGAGCCAACATCTATGGAGTGAAACCCACGGTGCGATTGCCGGGGGAGATCTATGCGGGGACGGAGACCCCGGTACAGGTTCAAGTGGCCAACCCCGGGCGTTTTCTTCCGGCCCTTCTGATCCGGGTCGAGGTCGAGAAACAGAAGGCCTTCTTCCCGTTCATTCCCCCACGGTCCGCCGCTTCGGCCTATGTTCCTCTGCGCTTTGATCGGCGTGGAAGGTACAAAATCCACGGCGTGACGGTGACTTCCGTTTTTCCGTTCAATTTTTTCACCCGATTTCGAACCATCCCCGTTGAGCTCGATGTGACGGTCTTTCCAAAACCCACACGGTGCGACCTGGTGCACCTGGAAGATCCATCCACGAAGCTCAAGGGGGAAACCTCCTCGAACCAGGCGGGTTACGATTCCGATATCCTGGCCATCCGCGACTATGCCTGGGGTGACCCCCCCAAGTACATCTGCTGGAAGTCCACCGCAAAAACAGGGCGCATCAAAACTAAGGAACTTTCCTCCATTCAGCTGCGGCAGGTGATGATCGACATGGATTCCATGGAAAAGAAATCCCTGGAGTCGTTGATCTCCTGCGTCACCTACCTGGTTCTGAAATACACCCGTACAAACATTCCCGTGGGCCTGACCTTGGAGGGTCGCATCATTCCGCCCAACTCTGGGCCGGTCCACAGGATTCGACTGCTCACGAGGCTGGCGCTCTATGGTGAAAATTAGAGATGCCCTGAAAATCGTCACTTACCTGAGCGTACTCACCTGCTTTCCTTCCGTGGCACCCTTTGTGGAAGTTCCCTACACGGTGAGCTTCGGGGTGCTCTTCGGATCCGCCGCCTATGCGGATTATCGCGGGATTGTCCGGATTCCCAGGTGGATCCTTAACTGCGTGTCGCTGGCGGTCCTCCTCCTGGCATCGATGCGAATCAGCCCCGACCATATGGTCGAGCCGGTTCTGGAGGCCTTGCTGATCCTTATCGCCATCAAGCTGCTCGAGGACAAAAAATCCCGGGACTACATGCAGATCCAGATGCTGTGCATGTTCCTCCTGGTCGGATCGAGCCTTCTTTCCCTCAGCATCATTTTCCTTCTCTATTTCCTGGCACTGGTGGTTCTTTCCACCACCGCCCTGATCCTGCTGGCCTATTTTTCCCAGGACCCTGAAATGATCCTCAAGAGGGGGAACCTCTCAAGGATCGCCCTGTACGCCATGCTCATCTGCAGCATTTCCATTCCCATGTGCACGATTTTTTTTGTGATTCTTCCCAGGACCCATTACCCCATCCTCAGCTTCCTCAATAAGAGCGGGTACGGCAGGACGGGTTTCACGGACCGAGTGCTCCTGGGAGGGGTCTCGGAAATTCAGGAGGACAACAGCGTCATTTTCCGGGTGGAGATGGAGGAGGTCCCAGACTCCAAGCTCTATTGGAGAGGTGTCGTCCTGGACCAGTTCGACGGGGCTTCCTGGAGGAGCAATGGCCGGGATGTTCCGGAAATCATGGATTTCGAGGGTACGGATCGAATTCCCCAGACAATCTACCTCGAGCCTTACGGGTACAGCTATCTCTTTGCATTGGACAAACCCGTATCCCTTTCCTTGCGGGGTGCGATGCCTTCGGATGCGGGCACGTTCCTGCACAAGGAACCTGTTTTCGATCGGATCAAGTATAGAACCATCTCCGTCGCGTCGGGCTTTATTCCCTCCCCGTTAGACGGGGAGGAACGCTATCTCCAGTTGCCGAGGGAGACCGCAGCCCGTTTGGAGGAGCTTCATTCCAGGCTCACGGAAGGAAAGGACGAAACCGAGATCATCCGGTCTCTGTTTCACTTTCTGTCACGCGGCGATTACCAGTACTCGACGGTGAACCTCCCCCGATCGGATACGCCCCTCGAGGATTTCCTGCTCCGGCACAAGATAGGCAATTGTGAGTACTTTGCCTCTGCCATGGCGGTGCTGTTGAGAATGTCCGGGATTCCTGCCCGATTGGTGGGGGGGTACCGGGGAGGGTATTACAACAAAACGGGGAAGTACTACCTGGTGCTTCAGAAAAACGCCCACGCCTGGCTGGAGGTCTACAGCAGGAAACGGGGAGGATGGCTGCGCCTGGACCCCACTCCCGGGACATCCCTGGATCCCACCGGGTTCCACGAGAGAAGCTTTCTTCTCCGGCTCAAGCTCCGACTCGACACCGTCAACTACTACTGGAACAAGCTCGTCATCGATTACGATTTCAGCCGACAGCTGATGATTCTGCAGAGTATCCGGGCTTCGGTCCGAAATGCCGATTTCAAATTCGATCTTCGCAAGATTCGGCCTGGGAAGGGATGGGGGCTGGCCCTGTTGGCGGTCATGATCGTGGGGGGGGCGGCAGTGGCGGCCTTTCGGTACCGCCGCAAGAGCCCCGAAGAGAAGATTATTGCCGGGTTCGTGAGCGGTATGGGGCGTCACGGCTACCACCGGCGGGTGGGGGAAGGACTCGAGGAATTCGTGGGGAGAATCCATGAGCCCCCTTTGAAAGACCTGGCTGACGCTTTTGTGCGGGAATTTCAGGAAACGTTCTACAAGGACGGGCCCTTCACCAAAGAGAAAGTCCGCAGCCTTGAGGAATACGTGCGGCATCTTTAAGCCGCCCAAACGATTCATGGTGAACACGGCAAAACAGCACGGTATCGAGGCACCGTGGGGTTTCGGGGAAGGGGGTGCCCCGGGGGGGGCGGCGCTCGATTGAGAGGGCGAGTGCCCGGTGGCCCTACCGCCGACCTGTCCATTTCCTTTGTCTAAAGGCGAGAGATTCCAATCATTCCCGCAGGGGACCAAGATGATTTCCCGTAAAGAAAATATTCCTTGCAGAATCATCGGCGTGGGGAATGCCGGCGGCACTGTTGTAGACAGGCTTATCGAAGAGGGCTTCCAGCCTGATGAGTGCATCAAGGTCGGCGGTGGTTTCCAATGCCAGAGGGAAGGAAAATGTACCGCAAAGATTGACCTGGCGCCGTATTTCCCCAGAAAAGGATTGGATCTTGGAAATGATCCCGGCAGGTGTCGCGAGGCGGTGATTGCCGGTGCCGGTATTATCAGAAAGCATCTGGACGGGAGCAAATTGAACCTGATCGTGGCTGGGATGGGCGGAGGCATTGGGACGGGGGCTGCGCCGGTTATTGCCGGTATCAGCAGGGAGATAGGTACATTGACCATTGCCGTCGTATCCATTCCGTTCCCCTTTGAAGGGGCGAGCAGACTGAATAAGGCTCTTACAGGCATTGAGAATATGAAATCCTCGGCGGATATGACCGTCCTGATTTCCTTTGACCGTCTCCAATCCATGCTGCCACCGAAGATATCGATACCGGATGCCTTGGAAATAGCCGCCAAAACACTGAAAAACTGCGTGAAGGAACTGCTCTGTTGGTTTTATCCACCCATCGGGAGTCATTGATGGTGGATTCGAGTCCAAAAAATCTTGCCTGCAAAATTCAGGGATTTCCTACATGGGTCTCGGGACGTAGAGAAGGTCCGTTCACTCCTTCAACGTTGGATCCGTTCCGGTCCCTGCATCCCGTTTCCTCGCTCCCAATCCCGGATTCCCGCCGGAATCGAGCGGGATGAACTATTGAAAGGGGTGCGGACTCGATACCGGCAGGCCTAGGGACGCTCGAAGGGGGGGATCAAGGTCCCAGGGTTTCGAATATTTCCCAGAATCTGGGAAAGGATTTGGATACGGATTCAGCTCCATGGATTTCGATTCCCTCGGCCCGGAGTCCCGCTACGGCAAATGCCATGGCGATTCGGTGATCGTTGTGGGCCTCGATGGGTGCTCCGGGAGGACGGACCGCTCCTCCCTCGATGTGAAGACGGTCGGGAAATTCTTCCACCGGAACCCCGAGCTTGCGCAGTTCGGTGGCCATGACATGGAGACGGTCCGATTCTTTGACCCTCAGGTGTCCCACATTGTGGATGACGGAAGTTCCTGGCGCAAAGGCCGCCAGAACGGCCAGGGTTGGAACCATGTCCGGCATGGCGTTCATGTCCCGGAAGACAGGCTTCAACCGCTCTGTCCCCGTCACAGTGACTCCTTCGGCTTCCCATTGAACGCGGCACCCCATCTCCTCGAGGACGTCCAGGAACCGGCAGTCTCCCTGGGCGCTTCCAGGGTGCACGGGAGCAGTATGGACCTGCCCTCCCGTGAGGGCCGCAGCCGCCCAAAAGTAGGAAGCCGACGAACAGTCCCCTTCGACCTGAAACTGGAAAGCCGGGTAAGTCTGGGGGGCCGGGACGGTGATGGAGGTGGGACTCGACCATCGATACTCGATCCCAATTTCTTCCATCACGGCCAGGGTGAGGGATATATACGGAAAGGATGCCGCAGAGCCCTCCCACCGCACCAGTACATCCCCCGCGGCACAAGGGGAGGCGAGAAGAAGGGCGGACACAAACTGGCTGCTTTGCCGGGCGTCCACGGTGGTTTCTCCTCCCTGTAATCCCGATGCCTCCATCTCGATGGGGGGATAGCCATCTTGATTCAGGTAGCGAATCCGAGCGCCCAGGGACCTCAAGGAGCTCACGAGGGGAGCGATGGGCCGCTCTCGAAGCCTCGGGGTCCCATCGAAGATGAATCGGCCGGAACCTGCTGCCGCAACGGCAGGGAGCAGACGCATGCTGGTGCCGCTATTTCCCAGAAAAATCGGCTTTCGTGGTTGGGACCATCGATGGGAAGGGGGGGTGACCAGCACCCGGTCCGATTCCCAGGAAATGTGGACCCCCAACTCCTGGAGAGCTTTGGCCGTGAGCAAGGTGTCTTCGGCCTCCAGAGGGTACAGGATTTCGACCGCCCCCTCGGCCAGAGCGGCCATCAGCAATGCCCGGTGGGTGATGGATTTGGAGCCGGGCAAGCGGATGGAAGCCTTCACTTTCCGAACGGTTTGGATCTTCTTTATGATGACGCCCATGATCTCCACCTGATTTCCTGTGCCGTTTCATGGACCGGCGGAGAAAGGCGTTCCCGGGATTCTTTCCTCCGGCCGAACCAATCACCCCAACCGACCTTTCGACTCAGCCCCCCAGGCTCCTGCGGAGGACATCCCGCATCGCCTGGATGCCACCCTCTTCCGGGATTTCCCGGTCCAGCCACCGTTCCAGCTGGGCCACCCCCTGGTGAAGGAGCATCTCCCAGCCCGGAATAACCCTGGCTCCCGCCATCCTGGCCTTCGAGGAAAACTCCGTCCACAGCGGGCGGTAGACTGTGTCCATGACCACCATGGATGGTTTGAAGAAGGAGTCGGACACCAGTGATGTCAGTGCACTCCCCATGAGGCCGACGGATGTGCATTGAACCACGATCTCGAAGTCCAGCCCTGCGCCGGCCCGGTTTAGTTCGGCCAGAGAAACAAAACGGCAGCCGAGAGAATCGGCCAGGGCCTTGCCTCGATCCACAGTTCGATTGGAGATGGTTACCAAGGCCCCTTCCTTTGCCAGGCCGAAGGCGACGGCTCGGCCCGCACCCCCGGCTCCGAGAACCAGCGCCCTTCTTCCTCGAAGAGGAGTCACCCGTATGAGGGCTCGGTTGGCGCCCAGCCAGTCGGTGTTCCATCCTTGCCATCCCCGGGCGGTGCGGCGCAGGGTATTCACGGCTCCAATCGCCCGGGCCGTTTCGTCCGCCGTTTCGACGATCCGGAGAGCCTCCTCCTTATGAGGCAGGGTGACGCTGAGTCCTTCGAACCCCGCCCGATGAAGGGTTTCAAGGTCTTCCTTCAGCCGGTCTACTTGCAGCGCCACGTAGACTGCCGGGATTTGCAGGCTTTTAAAGGCCGCGTTCATCATCACGGGACTCAGGCTGTGTTGCACCGGGTTCCCAATGACGGCATACAGGTTTTTCTGGACCGGCCGAATCATCAGAATTCCTTCTCCTTCAGGATTTTGAGCAGCTTTCGCATGTCGGTCGCCTCGATTTGTCCAGGGGCCGCACAGGGTTGGGCCGGCAGCTGCACGTATGTCCAGGGGCTTCCCAGGATCAGCGAGGCAAGGCGACTCCAACGACCCGCATTCCCCATGCAGAAGGCGATGACGTCCATTCCAAGCTCGACGCGCCCGAAGGGGATCAATTCGAGGACCCGAAGGCAGTCCTCGGGAGCCCGGGCCAGGGTGACGATTTTGATGGCGTCGGGTCCCTTGCGGGCCATCCGTTCCGCCAAACCTTGCAATTGAGGCCTTGCAGGGGTGTGGGAAAAATCGTGGGAAGACAGCAGCACCCTAGTCCCGATCTTCTGGAATGCCCGTACCGTGGTCTCCGAATCCCCTTCCTCCATGTCCACCCACTCGGCTCCGGCTTCGACGGTCTTCTGCAACACTTCCATCCTCATCTCTTCAGGACCCGGGAAATGCCCCCCGCTCCTCATGGGACGATTGGTCACCACCACCGGAAGACGGTTTAGGTCGGACAAGAGCGGGATGCATTCGAGTGCGGCCTCGAGAGAATGAAAACGAATGGTGGCATCCAGCCGCCATTCCAGCAGATCCACGGGGGTACTTCTCAGGATTGCAGACATATTCCCGGGAAAAGCATCGGTGATGCATCCACACAAGGCCTGAGGGGGGATTTTCTTTCTTGTCGTCACCAGTCTCTCCCATACCAGGGTGAAATCAACGGGAGCGTGGAGGACCTGATCGTCCTTTAACCGACCCGAGATTCAAGGAGGGATTCCAGGATTTTCACGGTCCTGGTCCCCCACGGGAAAGCAGCGATGGCGGAGGAGACCAAGCGTTGCGGTGCCTCCAGGGGACTCATGACATGTCGAAACGGATCGACCTCACGCTTTCTTTCACGGGGCGAATGGGACGCTTCGGATCGCTTTTGGGATAGGACCCCAGTACTTTCAAGAAAGTGACTCGGTCTTTGAGATCGCTCAGGGCCTTCTGGAGGTTCTCGTCTTCTTGATGTCCTTCGAGATCGGCAAAGAAGGTGTACTGCCAGGAAAAGAGACGATTCGGGCGCGATTCGATGCGGCTCAAATTCACCCTGTACCGCGCGAAGGCCTCGAGAGAAGCATGAAGGGCCCCCGGCTGATCGGGCACGGCAAAGAGAATCGAGGTCTTGTCGCTACCGGTGGGAGGGTTGACATGATCTGAGAGGGCAAGGAATCTCGTGGTGTTTCCCGCATGATCCTCGATGCGCTCGGCCAGGATGTTCAACTCGTAATGGTGCGCCGCATGGAGGTTGCATATGGCTGCTGCCGTCGGGTCTTTCCTCGCCAGCTGCGCAGCCTGGGCGGTGGATGCGCACTCGTAGGTCTCGATATTTCGCAGGTTCTCGAGGAGCCATCTCCTACACTGCTCCATGGCCTGAGGATGGGCATAGAGCCGGCGGATGTCCTGAAGGTGTTCGCCTGTTCCACAAAGGTAGTGTGCGATTTCCAGGAAACATTCCTGTACCACCCTCACCTGCCGTTCATATAGAAGGTCCAGGGTGCGCCCTACCCCCCCCTGGAGGGAGTTTTCCACGGGAACCACGGCCGCCTGGGCTTTTCCCTTCAGAAGAGCGTCGAAGACCTCTTCCAAGGATGGAAAGGAAAGATAGCGGGCGGAATGTCCGAAGATGGATACGGCAGCCAGGTTCGAATAGGTCCATTCGGGTCCGAGAAAGGCTACGTGGACCGGCGCCTGAAGAAGCCTGGATGCGGCGATGATTTCCCGGAAGATGGATCGGAGGGAGTCGTTGGGGAGTGGACCGGGGTTTGAGCCGGTCAGTCTCTGAAATATGCGTTCCTCCCGTCCCGGATCGTAGAGCGAAATCCCCTTGTCCGCCTTGATTTGTCCAATCCGCCGGACCATTCCCATTCTCTTGTTGAGGAGCTGGAGCAGTTCCAGATCCACCCCGTCAATGGCCTCCCGAAGTCTCGCAAGTTCCCCTTCCACAAACATCTCCCCATGGGTCCGGGTTGGAAACGAAAAAGCCGCGGGGCTGAACCCGCGGCTTTGAAGTCTTTGGCAAGAAAAACACCCCGGCAGGTCAGCGCTGCTTCGCACCCCTTGTGCAATAAAAGTAAAAGAAAAAACGGGTTGTGCACACCATAAACCGAACCGAGGCTCCTTCTTTTATTAAGAACCCACCATAGAAGGACAATCGGGAGACTGTCAAGAAAAATATCGAGCTGAAATTCCAGGCAGGATTTTCGATACCATAAAATGCAACAAAAAGGCGTAGAACTCGATGAACCGAAATGGTTACAATTTAAACCGAAGGGTTAAAGGACAATAAGCCGAGAAAGCCGAGAGGCCTGAACGGGTCCGGATCGGTAGCTGCCGGGGAGAAAGGGGAAAGAGCCATGGTGTCTATCAAGGATATTCGCAGGGTCTCGGAAGCGGTGTGGGAGATCCCCCCATCTTTCAAGGAAGGGATGCGAGTTCCGGCCAGGATCTACGCCACGGAAAATCTCCTCAGACAAATGGAGGAGGGGGTTGTGGACCAGGTGACGAATGTGGCGACCCTGCCGGGAATCGTCGGCTATGCTTACTGCATGCCCGACGGACACTGGGGCTATGGTTTTCCCATTGGAGGCGTTGCCGCCATGGATCCCCGGGAAGGAGTCATCTCCCCGGGGGGAATCGGCTTTGATGTGAATTGCGGCATGCGCCTGGTACTGACCAACCTCTCCTTCGAAGAGGTGAAACCTCGCCTGAGGGAGCTGGTGGATCGCCTGTTCGCCCGAGTCCCCGCCGGGGTGGGCAGCACGGGTTTCGTGAAGCTCAAACAGGACGAATTTCGTACTGTGGTGGAGCAGGGGGCTCCCTGGTGTGTCGAGCACGGGTACGGCTGGAGGGAAGATCTGGAAAGGACGGAGGAAAACGGCTGCATCGCGGGTGCCGATGCCGGCAAGATTAGCGACAAGGCGGTGGAGCGAGGTTACAAACAGATCGGTACCCTCGGATCGGGAAACCATTACCTGGAGATTCAAGTGGCACGGCCCGAGAACATCGTGGATGCGGAGCTGGCCAAGGCCCTGGGGATCACTATTCCCAACCAGGTGGTCGTGATGTTTCATTGTGGTAGCCGGGGATTTGGGCACCAGGTGGCCACGGATTACCTGCAGCTTTTCCTCAAGGTGACAGAGAAAAAATACGGAATCCGCATCCCGGATCGTGAACTGGCGTGCGCTCCCTTTCACTCCGAAGAAGGCCGGAACTACTTTGCGGCCATGAAGTGTGCCATCAACATGTCCTTTGCCAACCGACAGGTGATTCTCCATCGGGTTCGGGAGGTTTTTTCGGAAATGTTTCACAAAGATCCAGCCCAGCTGGGGCTTCACCAAGTCTACGACATAGCCCACAACACGGCGAAAATCGAGAAACACCTTGTTGATGGCCGGTGGAGGGAACTCCTGGTGCATCGAAAAGGGGCGACTCGAGCTTTCGGGCCCGGCATGGAAGAATTGCCTCCCCTGTATCGGAAGACGGGCCAGCCCGTCATTCTGGGTGGCAGCATGGAGACCGGGTCTTATTTGCTCGTCGGCGTTGAGACCGGAGATCAGACCTTCTTCAGTACGGCTCATGGGAGCGGTCGTACCATGAGCCGTCGGCAGGCCAAGAAGCAGTTCCACGGCAAGAATCTCCTGCAGGATATGGAACAGCGCGGCATCTATGTGCGCACCGCCTCCTACGCCGGCCTGGCTGAAGAAGCCGGGCCCGCCTATAAAAACATCGATGACGTGGTGATCGCCACTGAACTGGCCGGAATCAGCAAACGAGTCGCCCGGTTTATTCCCATCGGCAATGTCAAGGGATAGGGCGAGATCATCCCTTTCCCTGCTCATGAGGTGTCCCTGGAAAGCGTCAACACCACGCTCGTTCCAAGGATGATCCAAAAGGGAATGGACGCAGAGGTTGAGTCCCTGTCCGGTGTCTTGGAGAGTGCAGGACTAAGGATGTCCTACAGCTATAGATATTTGGATGATATCGCCACGGCCGATGTGGCTTTCGTAGCCTGGGGGGAGTCCCTCGAAGACCTTTGCAAGGCGGTAGCGGATGCGACCATAAACGTGATGGTGAACGATCTGAACACCATCGAACCCAGGGAAAAGAGGGAAATCCGACTCGATGCCGATGCAGCCGATATGCTTCTCTTCGAGCTCATGCAGGAACTCATCTTTTACAAGGATGCGGAACAGCTGCTCCTGCGGTTGTTGGACGTGCGAATTGAGGAGAGGGACGGCCATCTCCATCTTGTTGCCCAGGCGGCAGGAGAGCGACTGGATCCGGGCAAACATGACCTGGTGGTGGATGTAAAAGCGGTGACTTTGCATCGCTACCGCGTGGAGCCCTCCTCTCGAGGCTGGGAAGCCACGGTCATCCTGGACGTCTAAGACCCATCGATCCGCATTTCAAAAGCATGAACAATGCCGCAAGGAAGGCCCTCCGGGCAAAATGGCCAAGGGAAGGTAATAACCTTTCCAGCCGGGAAGGCGGAGAGGACAGGAAGGTCGTCTTCGCTGGGATTCTTCAGGAAAAGAGTGGATTCCTCCAAGGGAGGGGCGGGGTTTTTCTCTTCGCGTTCCGTGTGGAGGCGTTCAGGGTAATCATGTGAGCCGGGGGGGGAAGAGTTATGGAGATGTTTTGGGTGGCTCTGGGGTTTGCGGCCCAAGGCCTTTTTTCGGCACGGTTCCTGGTCCAGTGGATCGTCAGCGAACGAGCGGGACGAAGTGTGGTGCCCCTGGCCTTTTGGATATTGAGCCTCGTAGGTGGGGCACTCCTCACCCTGTACGCCGTTTATCGCAAAGACCCCGTTTTCATTGTGGGCCAAGCAGGTGGATTGGTTGTATATTCCAGAAATTTGTACTTGATCTACCGGGAACGATCGCGCCAAGCTCCGGCTCCCACGGAGGGACCTCCTCCCGTCGAGGCTCAAGACCCCTTTCGATAGAGTTTCCGCACGGCATAAATCCTCTTGTTCTGGGATTCGAAATAGATCCGGACTAGGATTTCTCCCATGAGCCCGATGGCCAGAAACTGGAAGCCGGCCAGCATGAGTGCCGCTGCCAGAAGGCTCAGCGGTCCGTGTTCCTGGAACAGGTGAACCCCCGCAAAAAGCTTCCGGTAGGTGAGAAAGATCCCGATAATGGCTGACAGGGAGAAGCAGGCGAGGAAGATCTTGCCGAAAAAGTGGAGAGGCCGGGTCAGGTAGCGCAAGAGGAAGCCTACCGTCACCAGGTCGAACATGACCCGGAAGGTTCGAGAAATTCCGTAGTGGGAGGATCCCTGGTTTCTTCCCATGTCCCGAATGGGAATCTCCACGATTTTGGCCCCGTGCCAGGCGGAAAGAGCCGGGACAAAACGGTGCAGTTCTCCGTACAGGTGCAAGTCCTTGAGGATCTCCCGGCGATAGGCCTTGAAAGTTGTTCCAAAGTCGTGGAGTTCGATGCCCGAGATGCGGGCCATAAGCCAATTAGCGATACGGGACGGCACCTTGCGGGTGAGCAACGCGTCCGAGCGCGATGTCCTCCAACCGGATACCAGGTCGTAGCCTTCCTCGATTTTGGCTAGAAACTTGGGAATTTCTCGGGGATCATGCTGAAGGTCCCCGTCCAGGGACACGATGATTTCTCCCCGGGCATGGTCGAAACCGGCCATCAATGCGGGAGTCTGGCCATAGTTTCGTCTCAGTTGAACCACCACCACCCGAGGGTCTTCTTCGTGGAGAATCTTGAGAATGTCGAGGGTTTCGTCCGTGCTGCCGTCGTCGACCAAGACCATCTCCCAGGGGTCCTCCTGAGCCTCCATGGTATCTTTAATCAGAGTATACAGTTCCGGCAGGGTCGCCGCTTCATTGTGGAGGGGCACCACCACGGAGATCCTGGGCTGCTCCGATCGGGCCATGCCGGTGAGTTTCTGGGATAAGGTCTCGAGGATGTCCTTCACGCTCAATCCATAACCTCGCCAAAAGATGTCAGTTCGATATTGCCTTGTTCGAGGGCTTCCCGCAAGCGGGAGGAACAGAGGAGGTTCATCTCGACTTCTCGTTGCCGGACCAGGCGAGTTCCCATGCGCTGGAGCTCCTCATCCGCTTCCCCAGGATGGAACATCCATTCATTCAGGCCCGGGGCCAACCGTTGGACGTTCTCGATGGCGGTGTTTTCATTCCACAGGCCGGTCAGAGAGACGCCGTGGAAATGGTCGGGGAAGCGAAGGCCCGTGGTTCGGAGATATCGGAAGAACCATGGACGAAAAACCACTGCCGCCCTGCTCCTGAGATGTTGTTTCCAAAAAACTCCCTTCCGGGAGAGAGCCACCCCCCGGCCCATGACCCATCCGTTCCCGACTTCGAAGGGCTTGCGAATCCATTGCACCGAGTACCTTCGAGCAAGCTCCATGACCGCATGGAGAACGGGGGGGAGGAGATGTACGTGTTTGTGGCTGTCCACATGAGTGATCCGGATGCCGGAATCCGCGATCCTGGACATCTGCGCGTCCAGCTCCCTTCGAACAGAGCTACAGGCATCCCGGTCGAGGAGAAGTCGTCGGAACAATGCCTCCGGATTGGGTGGCAAGAACCCCTGGGAATCGACCAGCCCTGGAAGCCTCTCGGGTTCCGAAACGGGCCTGAGCTTCGTCAAAACGAGATGCGCTCCCACACTCAACCGCGGATGCCTTCGGGACAAAGCGGCGGCGTGTTCGAAAGCCGACCCGCCGGCCATAATCGAGGTGCTGCGAACGATGCCCTCGGTGAAGCAGCGTTCTACGGCTCGGTTCACTCCATGCGCATAGCCGAAGTCATCGGCATTGACGATCAAGCGGCGTTTCCTGGTATTGGGAAAAGACCCAGGTGGGTGCTTCAATACAGGCCTCACCGATGTACTTCCCTTCGTCGTGTCGGTCGGAAAGCCTCGACGCGGATGGAAGGCGTTCTTGGGACGGGCAACCACGGGTGCCGACTTGGAAATTGTGCAGCCGACGGCGCATTGCTAGCAAAACAACCTTGAGGTGTCAAGGGATGGACTGCATCCGAACCAGGTTGGTTCTTCCCGAAATCCGAATCGCTCAGGGGTACGGGGTCCGGTCGATACCGAGAAAACCACCGAATCAAGGCCGATAAGCCTTTTCAATCCAGTCGAACTCCTGTATTTTGACCCGGCGGTGTGAAGGGAACAATTGCTCAGGAGGTGACAAATGAGACTGACTCATTACGGTGGCAAGGGTCGCTGGATAGGCCTGTCTCTGTTGTGCATGCTCATGCTTGCGGCCGGGGAACCCCTGGCATCCGAGCGTCCGGTGCTGACCCTGGATCAGGTCATTCGCATGGCCCTGGACTACAGCCCGCAAATCCAGGAGGCGGAACAGGATGTGAAGGCGGCCGAGACGGATCTGGCGCAAGCCAAAGCGGGACAGTGGGCGCAGATGGATGTCACCGCGTATGGAGGACCCGTGCAGGACGCCGACACACCCCTTGTGGTCGTCTCGCCCGCCAAGGGGCCCGACGGCTTGCTGAGGGGCGATATCAAGAACCGGGATGAAACCAGCATCGGAATCTTCGGTAGACTCGAGCTCTCCATCGTTCAACCACTGTACACTTTCGGCAAGATCTCTCAACGTCAGAAGGCCGCGTCTCATGGATTGGAAGCCCAGAGAGCAGCCAGGGAAAAGAAAAGGGGGGAAGTCATCCTGACGGCCAAGGAATATTATTTTGGTTACATTGTGGCCAAGCAGGGGATCGATGCGGCTGACGACGCCGATGCCTTCCTCCAGGATGCTCGCAGACGGATCACCCGGTTGCTCGAGGTGAACTCCACTCACGTGGAAGAAAGTGATCTATATAGGCTCGATGCGTTTGAAGCCGAAATCCAGCGATTCAAGATCAAGGCGGAGACGGGGGCAAAGATGGCGTACCTTGCCCTCAAGAAACACATTGGTTATCCGCCGACCAAGGACTTTCAGTTGGACATGAAGGTGCTTCCCAAGGACACGAGAGCCTTAGGCACTCAAGAGGAGTGTGTACAGAAGGCCATGAGCCAGCGGCCGGAATTCGAGCAGATACGCAGGGGAATCGAGGCACGTCAGGCATTGGTGGAAGCAGCCAAGGCCGATCTCTATCCTTCCGTGTTCGCCGCTGCCGTCGGCTCTTTTGCCGGGGCCCCGGGACGGGAACGACTCGCCAACTCCTACATCGAGGACGACTTCAACCACGCATACATGGGGGCCATCCTGGGAGCCAACTGGCACTTTGATCTGGGAATTGGGCAGGCCCGGGTGCGGAAGGCCAGGGCGGAACTCCAGAAGATGTTGCATACCAAGGAATATGCCGAGCAAAACATCCCCCTCGAGGTCGCCAAGTACTACCAGGATTCCATCGAGGCCCAGGCTTCGTTTCAGGCATACGAGAAAGCGGCTGTCGCCTCCCGCAAGTGGGTCGTTTCGGCCTTCTCCAACTTCGACATGGGAGTGGGGCCGGCCAGGGATATCTTCGATGCCATCGACCGCTACGGCAAGAACCAGGGGGAGTATCTTCTTTCTCTGTATAATTATCACGTCTCCCTGGCCAGACTCAGCTATGCCGTGGGGGAATACCGGTCCCAGCAATACTAGCTTCCCCTTTGGAAATCTTGGAAGAAAGGACGAGGACAGGGCAAAAGACTTCTCATGAAATTCCTTTCCCGCTCTCTGCACATGTGGATGGCCTGGGTATTGCCCAGGCCGCTTCTTGTCCTGAGCCTGGCTCTTCTAGGTGTCGTGGGCTCCCTGTACCTGGCATCCCAGAAACTCGGTATCCAAACCGACCAGCTCGAACTGATCTCCCCCGATCACCCCCTCATTGCCCTCGCCAACCGCCTGGAACCCTTCAACTTTGGAGAGAAGACCGTTCTGGTGCTGGTGGTGGAGGCCCCGGCCCCCGATCGCGCCGTTTCGTTCGTGAAGGAATTGGTGCCTCGAATTCTCGGGGACCGTGAACACTTTCAGGAGGTGGTGTACCGGGTGGACCCGGAGCCTATGAAGCAGTGGGCGCTCCTGTACTCGGACGTCCAGGATCTCATCCGGCTGCGGGACAGGCTCGAGGAATCCCGCAACCTCATCGAGGGAATCGCCAGGCAGCCGGACTTGATCCCTTTTCTGAGGCTGGTCAACCAGGAAATGGCGTCCTCCATGGTGGACGAATTGTTTACCGGCTTCCTGGACGATCTGGAACCCAAGGAAGACCGGAAGCAGACAACGGAACCCATGGACCTGAAGTTTCTCATCCAGACTTTAAAGGACCTCTCGCAATATCTCGAGGGCACTCCCCACTTTACCTCTCCCTGGGATACCTTTTTCTCCAGTTCCTCCTGGAACCTGGAGCTCGAAGGATATTTCTGGGAAAGCGGCAAGAAGTACCTCCTTCTCTTCGTCGTTCCCGAAAAGGAGAAGGAAGGATTCAGCAGGGCTCAAAAGTCTTTGGATCGCTTGAGGTTTCTCATCCGGGAAGTCCAGGCGAACTTTCCCGATGTGCAGGCTGGTGTCACGGGACAGGCGGCTTTGAACAACGACCAGATGACCATGGTTCTGAAGGACATGACATGGGCCACCTGGCTTTCTCTTTTAGGAGTGTTGGTCATCCTGCAGGTATTTTTTCGAGGGGTCCGCCGATCAGCCATTGAAGTGACTGCCCTGGGGACGGGGATCTGCTGGACCTTGGGGTGGACCACCCTCTTTGTCGGCCACCTGAATATCCTGTCCGTGGTGTTTGCCCCCCTGCTGTGTGGTTTGGGCGTGGATTACGGCATTCATTGGTTTGCCCGATACGAGGAAGAAGAGCGCCATGTGGGCCTGGATCGGAAATCTTTGCTTCGAAGAGTCGCCGAGCTCTCGGGACCAGGGATTCTGCTGGCGGGCCTCAGCGCGGCCTTTTCCTTCCTGCCTTTGGTCCTGACGGGATTCAGGGGACTCATGGAATTGGGATTCATCACCGGGGCCGGAATCCTCCTGATTCTTTTCGCGGATTTTACGGTGCTTCCGGCCCTGACCCTGCTTTTCGCCGAGAAACGGTGGGATTTCACTCGATCCGGATCCCAGGCCGGAAACGGGGACCTTTTTGCCATCCACCGCCCACATGCCGTGCTCGTGCTCTCCGTCGCCGGTGTTCTCTGTGTCCTTGCCGTAGGAGTCGCTTCCCGGGTTCGATTTGATCTGAATCCCTTGAAACTTCAACCCCCCGACGCAGAAGCCGTGGTCTGGGAAAAGAAGCTCATTCAGGATGCCCAGCGGTCTCCCTTGTATGCCGCCGTGTTTGCGGAGTCTCTTGAGGAGGTGCGGGCGAAGTCGTCATTCCTCGAAACCCTGCCCGTGGTTTCCGAAGTGGAGAGTATCCTCACCCTCCTTCCCGAAAACCAGGAAGAAAAGATTCCCGTCCTCCGTTCACTTCTGCCGAAAGTTCCACCCATGCAGAAGCTCGCGATCCGGACGGATCCCTCCGACGCCGCTGAGCTGGCTGCCGTTCTGGAGAGGATCCGCTTCAAGATGCAGGCTGAGCTGGCCAGGCAATCGGGAGCGGAGCGCCTCTTCGTAGAACAGATGGCCCTGGTTCGGGAGATTTCCGGCGAGATCATCGAGAGGCTTTCAAATCCTTCCTCCTTAACCCTGGATCGCCTTCAGGCCTACCGGGAACGATTCCAGGAGGATCTTTTCAAGACATGGGATTTTTTCAGGAAAGCTGCTTCGACGTCTCTCATGACCATCCCTGATGTGCCCTCTCAGCTCAGGGACTGGTTCTACCAAGATGGGCTGTTTCTGATCCGCATCTATCCCAAGGGATCCGTTTGGGAGGAAGATGCGCTGAGTGCTTTTGTCCGTCAGTTGCAGGCGGTGGAGCCGGAGGTGGTGGGAGATCCCGTATCCCTGTATGTTTTTGCTTCGGCCTTTCGCAGGGCCTGCCTCCTGGCGTCGATCTACGCCGTCGTCGCCATTTTCATCCTCCTGATGGTGACCCTTCGTCACGTGTCCCTGGCCCTCATGGCCATGGTGCCCCTTCTTGTCGGAACGGTGTGGACGGTGGGGATCATGGGGTTTGCGGGAGTGGACTTCAACCTGGCCAACAGCATGTTCATGCCCGTGGTGGTTGGGGCTGGAGTCGAGTATGGGGTGATCATTCTGCAGCGATGGTTGGAGGGAAACATGGAACCGGGTCATTTGCCCGCGAGCACCGCCAAGGGGGTGATTGCAGCGGCGTTGACCACCACCGTGGGTTATGGTATGTTAATGATATCGCGTCATCGAGGGATTTTCAGCCTTGGTTTTGTCGCCTGCGCCGGCAGTATTTTGGTCCTTTTGGCTGCCATCGTCCTGCTGCCTGCCCTGCTGGCCGCCATACATCCTGCAGTACCCAACGGAAGAAAGGAGCCGAGGAAGAAGGTATGATTCCGAAGCATCTGCAAACGATCACGGTTTGGAAGGACTGGATCGGGCGAAGGAGCCGTGAGATGGGAAAGGATCTCGGCGGGATCTGTATTTTCTCGATGGGTAGTCCTTTTCTGAAGGGGATTCGCTCACTTCTTGTTTTCCTTGCGGTCTGGACCATAATGCCCATGGATGTGGGAGCCGCTCCCGGTCGGAGTGCTCAGACGGCGACCTCTCTGGTTCGAGAGGTGCTGGATGAGGCGATGAATATTCAGACACGGCCCGACCTCGAAGGGGAGACCCATCGGCGCGAACGCGCCCGTCTGATCCGTAAATTGATTGGAGATAACTTTTTGGCCTCCGATATGGCTCGTGAGTCTCTCAAAGGCTATTGGGAACGGATGTCCCAGGAGCAGCGAACGGAATTCCAGAAGCTTTTCACTACCCTCTTCCAGGATTCCTACACCCGCCTGGTCCTGAATTTCTTGAAAAAGGAAAGTGTAGAGTACAAAGAGGAGTCCCCGGACCAAAACGGAACCCTTGTGCGCACCCTGATCATGAGAGCCAACGAGCACATTCCGGTGGATTATCATTTGGTCCAGAAGAGCGGCCGATGGTTCATTCGGGATGTGGATATTGATGGGGTGAGCATTGTTCAGAACTATCAGAGCAAGTTCCGACAGGTCATCGAGAAAAGCTCCATACAGGGACTTCTCCAGAATATGAGGACCCAGAGCCAGGCCATCGAAGATTAGTGCCCATCCAAGAATGCCGGTGTCCGCTCCGGATCTCCCTCCGGAGCCCGCTGGCACAAAAAAAAGGACTCCCGAGATTCGTTCCCCGCGGTTTTGGATCGGCAATTCCCCGAGGCACCCTCAATGACCAAAACGTCTACAGGAGTATACAGATTTCTTCATAAACTTGCCGGAGGCAACTGTAGAGAATTCACCAGCTTGGCTCACTTCTACCGGGAATTGCTGATGCCCTGCTAAGCCTCCCTGTAGGGATTGACACTCATGACTGGCACGGGGGAGTTCTTCACCACCCGGTCGGCAACACTTCCGAAGATCACTTTATCCAGGCCCTTTCTGCCATGAGTGCCGAGAATCACCAGATCGATTCCTTCGGCTGCGACGTATTCCAGAATCTTCTCCGCCGGATCTCCACAATGAACAACTTTTCGGATTCTGGGATAATCCTTAAAGTATTTTTCCTGGAATTGATCCAGCTGTTCGGTAGAGTGTTTCAGGATGTCGTCCTGTAAATCCGCAAGACCCGGATGAGGACCAAAGAGACCCGCATGGTCGTTGAAATCGATGGCCACATGGAGAAGATGAATCTCAGCATTAAACTTTTCCGCCGCTGCCGTCACGTAGGGAACGATTTTGGGGGCGATATCCGAGAGGTCTACGGGAAAAAGGATCTTTTGTATTTCCTTCATAAAGCTCCCTCCTTTCCGAAGGTTTCCCTTCGAGCCAGGATCAGCAATTCCCGGTCTCTAATGCATGTGACTGCCTTGTCTTGATGAATTCAGAAAAAATGCCACGCGTCTGCTCACATAGTATAAGAAAGGGATTCGCATCGGTCAATGGATGGACCCTTCAGGGTCGAAGGGAAGGATTTCCGGGGCAATTGGAGAATCCCGGAGGAGCGGAGGAACTCTTCTCACGAAACGGGTGTCATTTTCCCATCTCGGGATATACGGTAGGTATTCCCTCTCCATTCCACCGTGTTTCCACATAGACTGATGCACCAGACCGCCAGGCTCAGTATGTCCCTCAGGGGCAGCAGGAAAAGATTCCTCTTCAGGATTTCGTCCCCCATGCAACGGACTCCCACATACCATCCCATGAATAGCTGACATCCCATGGTGAAAAGCAACAGAAAAATGCCTGCGGGTGTTCCGGACCACAAGAGGGCGTTCAAAAGGGCCAGGGAGGTTCCGTGAGTGAGGATGGAGCCCACGTATCCACCCCTGCGGCTGGCCTTGATGGCTCGATGCCACCGGACCTGGTGTCTGATCATGTTCGAGAAGGATAGAGGGGGCAGCATGGTCTCCACGACACAGGGGGCAAGCTCCACTCGATAGCCGTCCTTGGCGACCAGGGATCCCAGCATGTAGTCATCGGCAAGATAGTCGGCAATGGCCTTCAAGCCCCCGATGGACGCCAGCCTCTCCCTGGTGGTGGCAATGGTGGCCCCGAAAGCGAACCGGATTCCTTGAGTGAGCCAGGCCACAAGGACCCCCGGGGCAAACTCTCCGGTGATTCCTACAGATTCGAACCTGGCCCATCGGTTCGGAGCCCTTCTACCCCGGTACAGGCATGTGACGAGTCCTGTTCGAGCGTCGTTGAGCATGGGCACGACGCGCTTCAAATAATCCCTTTCCACCCGGATATCACTGTCCACCAGCAAAATGCGATCATACCGGGCTCTCGGGTAGATGTTCCAGAGGTTGTTCACCTTGGGGTTCCACCCGATCTGTTCCCTGCCGATGACGAGCTCTATATCCGTCTGGGGAAAATCCACCCTCAATTGTTGGACAAGAGGGATGGACGGGTCTTCGGGATCCATGACTCCGAAAAGGATCTGGTACTGAGGATAGTCCTGGTTGCAGAAGGAGGCGTAGTTCTCGTAGGCATCGAGATCCGTTCCGCACAGGGGGATCAGGATGCTGGCCGGAGGTTGCTCGGCGGACTCCATTGCCGGGTGCCTGGAGAAGAACTTCCGGGCCGCGATGAAACAAACGAGAAAATAGCTCAGGGAACAAAGGACCAGGATCAAAGTAAGGATGCGAATGGTATCCGGAATCATGGCAGACAAATGAGGGCGACTCCTGCACACACCAGGAAGGTTCCAAGCCACCTCGAGCCGTCTATATGTTCCTTGAGGATGAATTTGGCTCCCAGGATGGTTACCACGTACACAACGGAAGTGGCTGGCACGACGAAGCTCAAATCTTCCCAGGAAAGCACCGCCAGGAAGGCGGCGAAACTCACGGTCAGCATGCAGAGCCCGAGCAGGAAGTTTTTGTTGGTGACAACCTGTCCCAGGACGCTCCAAAGCTCGCGAAGCCTGCTCAAGGAGATCTCCCCGATCTGTTTCATGCCCCTGGTGATGAGTACATCTCCGGCGGCATTGGTGAGAACGATGATCGCAATCATCAACAGGGTCATCATTCGGCGTGGTTCCTCATGAAAAGTTTTCCCTCCCCTCGATCTCAGGTAGAAGCGGGATCGGAGCGAGCCAGGATCTCTTTGGTACTCCCGGCATTTCTCCCGGTGGCAGACCTGGAAACCAGGACCACTCCGGCCACGATCAATCCCGTCCCCATCCAACGCGACAAGGATACGGGTTCGTGAAGGAAGTAGTGGGCAAATGCCACATTGACCACATAGCCCATGGAAGTGGCGGGAAGCACTAGGCTCAGATCCTCCCAGGAGAGGGACAGGCTGTAGAGGGCGAAAAAGACTGCCAGGCAGAAAGTTCCCATCCAGATGAAGGGATTCCCCACAGCCTCCAGAAAGAGGGCGGGGGAGACGCATTCCTCGATTGTCCCCCCGGAGGAGATGCCCTTCATGCCTTTGCTCAGGAGCGTGTTTCCGGTTGCCTGAGCCAGGATGGCCAGGGCGAGTACGACGGCTGTTTTCATTCCTTGTCTTCCAGACCTCGATAGGTAGTGGTTCGAATGTTCAATTGGCGAATCCGTTCCTTCACCCGGGGACTCAGGAAGACCTCCAGTTCGGCTTGCCCCTGATCCAGGGAAAGAGAATCCCCCGGGTGGGCTAGAGCCGGATGAAGATAAATCTCATGGGTGCCGGGAAGAAGCCCGTCCAACAGGCTCAAAACATAAGACTCCTCCATGCGGCCGCTCCGCAGATGCCCATAGACCCGTTCACAGAAGACAAACCTCTTCTCCGGAAGGATTTTCCTCATCCTGCGGGTCAGGAGTTGGAATACGGCCCATGAAGTCCAGACACCGGGTGAAACCCTCCCTTCGTACCGCCGGAACGCACTCAGGTCGTCGGCGGGAACCCTCATGGCCCGGGCGCCGAATTGAAGCCCGAGTTCCAGGACCATGTCGAACACCACGGGGTGTACATGCATGTGGAGGTGACTGTCAATATGAGAAAGGAGGAGTCCGGTGGCAGCGAACTTCTCGAACTGAGCCTCGAGCTCCCTGCGAAGTTCCTGCCTCGCCCTTCTGGAAAACTGATATTTCAAGCCGGTCCACCCTGGCTCCACGGGAAAATTCCCGTTTCCATCCACGAGGTGGGGTATCCAGGCGGGGGGCAAAACGGAACTTCCCATGACCGTCACCAGGTGGATCCCCACGGCCAGACCTGGAAGGTCCCCGGCAATTCGGACCGCATGCTCGAAAGCTTGGCCGGAGACCATGAGGCTGCAGCTGGTGAGGACCCCTTCCTTGAAGGCCCGAAGGACCGCCAAATTCACCGGTTCGGAAGCGCCGAAATCGTCAGCGTTGAAGATGAGCTTTTTGGCGATATCCTTCGAGCACTTTCGTGCCGGTGTGGTTGGGATAGAGCCGGGCGAGGGCCGAACCCGCAGCCTGTTCGCACATGGTCCTTTCCTCGTAGACTCGAGGCGGTCCCGGAGGGGGTAAACTCCTTTTTTCGTGCTTGAAACCACGGACACTGCCTGCCTTCCTGAACAAAGTTTCTGAGTTTTTTGTCGTTAAGGAAAACGACCATAGATTCGAGCTCCCGGGCCAATCCAACAGGTTCCGCGGGGCTCTTCCGGTCGGAGAAAGCATCGGTGGCCTGCACTTGGGAATCATGCCCGCAGGATGAACCGGCTCTATTCGCCTGGAAGATCTTCCGGGGTCTTCTTCCCGGCCGTTTCAATGCCGTATTTTTTAATTTTGTAATGAATGGCCCTTCGGCTGATGCCCAGCAGTTGAGCCGCATCCTTTTGAACCCACCCCGCCTGTTGCAGGGCTCGAATGATGGCGTTTCGCTCGCTTTCCTCCAGGGACAGCGAGTCGGGGGGAGCAAGGGCAGGCTTGTGGCGGGCATGAGGCAGGCCGCTCAAATGCAGGTCGCTGGGGTGCAGAATTCCATTCTTGCACAGGACCACCCCTGCCTCGAGGGCATTCTTGAGCTCCCGCACATTTCCCGGCCAGGGATATTCGCAGAGCCACCGGATCGTTTCGGGAGGAAGCATCACGACGGGCATCCCGTGGCCCTCGCAGAACTCCTTGACAAAATGCGCCGCCAGGAGCGGGATGTCCTCGCGACGTTCCCTCAAGGGGGGAATTCGGAGGGTCACCACGCGGAGGCGATAGTACAGATCTTCCCGAAAATTTCCCGACTCCACCTCCTCGGGCAGGTCCAGGTTGGTGGCCGAGATCACCCTGCAGCTCACGGGGATTTCCTTGAGGTCCCCGATCTTGCGAATCTTTCGATCCTCGAGGAACCTCAACAGACGAACCTGCATTTCGGGTGAAATATTGCCGATCTCGTCTAGAAAAAGAGTCCCCCGGTCCGAGGCTTCGATGAGGCCTTTCTTGTCCCGGATGGCATGGGTGAAAGCCCCTCGAACATGGCCGAAGAGTTCGCTTTCGAGGAGTCCGGTGGGTGTGGAACCGCAGTCCACGACTACGAACGGATGATCCCGACGTGGCCCTCTCTGGTGAATCAGGCGCGCCACCCGTTCCTTCCCGACCCCACTTTCTCCCAGGATCAAAACATTCACGTCGCTGGGAGCGATTCGATCAATCAGGTCGTAGAGCTCACTCATGGCAGGGCTCTTTCCACCTGACAGGACCTGGTGGATGGGGGGAAGTCCTTCGCCTCCGACTCTCGGATAGTGTTTCTTGAGAATTTCCTGCAGCTTTTGAAGGAGTTCCCGCCCGTCAAAAGGCTTGGTGAGGTACTCGACGGCACCGGCCTTGACGGCATGCACCGCGTCGGGGATGGTCCCATAGGCGGTGAGGAAGACCACCGGCAAATCGGGACGCAGGGCAAGGGCTTCGGCCAGGAGATCCATACCTCCCTTGCCCGGCATGCGGACGTCCGATATAAGCAGTTGCACGGGGTGAGCCTTGAGGAGGTCCAGGGCTCGATGAACATCCGTAGCCGTCAGAACCTGCAATCCCGCCGAGGAAAGGCGGGCGGCCAAGACTTCCAGGATATGCACGTCGTCGTCCACCGCGAGGACGATCGGCTTGGGGTTCGGGATTTTCTCCACAGACTGCCTTTCTCAAGGGGCCGAGGCCTCCTTCTTTTTCTCCTGAATCTTCAGGTGAATCGCTTCAAGGGAGTCGATCTGGTTTCTGAGCCGTCGGATCTCTTTCTCCTTGGTTTCCAGCCTCCTGCTCAACTGGTCCATCTCTTTCTCCCTCTCACGAAGGAGGTTTTTATATTCCTGAAGAGATCTGTAAAGCAGGATATTTTTGGACTCTATCATTTTCCGAGTTTGAGCGGCTTTTTCGGACTGAGCGTCCACCAGGATAGGCTGGGTCACACGTTCCAGGAAGGGGGTGATCATTCGAGGGTCTTCTTCGTAATCCTTGGAGGGCGCCTGCTTGCTCCAGCATTCCCAAAGAATGAGGGCATCGCTGAATTCATCGGGGGTCTGTGCCAGGATCAATCGAGTGCAGGCCAAGGCGTACAGGGCCTTCTGCGAAAGAGAAGGGTTTTCTGCGCTCTCGGCCAGGGACTCGAAATAGGCCAGGGCATTGTGGTAGTCCTCCCGACGGAAGGCATCGATCCCCTCCTCCCAGGTCCTTCGCTCCGCATCGGAGATAAATATTTTGGGGGGAGGAATTACAGTGGGGTCCTTTCCAGGTCCGGCAGTGCCCGACATGGAGCTGCAGCCCCCCAAGAGCGATCCTCCCAGAAAGATGATTCCCAAAATCCAGATCCAGGACATGTTGTTTCTCCGCGTGGTCATGCAGGAACCCATGGTCTCATTCCTCCGGTGCGGCGGGAAGAGTGAAACCGAAAGTGCTCCCGCGCCCCAGCTGACTTTCCGCCCAGATATTTCCCCCGTGGGCTTCCACGATATGCTTGGATATACTGAGTCCCAGGCCGACTCCATCCATCTGTTTGCGCACACCCGAAGCCCGGTAATACTTGTGAAACACCATCGGCAGCTCCTCCTGAGGGATCCCCGGGCCTGCATCGGTGACGGAAAATCTCAATCGTGGGGTTCCTTCTCCATGGTCCGGTCCCACCTCGACCAGGATTTCGGTGCCCCGCTCCGAGAACTTGATGGCATTTCCGATAAGATTCAACAGGACCTGTTGAAGGTGTTGCCCATCGGCCATGACGCAGGGAAGGTGCTCAGCCACCTTCGACGAGATTCGAATTCCCTTGGCCTCCGCTGCAGGAGCCAACCGATCGATACTGCCCGTCACAAAGGTCGATGGATCGATGGGAACGGGATTGATCTTGAGCGCCCCGGCCTCCAGTCGAGAAACCTGGAGGAGGTGGTTCAAGAGATCGCAAATTCGCTCGATTTCACTGCTGGCGATCTCAAGAAACCGTCGCTGCCGTTCGTTGATCTCCCCCATGACCTCTTCAACGATCAGATTGACGGACTCACGAATGGACGTGAGAGGTGTTCGGATTTCATGGCTCAACATGGAAATGAAATCCGATCGGATGCGTTCTTCCTCCTTCAGTCTGACTGCCATTTCGTTGAAAGCCCCGGCCAGTTCCCCGAATTCATCCTTGGAGGAGATTCGAATGGGTTCACGGAGTCCCTCGTGGGAAATATCTCGAATGCCCTTGCGAAGCTCCCGCAAAGGCCTGTTCATCGAATGGGTGAGAAAGATGCTTCCCATGAGACCCACCAGGATCGAAGCACCCAACCCCAAGAGGCCCCACCTCACCGCCATGCGGCCCCGGTGATTCAGATTTCTCATCTCCAATTCGATAGCGAGTTCGTTGTTGGCTCGAGCCTTCGAGATGCGCTGAACCCAATCGTTCAAGATGGCTTCCGGGATCCAGAGCACCTTGGAGGGTTCTTCTTCGTCCAAGCTTTCCCCCGATTGGGGCAACTGAGCCCGGTAGTGCTGATAAAGCTTTTCCCACGGGTCCTCCGGATTGCTTTCCTGCGACTTGAGGAGAAGGATTTCCTCCAGGTTTTGCTGAAATTCGCGTTGAGCCGTGATGAAATACTGCTTGTAATCTTGCTTCTTCAGGAGATCGTACTTGCTCTGGCTTTCCTCCATCCACAGGAGGCTCTCGATCATTTTCTTGGATGCCGAGGAAATCTTGTAGTTCCTGTTGACCAGGTTCTCGGAAATGGTGACGATCTGCCGTATGTGAAAAAAAAGCACCAGGATGGTGGCATAGAAGATGAAAACCATGGCGCAATACCACACAAACAACTTCATCATGATGCCAAATCGGATTTTCATCGGCTTTCCGGTTGACCTTTCCGGCTCATGTTCTCTCCCTCACACAGGCAGGATCAGAAACATTTGACCACCGGGAACCGGCGCCCCCGTGTTCCCGGGTTCTCGATAGGACCTGGTCGGCGCAGGAATTCCGTCTCCAGGAGGAAAACCACCGTCACAAAAAGATGTTCTTTCCAGGGGAGAACATCGCAAGGGTTCTTTCGAACCAAGGATTTGCACGCGACTTGCCCTAGCTCACCTGGAAATCATAGTAGAGAAGAAGATGGGAGTCAATCGCACCCGAAGCCCGAAAGCTGGATGGCCCGCGTGCGGGGCAGGACTGATCGGAAGTTCAGGGGGCTGCGGCGTTTACGACTTCACTCGTAGAAGGAATAGCTCTAAAATAACCCGGAAGGTTTCCTCCTATGCCGACCGTGCCGAGATAGAGACGTGGGTCGGAGTGGGGGAAGGATCGGGCCGGACCAAAGGCCCCTGCCCCTTTCCACAACCGCATGAGGTCTATCCGCATGCAAATGAAGGTCATGGCCCGCAGGGTTTTATACGGCTTACTCCTGGTTTGCTGGTGGATTCCCCTGTCTCACCCGGCCTACGGGAACGAAAACAGCTCATGGAAGAGAATCGAGGATGGGCTCCACCTCGGAACGTTCGATGCCCCTAAAAAGTCCGAAACCGGCGACTCGAAAATCACCGTGCTGAAGGCGGATCCGAACCTTTATTCCCTCAAACTCCTGTGCGCTTCGGAACACGACTGGAAAAAGCTCACGTTGAAGGAGTGGTGCCGCCGGTTCCAACTGTTGGCGGGAGTGAACGCAGGTATGTATCAGGAGGATGGATTCACGAGCGTTGGCTATATGAAAAACTTCCTCCACTTCAACAACCCTCGTCTCAACGGAAACAACACCATTTTGGCCTTCAATCCCGTCGATCCATCCCTTCCGGGGACATGGATCATTGACCGGGAATGCCACGACTTCCATTCCCTCAAGAGGAAATATCAGACCATGATCCAGAGCATCCGGATGATTTCTTGCCGACAGGAAAATGTCTGGAGCTCCCAGGAGGGAAAGTGGAGCATCGCGGCATTCGGGATCGACTCTGCGGACAACCTGCTGTTTCTGTTTTCCCAGTCGCCCTTTTCGGTTCATGATTTCATCGACAATCTGCTGACCCTTCCCCTGTCCATCCGGAGTGCCATGTACCTGGAGGGAGGGCCGCAGGCCGGATTCTATCTTTCGGTCGGCGATACGGAAATGGAAAAACATGGAAACGTGGAGACCGGATTCGGGCAAACGAGCATGTTCCACATGGCCTGGCCTATCCCCAACGTTCTTGGATTGGTTCGTAAACCAAGGGAGGCTTCGTAGTTGCCGTTCCGGCAAGAGGCCGGGTTCGTTCCGGAGGGAAGGTTCGTGCCGGACAGCCCCCGCCAGGGTTGCAACCGGGCCGGCGGTGGTAGGAATGGAGAGGATATTCCACCATCATTCTGCCGGTGACCCCTTTGTCCGGGCATACCTCAGCACAGGTGCCGTCTCGATCACACAGGGTCAGATCGACCTTGAGCAGACTCAGGGGTGGATTCCTTGCACCCCCAAAACCGTGAAATGCCGCTCACAAGCTTTCCTTCTCCGTATTGCCATATTGCCATTGTTGCACCCGGAAAAAGCTCGCCCTCCTCCCCCACCCCGAACCACCGAATCCCCCTGTGAAGGCACAGATGGAAACCCTCGATGCGGGACGGCTTGGGTGGGGAGTGGGTTCACCGGGACGCACCCTCTTTCCTTCGTCAAAACAATTGTCGTCGAACCCTCTTCTTTCCTACCGCGCTACTCATTCCCGTCCCGAAAACAACCTCGGGAGATCCTCCTTGTCTCTTCCAAAAACCAGTGGACAGCCCATGGGAATTCATTTATGGAGCAATGAGATTCGGGGAAGGGCGGCTCATTGCCCAAAAGCAGAATGTCCCGCTCATATTCCATCGCATGGAGGTGCCCATCGTTCCATGAGTCCTCGAGCCATGAACTCCTTTTTTTCCGAAAATTCGGATCCGCGCGGCATGCTCTTTTCGGCTTCGAGATGGTTCTACACCTTTGTTCGAATATCGCTGGGGATTGTATTCCTTCTGGCAAGCGTGGACAAGATTCTCCACCCGGAGGAATTTGCCGCGATCGTTCACAATTACCGGATCGTCCCCGCAAAGCTGGTCAACTTACCCGCGATCATCCTTCCCTGGATTGAGTTCCTCCTGGGCCTTCTTCTCATCATAGGATGGTGGATGCCCGGGGCTGTGTTGCTCAGCTGCACCCTGCTGACCGTGTTTCTTGGGATCCTCGGGTTCAATGCGGCTCGCGGCCTCGATGTTCAATGTGGGTGCTTCTCCACATCTCCAGAGAGTGCCAGCCACAACCTTTGGTATATCGTTCGGGATGTAGGTTTCTGGCTCATGGCTCTGTATTTGGCCCTCCAGGTTTTTCTGAAGAGGAGGACCGGGATCGGGGGGAGACTACCCGAGGAGACAGGCGGTCCTCCCCCTCCGCCCGGGTGCCCTCTGGATGCCGGAAGGTTGAATGACCGGGATGCCCCATGAATGGACCACTAAAACTAATGAGGTGATCTTATGAAGAAGAAATGGCTTAGACCTTTCCTGGCCTTCCTCGGGATGTGCGTCTTTGGATGGAGTTCGGCAAGTCCTACCCTGGCCGACATCTTCATGAAGCAACAGCAGCACATCGATGGTTTCACCATTATGGGTCAGACACAACCACCCAGGGATAGCATCCAGACCATCTGGATGTCGGAAGATAAACTGCGAAGCGACGACGATGAACACTCGGTCCTCGTCCGTTTGGACAAACGAACCATCTACTTGATCGACCATGCCCGAAAAGCATACGAGATAGTGCCCATGGACACCGGCAAAATGGCCGCCGAAGCCATAGATGACGAGGAAGATATGGCCCCTGGCGGGAGGAAGATACAGGTGACGGTGACCGAAACCGGGGAGAAGAAGAAGATCAACGACTGGAATTGCAGGAAGTACATCCAGAAGGTAGTCACCGTGATGGGGCCGATGACCTCGGAAGTGTGGGCCACGGAGGACATCAAGATTGACGACAGCCTCTATGCCCGCTTCAGCGCCGCAATGCTCGCCATGCAACCGGGCCTGAGCGAGAATCTCGGCGCCCTGACGGAGGAAATGAAAAAAATCCGTGGAGTTCCCGTGTTGACAACCACCACAACGAGGGTCATGAACAGCACCATGAAGTCCTCCCAGAAGCTCCTGGAATTCAAGGAAGGAAAAGCACCGGCGGGAACCTTTGATTTGCCCGGAGGGTATACCCGACAGTCCTTGGGGGAAGGAGGCGTCACCAGGAGGAAGCGGCCATGAGGACGGAGCAGCGTGAAGGCTTTATGGCGCGGCAGGTCCGGTACCAGCCGTCCCCTCTTATGTCGTTTCTTGTCCCAGCAAGATAGCGCTATTCTCAAAAGGAAGATGGGAGAGAGTTTCCGGAAACCTCGCGGTAACCCAAGATGAGGAGATTGAGTGGTGAGTACGGAGAACATCGGCGCAAGGATTCGAGGTTTTCGTGAGCATAGGGGGATGAGCCTGGCAGAATTGGCCGAGCGCACAGGCCTGGACGATCAGTTTGTCCAGGCGGTCGAGCAGGAGAACGTCTATCCGTCTCTGGGTCCTCTTCTCAAAATCGCCAGAGTTCTGGGAATCCGTCTGGGGACGTTTCTGGACGATCAAGTCAGCAATGATCCCCTGATCGTTCGCACCGAGGAACGGAAAGAAGAACTCAGCATGCTGACTAGAAAGGGAAGGCCCGTAGCCTTGAAGTTCTATTCCCTGGGACGAGGAAAAAGTGATCGGCACATGGAACCCTTTTTTGTGGAGGTTCTGCCGGAATCCGCCGCTGAAAAGAAGCTTTCCTCCCATGAAGGAGAAGAGTTCATTGTAGTCCTGGCGGGGGAAATCGAGGTGACTTACGGGAAAGACACCCATGTCCTCAAGGCGGGGGACAGCATTTATTACAACTCTGTTGTTCCCCACCATGTCAGTTGTCGAAGCGACGGCAAGGCGGAAATTTACGCGGTACTCTATTTCCCCGACTAGTAGAGACCTGGTGAAACGATGCATCCCTCGAACGGCTGTGCCCACGAGAAGCGGATGCTGAATTTTGCCGTGTTATGCCGGCCAACATGCGAGGTGACCATGGACGAACCCAAACTGTTTTCTCTGACGCTCGGTCAAGTCCTGGCCCGGACTATCGCCGCCTACCCGGACAACGACGCCGTGGTGTACACGGACCGCAATTTCCGCCTCACCTACCGCCAATTCGGGGACCTCGTGGACCGCCTGGCCAAAGGCCTCATGGCCCTCGGAGTCCGGAAGGGAGAGAAGATTGCCATATGGGCCACCAACGTCCCTCACTGGGTAGTGCTTCAGTTTGCCGCAGCGAAGATCGGGGCCATTCTTGTCACGGTGAACACCCTCTACAAGAGCACCGAACTGGCCTACATCCTGCGTCAGTCTGAAAGCGAAAATATTTTCATCATCGATGGTTACCGGGACACGGACTACCTCCAGACCCTTTACGAACTGGTCCCGGAACTAAAAACCCAGCAGCGCGGCTTCCTGAAAAGCTCCGACTTTCCGCACCTGAGACGGGTCTTCTTTCTGGGACATGAAAAGCACCGCGGGATGTACTCCCTTGCCGAGCTACTCACCATGAGCAGCATGGTCAGCGACGAGGAATACCTGGCCCGTCAGGCATCCCTGGACCCCCACGACGTGGTGAACATGCAATACACCTCGGGGACCACCGGTTTTCCCAAGGGGGTGATGCTCACCCATTACAACATCGGCAACAACGGCTACTGGATCGGGGCAAATCAGCTCTTGGGCCCTAAGGATCGAGTTTGTCTCCCTGTTCCCCTATTTCACTGCTTCGGCTGTGTTCTCGGGGTCCTGGCGGCCATCCCCCACGGGTCTACCCTGGTGATTCTCGAAACCTTCGATCCCGTTCAGGTCATGGCCTCGGTCGAGATGGAGAAATGCACCTCCTTGCTTGGGGTACCCACCATGTTCATCGCTGTGCTGGATCACAAACTCTTCCACAAGTTCGATTTCAGCAGCTTACGAACGGGCATCATGGCGGGTTCCCCCTGCCCGGTGGAAGTCATGAAGATGGTGATGGACAAAATGAATATGAAGGAAATCACCATCTGCTACGGACTCACGGAAAATTCTCCCGTGGTCACCCAGACTCGGGTGGACGATGAAATCCGCAAGCGAGTGGAAACGGTGGGCCGTCCCATGCCCGGGATTGAAGTGAGAATCGTGGATCCCGAAACCAATGTTCCTGTGGGCGTCGGGGTTCAGGGAGAATTATGCTGCCGTGGGTATAGTGTCATGAAAGGATATTACAAAATGCCCGAAGCCACCTCCCAGGCCATCGACCCCGATGGCTGGCTCCATTCGGGGGACCTGGCCGTGATGGACGAGGACGGCTATGTTTCCATCACGGGCCGTTATAAGGACATGATCATTCGAGGGGGGGAAAATATCTATCCCAGGGAAATCGAGGAGTTCCTCTACCAGATGGAGGGAATCCTGGACGTACAGGTCGTGGGAGTCCCCGACCGCAAATACGGTGAGGAGGTTGGGGCCTTCGTTATCCGGCGCGAAGGTTTTGACTACTCTCCCGAGGACATCCGGGATTTTTGCCGCGGGAAGATCGCCCGGTACAAGATCCCGAAATACATCGCATTTGTCAAAAGCTACCCCATGACGGCCAGCGGAAAGATCCAGAAGTACAAGCTTCGGGAAATGGCTGCGGAGATGTTCGGGGACGGCGATTGAGAGGGGATGAAGATTGAAGTGCCCTAAGTGTGGCTCAGAGCAGGCGGAGGAAAGCATCGAGTGTCTGCGGTGCGGCGTCATCTTTGACAGATACCGGGCTTTCCTCGAATCCCGGGGAAAAACCGAGACCCCCCGCCGGGTCGTTCCGGAGGAAGGGGAAGAAGAGGCTGGAAGGCTCCTGGGCACTATCCGCGAGACCCTGCTGCATGTGGAGCCGCAGGTGAACCCTTTCCACCTGACAGGGCGGGCATTGGTCTACGTACTGATGCTCTTGTGGGGATGGGCGTTCATTTTGAGTCCCATGGAATCAAACATCGTGGGGCAATCCTTCCTTCACACCGTCAATCTCGTGTTTCATGAAGCGGGCCACGTCATTTTCTCCTTTCTCGGGGATTTCCTGGGGGTGTTGGGAGGATTTCTCGGTCAAATCCTCATGCCCCTCATTTGTTTTGGAGCTCTTCTCATTGGGACACGGGATCCCTTCGGAGCCTCGGCAGCCCTCTGGTGGACCGCCGAAAGCCTCATGGACTCGGCACCCTATATCAATGATGCCCGTGCCCAGGTTCTGATCCTGCTTGGGGGTGTGACGGGCAGGGAGGCTCCCGGTTTCCACGACTGGAACAATCTTCTGGGAAGATTTGGTTTGCTGGCGTACGACCATGCCATCGCCCGCACCGTCCATTCCCTGGGGATTGTCCTGATGCTGGTGGCTTTCGTCTGGGGAGGATTGGTCTTGATTCGTCAGTTCACAAACGTGGAGAGGATTTGAGACCGGCCATGACACGTGAGTGAGCGGATAGGTCCCACAAGGGTCAAGAGGCGCAACGGCCTTTCCGCACCTCTGGCTTGGCTCAGGACACAAAAGGAGGAGGAAAATCGAAACGGGTTCCGAAGAAACCTTCAAGGGATGAGGATGCGCCGCCTTGCCCGCCGGTACAGGGCTGAATCCACCGACCATTTTCCCCCTCCGGTCACCAGGAGGGTCAGGGCCGTTGCCATGGCGAGAATGTGAAACTCGAAACCTTCCCCCGCCTGGTTTCCAGACCAGTTCATGAAGAACCCATGAGGCCAGTGGACCAACACAACGGCCCCCGCCATGACGCAAAAAACCCCGAACGCACAGACTCTCGTGAGAAAACCCGCAATGAGCCCCAGGCCGCCCAGCAACTCGGAAACGATGACCAGGATGGTCAAACCCGCTGAAATGTGAAGTTTCTCGCTGAAAAGAGGGGCGGTAGCCCACAAACCGCCGCCTCCGAACCATCCCAGCAACTTCTGCACCCCGTGTGGAACCATGACGATGCCGAGAGCGACACGCACAACGAGGTTGGTCCACCAGTCGTTTGTCCGAAGGAGAGTTTTCATCCGGGTTCCTTTTCCTCACCAGCCGGTCCGGCGATCATGGGAAACCCGCAAGCCCCCCATGCCCCCGGGGTGCCGGGGAACGAGAAGGAACCTACTGGGCATCCACCAGACAAAGAATGGTCCCCTGGACGTTTTGCATGACCTTGTTGGCGTGGCTGCCCAGCAGGAAAGGCTTTCGTTCGTGGAAGCTCTTTTTTCCCATCACCACCACCTGATACTGGTGTTCGGCAATCTCGGTGAGCAGGTCGCGGGCGATTCCCTGTTTTGTCGGAAGCACAAGGGTATGGATCCGATCCGGCGAGACGCCGGATGCCTCGAGTTGCCCTCGAGCTTCTTTCATGAATTTCTCCGACTCTTGAATCCAGTCGGACTTCCATTTTTCTATCCGCGCCTGCCGGTCCTTTTGCTCGGAAGGGTCTAAAATATGGCCGTCATCCCAGAAAGTGGGAGGGACGGAGGGCATCAAGTGCAGGAAGGTGTACCGCAGTTCCGAGATGGGGGCGAAGTATTCCGCCACGTAGGGTGTCAGAGTCTTCACGTCCGCTGCCCCCTCGAGGGCGACGAGGACCCTGCCGGTTTTGAAAGGGGGTGTGTCCACAATCCACACACTTCGATACCGGGCATACTGAGCGACCTTGCTGGTGACGCCGCCTAAAAGGAGGGTTTCCAGTTGCCCTCGGCCTCTTCTGCCCAGGGCGATGGTTCGAATCTTCTCTCCTTCCGCTTCCCGCAAAATGTCCCGGGCCGGGTCGGTGCTGTCCACTTTGAGCTTGACCTCGATCCGATCCTCGGGAAACCCCGTTGCTGCGAGGACCCGTTTGGATTCATCCAGAACAGCTCGTCCCACCTTTTCCTGATCGCTCAAAGGAAGCCTGCAGGACTGCTCCACCTCGCACAGCTCCCCTGGGTAAAAACGAGCCAGTTGTTCAACGCAATGATAGAGGATCAGGCGGACTCCAGCCTGGTTTTTGAGCAGCTCCCCCACAACGGAGACCGCACCGAAGCCCTTTTCCGAACCATCTACCGCCAATAGAATCTTCTTTTCCATGATTCCCTTTCCCTGCTCCCGAGCAGGTCCCCAAGAACCGCTTCCAGCAACCGTCGTCCGACTTTCCAACTCGACGAGCGGTTCGCCCCATACCCATCACCGTTGTCTTCCCTCTTCCACCTTCGTTTTGGCAAACAGGCAACCCACCATAAATCACTATCTCATCTTAGGACCACTTTCACAACTCAAAATGTCCGGGAAGGCCGTCTCCGTCCTCATCGACGGGCATGGCCCTCTGTTTCGAAAGCACGACGGGTGGATTCGGGGTCCCCTTCCGCCTCGTTCCCAGGCTCAATCCATCTGTTTCCCTGGCGCAGTTAGAAATCCAGGAAAAACGGGACCGAAAGCTTTCATCGGGACGTCCTACAGGTACGCATCCAGGTCTTCGAGTCGATGGACCAGCCTGCATGGAGGAAGGCTTCGAAGAAACAGTGCGCCGTAGTTTTTCTGAAGGAGTCGTACATCAAAAATGCCCATGATGCCGCGGTCCTGGGAAGAACGGATGAGTCTCCCCAAGCCCTGCTTCAGTTGGATAACGGCCCGGGGCACCTGGTAGTGGAAGAAGGCGTTTTTCCCCTGGGAATCCAGGTATTTCATGCGCGCAGAACTGATGGGGTCATCGGGAACTTCGAAGGGGATCTTGTCGATGAGCAGGCAGGTGAGGGATTCCCCGGGCACGTCGATTCCCTGCCAGAACGAGCTGGTAGCCATCAGGACGGAGTCGATCCGATCCTTGAATTCGGACAGGAGAACCCGCTTGGGCTTTTGACCCTGCAAAAGGATGGGATAGGAGAGCCGATCCTTGAGAAGATCATATACCTGGTGAAGATTCCGGTAGCTGGTGAATAGGAAGAGGCCTCTGCCCCGGCTTTTTCGGAGGATCAGGAGGGCTTCCTCGGCAAGATTCCTGCAAAACACCGGGTCCGCAGGAGCCGGGAAATCGGGGGGGATGTACAGGACGGTCTGCTCTTCATAAGCAAATGGGGAAGGAACGGACAACTCCCGGGTTTCCACGGGCATCCCCAGGGACTCCCGCAAGTACTGGAAGGAGCCCCCAACAGTCAGGGTCGCCGAGGTCAAAACCACGGCCGATATACGGGAGAATAGCACTTCTTCAAGGATGGAAGCCACCGTGACGGGGGTCCCATGAAAAGAAACGGTCCCGGGATTCGATTCAAACCAGTAGATGAGCGAGCTCTCCTTTTGGGTCTGAATTCGGGTGATGCTCCGGGCCATTTCGCTTCCCCTGCGATGAAGGGCATCGAAGATGGGATCTTCCTCCCGAAAGGAAAGCAACCTTTCCTCCAAGGTTTCGAGAACCCGGACCGTCTGGCTGCAGACCCGGCTGAAGCCTTCTCCGACCTTGGCGAGATCCAGGGGAAAACGGCCGTTCGAACCTGCGGAATCCTGCATGATGTTCTGAAGAACCCGGGCTTGGGCTTCCAGTTGTTGGGAGCTCTTCAGGAGGTCCTGAACCTTTTGTCCCTTGGGGAGTGCCTTCCGGCATTGCCGTGCCAGGTCCTGGGACAGTTCATTGAGCCCCCGGCTGCTGAACTGGACGCCGAAGTAGAGACCGACGATGTCTTCCAGCTGGTGGGCTTCATCAAAGATGACCGCATCGTATTCAGGCAGGACCTCCGTCATGGCCTTCTTTCTCAAGGCCAGGTCCGCAAAGAAGAGATGGTGATTCACCACCACGATCTGTGCCTGGGTCGCTTCGGCTCGCATTCGATGAATGAAGCACCGCGGCATGTCCTCGCACTGGGAGGCCAGGCACCGATCGGTGCTCGAACACACCTCATTCCAGGCCGGGAACTGATCCGGAAGCCAGGGGATCTCCGCACGATCGCCGCTCTTGGTGCGTGCAGCCCACTGAAGAAGGCGGCGAAAAAGAACCGCTTCGCTCCGGTTGTGAAAGCTCGGCTGATAGACGAAATCGCCGAACCGGCGCCTGCAGAGGTAATTGCCGCGCCCCTTGAGGCATAGTGCCTTCAACCTGGGAAAAAGATGCTTTTTCAGCAGGGGGATGTCATGATCGAGGATCTGGTCCTGGAGGTTCTTGGTCCCCGTAGAGATCACCACCCTCATGCCGCTGAGGATGGCGGGTATCAGGTAGGCCCAGGTTTTTCCGGTGCCGGTGCCTGCTTCCGCCAGCAGGGGGATTTCCCTTTTCAGGCAATGGTATACTGTCTGGGCCATCTCGAGTTGAGAGGACCGATATTCGAAGTGATCGAATTTTTGAGCCAAAATTCCCTGAGGGCCGAAATACTGCAGCATTCATCCCGGTTTCAAAATAGGTCCGACTTGAAAAAGGATTCTCCCGAGGAGACAGGAACCGCGGATTCCGCGGATTCTCGCGCGACCCTGGTCTGGGTGGGCGGCGCCCCGGCGAATGCGGCGAGCACGGTCCCCGAATCTTCGGGGCCCGCCACGGTTCCAGTGGCCGGATTCACTCGAGCGAACATGATCCCCGATGGGATAGGAAAGGTCAGGAGCGGTTCGTCTTTAAGATACTCCTCCATGTAGTACAGCCAGATTGGACAGGCGGCACGCCCACCTGTTTCCCCTTTTCCCAGGGGAATGGTGTGATCGTCGTACCCCACCCAGACTCCCGTCAGGACCGTGGGGGTATACCCGATGAACCAGGCGTCCTTGAGTGCGTTGGTAGTGCCGGTTTTTCCCGCAGCGGGTCGCCCCAGTTTCTTGGCCCTTTGTCCCGTTCCTTCCTCGATCACTCCCTGGAGAAGATGAGTCATGATGTAGGCCGTTTGAGGGGAAATCACGCTTTCCCGGCGTACCTGCCGCGCTTCGAGCAAGTCACCGTTCCGATCATAGATTCGGTCGATGAGGGTGGGTTCCACCCTTTCCCCGAGGTTGGCAAAGGAAGAGTAGGCCGTGAGCATTTCCATGAGAGTGACGTCGGAGGCACCCAGGGCCAGGGCCAGGGTCGGGGTGAGAGGGGAGGTGATGCCGAGTTTGCGGGCGTAGCTGATGGCATAGTGGACCCCGATGTCGTCCAGGAGTTTTACGGTCACCACGTTGCGGGAGTGGATGAGTGCCCTGCGCAGAAGAATGGGGCCCCAGAACCGTCGATCATAGTTGCTCGGAGCCCATACTCCCCTCAGGCTGTGATCTGGGCGTATGAAGGGAGAGTCGATCAGAATGGATGCCTCCGTGTACCCCTTGTCCAGAGCGGCGGCGTAAATGATGGGTTTAAAGGAGGAACCCGGCTGGCGCAGGGATTGGGTGCACCGGTTGAACTGGCTTTTTTCGAAGTTCCTTCCTCCCACCATGCTGAGGACCCGACCCGTTTCCAACTCCATGGAAAGCAGGGCCCCTTCCATGTCAGGGTCCTGCTCGAGTGCGGCCACCCAGGTCTGGTCGTCCTGCTGCTTCTCGAGCCTCACGCGGATCACATCTCCGGCGCGAAACATCCTTTCCGCCCTCTTGGAAGACACGCCGGCCCACTGCCAGCCGGTCGCCGGCAGCCTGCCCTGGACAGGGCCCAGGTGAAGCTGGCAGGTTTTTGCCTTGGGATCAAAGGACAGCACCAAGGCCCCCACCACCTTTCCGGCCGACAGTTCCCCGTTTCTTGCGGTCAACTGGCCCAGATAATGGGACCAGTCATCCCTGGGGATGTTCTCGTGCAGCCCCCTGTATCTTCGGTGCCGCTTGTCGAGCTCCCTGAGTCCCTGATCCAGGGATCTCTTTGCGATCTGCTGGGCCCTGGGGTCCAAAGTGGTGTAGATCCTGAGCCCTTCCTTGTAGAGGTTTTCCCTCCCGTATCGGGCCTCCACCTGTCTTCGGACTTCCTCGGTGAAATGGTCGAGTTCCTTAAGGGTCCAATGTTTGGGTTTCGCCAAATGCAGGGGCGCGTTCCAGGCATTTCGAGCCTCCTCCGCCGTGATGAAACCGACATCCGCCATTCTCTGCAGCACGTATTGCTGTCGTTCCCGGGCGACGGAATACTTCACGAAAGGCGAGAACCGGCTGGGGGCTTTGGGAAGACCCGCCAGAAGGGCGATCTCGTTGAGCTGCAGATCCTTGGCGTGTTTGCCGAAGTAGGTTCGAGCCGCGGCCTCCACGCCGTAAGCGCCCGATCCGAAATAAATCTGGTTCAGGTACAGGTACAGGGTTTCATCTTTGGTCAGGTAGTGGTCGATGCGGTATGCCAGAATAGCTTCTTTCAACTTGCGGATCCAGGTACGTTCGGGAGTCAAAAGAAGGGATTTGACCACCTGTTGGGTGATGGTACTGCCCCCCTGAACAATCTCTCCCGCCTGAATATTTTTGAACATCGCCCGAATGATGCCGATGAGATCCACGCCCCCGTGCTCGTAGAACCTCACGTCTTCCGCAGCAAGAAACGCCCGCACCAGGTGTTCGGGCAACTCCTCGAGGGGCACCAGGTATCTCCTCTCGGCAAAAAACTCTCCGATCAGGGATCCATCCGACGCGTAGACGGTGGAAACAAGAGGCGGATGATAATTTTTCAAAGAGGTGATGTTGGGGAGGGTGCGGTCCAGTTGAAGATAAAAGCCCGCCACAATCGCCACAACGACCACGATCAAGCACAGAAACAACCCCGTCAGAGTCAGGAAAAACCAGCGGAAGGCACTCTTTTGGGGAACCCTTCTGGAAGGATCCGAATGATTCATAAGCCTTACCTCACGGGCAAGCAGATATCTCTATACGAAAGCAATGAAGAATAACTGAAAAAGGTTCGCAACTTCAATGGTGGAATCTCCCTATACCTGAAACTGATTTACTATAAATCACGGGGAAGGGGATGGCAAACTCTGTGAGACGAAAGGCTGTCTTGAACCCGGAGGAAATCAATTGTAATTTGGATGAAAACTTGTCGGGCGGCTAAAGGTGATCGGCATCCCAGGGGGCCGGATCGCATCGTGGATCACGTCAAGGAAAGGCGCCATGAAAGCACTTCACTTTTACCAGCACGGTGGACCGGAAGTCATGCGGTATGGAGAAGTTCCCGAACCTTCGCCGGAGTCAAACCAGGTGAAGCTTCGAGTCCGCGCTTGCGCCATGAATCATCTGGATATCTGGGTTCGTAGGGGATGGGCCGGCCTCAAGCTGGCGATGCCTCACTGGAGCGGGTCCGACATTGCCGGTGTCGTCGAGTCCGTGGGAAGCGGTGTAACGGGATGGGATGCGGGAGACCGGGTGGTCGTCGACCCCGGCTTCAATCCAGAGGAAGATGAATTCACCCTCCGCGGGGAACATTCCGTCAGCCCTCGGTTTTGCATCCTGGGCGAACATGTGCGGGGAGGGTTTGCGGAATATGCTGTGGTCCCGGCGGCAAGTCTTGCCGCCCTGCCGGATTCCGTCGATTTTCCTGAAGCCGCAGCTCTGCCGGTGGTCACCGTCACCGCATGGAGGATGTTGATCCACCGGGCAAATCTTCGAGCCGGCCAGTCGGTTCTGATCGTGGGGGCGGGAGGTGGGGTCAACACCATGGCCATCCAGATTGCGAAGCTTGCAGGGGCGACGGTCTTCGTAGTGGCGAGCGGCCCGGAGAAAGCCCGTCGAGCCGAGAAGCTGGGAGCGGACCATGTCATCGACCGATCCCGCCTGGACTGGGGCAAGGAGATGCTGGGACTCACCCGGCGACGAGGCGTGGATGTGGTAGTGGACAATGTGGGAGCAGCCACCCTATCGACCAGCATGAAGGTGGTTGCCCGAGGTGGGTGCATCGTCATCGTGGGAAATACCAGCGGACCCCTGGCGGAAGTGGATCTACGCTACATTTTCAGCAAGCAGATCCGGGCCATCGGCAGTACCCTGGGAAATCACCAGGACTTCCTGGAGGTTTTGGCCCTCCTGTGGCGGGGGAAGATCAAAACCGTCATCGACCGCGTGATGCCTTTGAGCCAGGGGTGCGAAGCCTTCGAATACCTCGAACACGGTGGCCAGTTCGGAAAGATCGTGCTGGTTCCCTAGACTGCAGAAGAGCAGCGGGCGGACTTCCTTCCCACCGTCTTCCGAATAACGGTCGTGGTGTGGATCGGGGTTGAATATGATCATCCGCAAGGTATCGGCAAATCCCTCGTCCGTGAGGGTCTGGCCTTGCTGAAGGCCTTGGGAGCCAAAGGATGCGTCCTGGTGGGTAACTCCGATTACTACAAACGGTTCGGCTTCAGAAACCTCCCGGAGTTGGTTCTCGAGGGGGTTCCTCAAGAGAATTTCCTCGCCCTTCCCTTCCGGGAGGATACGAATCGTGGAACGGTGGTGTTTCACGAAGGGTTTTCCGCAACCGGCTGACGGGGCGGCCGGGATTCCCTCCGGCGCCCTCTCTCGCATCGTCGATCCGGAATTCCTTTCTGTTCAAGGCACCAGCCAGAGACTCAACGGCGGCAGGAAGGTGATTACGGCCAGCACCGCGAGCAAAATGGCGAGAAAGGGCAGGGATGCCGTGTAGAGCTGGAGAATGGACTTTTCGAAGCGCAAACTGGCGATGAAGAGGCTCATGCCGATGGGGGGGGTCGAATAGCCGATCTGGAGGTTTGTGAGAAAGATGATTCCCAGGTGAATGATATCCACTCCGTAATTCGCCGCAATGGGGACGATGAGGGGAACCACGATGATCAGGGCGGAAAAGATGTCCAAGAGGCACCCCACGATCAGCAAAAAGGCGTTGAGGAGGAGCAGAAAACCGACCCTGCTTTCAACATGGGATTTGATGAATTCAAATAGCCTGTCGGGCACCTGCTGATCGATGAGAAAGCTGTTGAAAGCCAAAGAAGCTCCCAGAATGACGATGATCCCTCCCACCATCATGACGGTTTTCAGGATGACCACGGCCAGGTCCTTGACCTTGAGCTCGCGCTGGAATACCGCTTCCACCAGGAAAACGTAAAACACCGTGATGGCCGCGGCCTCGCTCATTACCAGCAACCCGCTGAAAATCCCTCCCAGCACCACCACCGGCAGCATGGTTTCCCACTTGCTCTCGTTCAGAGCGCGGCCCAGTTCGCGAGCGCTGAAACGAAAGCGGCTTCCCGCAGCTTGGAACCGTCTTCCCTGGTACATACTGTAGGCGCCAAGAAGAAGCATCATCAAGAGGCCCGGCAGAAGTCCCGCCAGGAACAGGTGGGAGATATTCGTTTCCGCCACCATCCCGTAAACGATGAGGGGCAAACTGGGGGGAAACAACAGCCCAAGGCTGCCGCAAGTTGTCAGGAGGCCAAGGGAGAAGTTTTCCCCGTAATGGTCCGAAGTGAGGGCCGGAAAGAGAATGCCTCCCAAAGCAACGATGGTGACTCCGGATGCTCCGGTGAGGGCCGTGAAGACGGCACAGGAGAGTAACGCCACGATGGCAAGCCCTCCCGGGGCTCCCCCGAGAAGGGCCGTGGACAACCGAACCAGCCTCTGACTGGCCTTGCTTTCGGCAAGCATATAACCAGCCAGGGCGAATAGAAACAGTGGCACGATCATGGGGTTGGCGGCCAGCCGGTACATCTCGATGATGACCACCGAAAGGTCGACTCCCAGGTGCCGGAAGCAAAGCAGGGCTGCCGCTGAAATGATGATGAAAAGGGGGACCCCGCACAGGGTGAGAAAGAGCAGGCCCAAAGCCGTTAGGAGGGTCATGAGCTGTCACCGTTTCTCGAGCAAAGCCGATGAACCGGGCGCCATCCGAACCGTACTCCCATTATTCCGAAGCTGATGGGAAAAATGACCTCGATCCACCAGTAGGGAATATTCAAGAAGGCGAAATCTCCGGCCGACCGTTCGTTTTCCACGAAGGTCCAGGAAGCGTAAAAAAGCACCGCGGAGACGGCAAAGCTGAAACCGTCGCTCAGGTAGGGCAGAAAACGGGCCGCCTTGGGAGGCAGCAGGACGGGCAGGAGAAGCACCTGGATGTGTTTGTCTTCAAGAGTGGCACGTGCCGCCCCGAGCAGGCTGAGCCACAGGACCAGGTGCCGTTGGAGCGTGTCTCCCCACGCAAAGCCCGTGGAAAAGAAGTTGCGCAGAACGACCTGGAGGAGCGCAAAACCGGCGACGCAGAGAACCAGGAATACAAGGGTCCACTTTTCGAATTCATGCAGAGATCGTAGAACTCTTCGGCAGATGTTCGAAGGAGAGACCGTCATTGGGGGTTGTCGGAGGCTGTCCTGTATTCGGAGAGCCATCCTTTCACCTTTTTGAAAACATCCTTGGGGAATAATTTGGGATCCAGGCCCATCACAGCCTCATCCCCCACCTTCTTGAACTCCTCGATCTCATCCGCCGTGGGGGTGACCAGGAAGACGCCGCGCTTGAGAATCACCTGGAAGGACTCCGCGTTGTCCTTCCGGGTCTGCTCCGTCACTCGGCGCAGGTGCTTCTCGGAAACCCTGCGCAGGGTCTCCTGAAGGGGGCCCGGGATCCCGGCCAGGATCTTCTTGTCCAGGATCACTGCCCCGCCGATGTAGGAGAGGGGGAGGTTGGTCACATACTTGAGCTGGGTATACCACTGGGTGACCACGGCATAATAGGGGGAATTGTACACCACATCCAAAAGATTTGTCTGCAAGGCAACCAGAACATCCGGGGCGTTGATGGCGACGGCCGAGACGCCTGCCTTCTGGATGAGGGCATCGAGCATGGGGGCGTTGGACTTGGCCCACACTCGCTTGCCCTTGAGATCATTCAAATTCGAGATGGGGACTCTGGACATAAAGTATATGAAACCAACCTCCGGCCAACCCAGGACGTGGAATCCCTTGTTCGCAAAGCCTTTTTTCAGATCCGCTTCCATCTTGCCCAGAACGAAATCCACCTCCTTGTAATCGGAAAAGAGAAAGGGCACCTGAAAGACCCGCAAATCCGGGTTCAGATCGGTGAGTGCCGTCGAGGTGAAAGCTGCAGCGTGGATCATGCCGACCCGAAGTTTCCGTAGGACATCTTCTTCATCCCCCAGCACAAAACCGGCGTACATCTTGAACCCGACCTTCCCCCCGGTTTCCTTGAGAAGTTCCTCGTTCATCTCACGAAAGATCTTCATGAGGGAGCTGTTCTCGGGGGCCATGGTGGCCAGCTTGATCTCATGCTCGGGCACGGCGCCCAAAACACAGCCCCCCCCCGGACCCAGGGTCAGAAAAAATGCCGCCAAGACGCAAAAAGGCCAAAGGGGAATTCGTATTCCATCGACCGGTCGGCCAAAAGATCTAGGGTTGTTAATCAAAATATTCCTCCGTTTTATCGAGAAGCCACTTTGCCTTTTCCTTGGCCATGACGTTGGAAAGGGTCATGGGACTCCCTTCCTCGATGGGGGCCGCCAGGACCTCTTCCAGGCTATGCCGGTAGAGTTCCCGGTCCCCTGCCGCTCGAGCATAGTACTGAGCAAGGTAGACCTTGGCCGTAAGGTTGCGGTCGCCACCCAGCTGGAGGGCCCGGTCAAAGTGTGCCCTGGCCTGATCCAGGTTGCCTCCCAGAACCGCGGGCTTGGATGCCAGATAGACTCCCTGGATCAGGTGCGGTCCCCCAAAGTAGTACGTTTCATCCAGTTCGAGTGTTCTCTTCATGGCTGCTTCCAGCAGGGGCAGATCTGCCAGGGCTTCGACCTTCGAAATGCTCAAAGCGATCCAATTGGCCCACGCACTGGTGGTCCAAAAGAGATCGGGCACCTCCTTTTTGCCGCACTTGGCGAGCACCGTCTTGAACCCTTCCAGGGTGCCGGTGGTGGCTGCCTTGAAATCTGTGTGCAGAGCGACGGAAAGGGCTTGAAATCCGAAATTCCTGGCTCGAAGGAAAAGAACTCCTACCTCTTCCGGGTTGTCCTGGGGCATAATGGAGGACGCGTAGGCGACGTAGGCCTGGCAGGCGGCGAGAAGCAGTTCCCGCCTTTGGGGCTCGGCCTCGAGAAGCCCCTCGAGGAGCATCAGGTATGCCGGAGTTCCTTCTCGAATCACACGGGGACTGGGCTGCTTTCCCGTTGCATGGGCCACATCCCGCAGGGTAAGGGCCACAGTGGCGACCCGCAATTGCTTTGGAGCACATCCCGCCAGGACAACCAGGAATATCGTCCCCATGGCGAAGGAAAAAGACTTTGATTGGACAAACATGGTTTCACCTGGTTGAGGGGCCGCTTGTGAGCCATCCCGGCACAAAGAGCGATCCCGAATCGAACGATTCTTGCAGACATGGGGGGGACGAGCTTCCAAACCGCTCCATCCGGATGGAACATCGGAGCCATGATTATTAGAATGCCGGTCTACCTTTGTCAAGAAAGAGAACTCCCGAAAACCGGCTCCACCCTGAGGTCTCCACTCCGAAGGTCGACAAGGGGAAAACCCTCTCGCTTCTTTACTTTCAGCGTCCAAGAGTGTTCAATGAAACAAAGGTTCCGGCTTTCCTCCCTGCAAGCATCTGCCGCCAAACTCGGTGATCGGGTGACATCGGAGACAGCCGTGAGTTGCCGCGGATGGATACAATATCCCATTAAACTGCGGATAAGAGAATGTTCGCTGGGACCGAATACCTCAAGATCTTCACCGCACTCCTGGTGATCGTGAATCCTATCGGAGCCCTTCCGATCTTTGTCACCTTGACCAGCCATCAGTCGGAAAGGGAACGAAGGCGGACGGCGGTGGTCAGCGCCGTTTCCACGGGGGTGGTTCTCATTGTCGCCTGTCTTCTGGGGGATTCCCTTCTCCAGTTTTTCGGAATCAGCGTGGCTTCGTTCCGAGTAGGAGGAGGCATCCTGATCCTGCTCATGGCCATAGCCATGTTTCACGCGCAACCCAGTGCCAGCAAACAAACTCCGGAAGAAGCCGCGGAAGCCGGGGAGAAAGCCGATGTGGCGGTGGTCCCCCTGGCCATTCCCCTGCTCTCGGGTCCCGGGGCTATCAGCACGGTCATCATCTACGCTCACCAAATGCCGGATTGGAAGCATGGGGCGTTGCTCGTCGCACTCTGTCCTCTCATTGCCTTCATCGTCTGGTTGACCCTCAGGCTCGCCGTTCCCATCGGAAACGCCCTGGGAAGGACGGGAATCAACATCGTGACACGACTGATGGGATTGATCCTGGCTGCCATCGCCATCGAGGTCATCGCCAGCGGGGTGGCGGTCCTCTTGCCCGGCCTGGTCGGGAGGTAGGGTCTCCCATGGTCGAAAAAGGGA
>JAGPLX010000058.1 GCA_018053185.1 Syntrophobacteraceae bacterium
GGAGGGGTCGACTTCCGGAATCCAGCCAACGAATTCCGGCAACCTCGGCCCTGTGACTTCCGACGGGACGGCTTTCAGCTTCGAGGACATCTCGGAGTTCGACATGGAAAGGACCCTCGATCCATGGATCCCCTCTTCAGTCCCGACCGCCGATTCCAGGAAAGGGTCGGTCCCCTCGGATACCCGATCCGGGAAAGGTTCGTCCAAATCCGTCGGCATCCTGGAAAAACGCTCGCCGCGTTTCTTCACACCGATCCCGGCCGCTGCGGAAAGCTCCGGGTCTCGGCCCTTGTCTCCCGGCTCCTGGGGAGTTGGGAGCACGGCAGGGCGATTTCGTTTCCCATCGAGGAGACTGGAAGTTCCCTCCTTTTCACAGAAGGACGGCAAACGGCTGTCGGCCATCCTTTCCACGTGATCCGCCTGAACCATGCCGGATGCCTGCCCGGCCGGGGATGAAGTTGCCGACGAACCGGGGCCTTGGGGCACGCTCGGCAAAGAGAGAGCCTCCCTCCTCGACCTTTCCTGGTGTACCTGCCGAACTACCTGGTCCAGAAGATCCACGAACTCCTGGAGGTTGTACGACTCTTTGGTCAGGGGCTGGACCCGGCAAGAGACGGGTTTCCCACCCTGTGACTTGTATTGCAGGGACTGGAGCAGCAGCCGTACGGTCCGTGCCGGGACTTCCGGTTCCCCCTGCTGAGGGCGATTCTTGAGAGAGGTCTGCTGCTGCCGCAGTATGGTCAGAACTTCTTTGAAGGACAGCCTTCCCTGGGAATCCGCGGCATTCTTGCATGCCGTTCTCGCCTCCGCGGGAAGCTGAAAAAGCGCCATGATCTTTTCGGATGCCGTCGAGTCCGTGACGTACAGCTCTTCTGTCACCCGTTCCTTGGAAATTTTTTCCTGCCCGCGCGGAAGCACCCGGTCGAGCACCTTTCCCTTTTCGGTGGTCTTTGAAGCTGCCACCGATTGTGTCTCCGCATCCACATCGGGGATGGACATCCCGCATCCCCGGCAGCTCCGGTTCACAGCCCGGGGCGCATTCCCGAGGGACTGAACGGGCTTCCCGGCGGAATTGCCCTCCCCGGTCCCGAACAACTCGAGGACCGAGGCATTCCCGGCAGCCAACGCGACATTCGAAGATCCCCCGAACCCACTCGCCTGATTTTGCGCCTTCAACTCGTTGGAAAAGGAAAATTGGGTATCCAGGATTTTAAGGCTCATTTTCCCCTGTTCGTTGGATAGGACACCCATGAGCAGTTGTCCCGCATTGAGCTGATTGGTCTGCATGTCGTTTCCTCTCCTGGGGTCTTCCCGTTCGAAACCACCGTCGCCGCCGAAAGGAGCAACAGGAGTGCCATTCAGCCATCCAGGAGTTAAATGCTGGAAAATCAATATATTATGGCTTTGGTTGATGAGGAAGTGATGGAGGGCCCCAACCTTGATGAGGAAATTTTTGCAGGATTGGAGAGCATTTTCTTCCGCCGCCCGGAAGGGATTTCCTCCGGCGGTGATTTCGAGGCATGGATTACAGGAAGGCTGTACTTTGTGGAAATCGGGGAGATTTTCGAGGAGAGATCCCGCCCGACAAAAGGGTCGGTTCCTTTCGATCGGCGTGGCTGTTTAGACCATGGCGGGTCAAGGTCCGACCGGCTAGCGGTGAGATAAGGATTCGGAAATCTTGGCCGCCTTTTTCACGTCCATGCCGGCAAGGATGTTTGCGGCTTCATCGGAATTCATGGTGGAGATGATCTGGACAACCAGGTTTTCATCAAGGTTTTCCAGTAGTTTCGCAGCTTCCTTGGGCTTCATGGTGCCGTAGATTTTGGCCAGGGACCGGATCTTGTTGTTTTGAGTTTCTTCCTTCTCCGTTTTGTATGCCTGGATCTCTTTCTGAATGGGAATGAGTTCCTTGAACTTCCGCTCCAATTCCTGCTCCATTTGGGCCAGGTACTCTTCCTTCTGGCGCAGCTTTTCCTCTTTTTGCTTCAATTCCTCCTCCTTGCGTTCGAGATAGGAGGCAAGGTCCATCACGGGCTGGGTGCCGGCGGCGACCGAAGCCGGTTGATGCGGAGGAGGGGGGGAGGGTGTCGCCTTATCTTTCGGTACCGGGGCCTTTTGAGGTTTTGCCCTGCTGTCCTCCGCCAGGACCTCCGCCGGGAAAGGAGGAAGCCCGGCACCATCTTTCTTGAAAAGGAAAGGAGCCGCCGTGAGGATCAGCTTCACGGAAAGCACAAGAAACACCAGGGACACCCCGCCGATAAGGAACTTGGGATACTTAGACTGTTTCGTGTTCATCTTCATTTGATCTCGTTATTTTCTTGTCCGGAGAGTCCTGGTAGGAAGCGATTTCGTCCATGCGCTTCTGGTCTTTCTTCCCCTGCAGGTATCGGTACTCTTCCCTGTCCTTTTCCTCGAGCAACTCGAGCATCCGAACCCCCTTGCGCTTTTCCAGCAATTCCTTTTTCCGGTCTTCCATCACTCGGAGCGCTTCCTCTCGGTCGCGCTCGAGAATAAGCAAATGTCGTTCCAGGGACTGGAGATAGCGCTTGTGAGCCAGATAATCGGCAACGGTCATGCCTTCGGATTGCCGTTCCTCCAGAACCCGAACCTGCCGGGAAATCGTGGAAATGGCGGCTTGAATCCGTGCCTCGATGGTTTCGTATCGGACCTGGGCCGCGGCAAACGCCACCTGTGCCTGCTTGAGAAGGTACTGTCGGTGCCTCAAGACAATGGCAAACCGGAATGTGAAGGGCATGCGGTTCCTAACGGGTCAGCCCCAGTTCCTGGAGCCGGCTTCGGGCCTGTTCCACGGAACAATATTCCTCGACGGGCTGTATGAGGTATTCGTTGAGTCGTCCGATCATGTCGATGGCGTAATCCGTGTCCGGGTGGCTTCCCTTCACGTAGGCGCCGATGCGGATCATGTCTTCGCTCTGTTTGAAATGGGAAAGTGTTTGGATGAACCTGGAACTCAAGACCTTGTGTTCCTCGTCCTGCAACCGGCTCGTCAAACGGCTGACACTCCTCAGCACGTCGATAGCAGGATAATGGCGGGTCTGGGCAAGTCGGCGATCCAACACGATGTGGCCGTCCAGGATGGATCGCAGGGTGTCGGCAACGGGATCCTCCATGTCGTCCCCTTCGACGAGAACTGTGTAAATCCCCGTGATGGAAGCTTCCTTGAAGTTTCCCGCCCTCTCGAGCAGACGAGGCAACCGGCTGAAAACGCTGGGTGTGTACCCCTTGGTGGTAGGGGGTTCCCCCGCCGCCAGGCCGATCTCCCGGGCGGCCATGGCAAAGCGCGTTGCGGAATCCATCATGAGGAGCACGTCCATGCCCTGGTCCCTGAAGTATTCTGCCACGGCACATGCCAGAAAGGCTCCCCTCAATCGGAGAGTCGCCGGCTGGTCCGAGGTTGCCACAATGACGACGGACCTCTTGAGGCCCTCGGGCCCCAGCTCGTGCTGCAGGAATTCATTCACTTCTCTCCCGCGTTCGCCAATGAGGGCGATCACATTCACGGAAGCCGAGGTATAGCGGGCCATCATGCCGAGCAGGGTGCTCTTCCCCACTCCAGAGCCTGAAAAAATACCGATGCGTTGTCCCTTGCCCACGGGGAGCAAGCCGTTGATGCACCGGACGCCCAAATCAAGCTGTTCGGTGATGAGAGGACGTTCGAGAGGATTGGAAATGTTGCCGAAAAGGGGATAAGAAACCCCGTGGGTAATGGGCCCGAGACCGTCGATGGGTTGTCCGAGGCCGTCCAACACGCGTCCGAGGAGAGAATGGCTCACTAGGACCGAACCTGCCGGCTGATACGACTGGACCAGGCAACCCGGGTAGATCCCCCGGAGGGGTGTGAGGGGACTGAGCTTCAGCCGCTTCTGGTGAAACCCCACCACCTCGGCGAAAATGGGATTCGCTCCACGACAGGGAGTAATCCTGCAAATGTCCCCCAGGGAGCAGTCCAGCCCATCGGCTTCAATCATGTTGCCCACCATGTGGACCACCTTCCCGAATTTTTCATAGCGCGGGCAACCCCGGAGCATATCCGCAGGGTCCTTGAAGCCAAGGTAGTTAGGGTTGGGCAGGGTCATCCGGATCTCCCCCTTCGGATCGAACCTCGTTGGTGCCCGAGAGAGCCCTTTCAAGGAGGGCAAGTTGAGTCTCGAGAGCGGCGTCCAACACCTGAAGCGGGGTCTCCACCCGGCATCCGCCCCGTTCCAGCTCCGGGTCCGGCTTCAGCCGCAGGGATCGCCCTTTCAGAGGTCCTCCTTCCTCCTCCAGGCTGCTTTGAACCAGCCCGATGTCCTTGGGATGCAAGTATACCGTCACGGCATCGTCATCCCCCGTCTCGTGCAGCAAGCTTTCGAGGGTATGCAGCAGGATTTCGGGGTGGGCGTCCAGTTCTTTACGCACGAGATGACGCACGGCCCGGAGGATGGTCTGAACGAACCAATCCCTATAATCTTCGATGATTTGACCCGGCAAGGCCTCCAGGCGGCCGACGATCCTCCGGAGATGTTCCTGGGCGATGACCATGCTCTTCCGCCCGTACTCCATCCCGTCTCTCATCCCCTGTTCATAACCTTTTTCGTACCCCTCCTTCTCGAGTTCGAGGGCCTTTCGCTCGGCATCCAGAAGGCGCTGTTGAATCCGGGCTCCCAACTCCTGCTCGGGGCCGGATCCCTGGGAGGGATGGTCCTTGTGAGTGGAAGGCGGGGCGGCCTGGCAGGCATCCACCCTTTCAATGCACTGAAAATCAAAGATGGAAACGGAGGTTTCCTCGCAGCCCTTGATGATCTTAGACGTACGCATCTCCGCTGTCTCTCCCGGCCAGGATGATCTTTCCTTCCTTCTCGAGCCGACGGGCAACATTGAGGATATTCTGCTGTGCGGCCTCCACGTCGCTCAGGCGCACCGGGCCCATGATGCTCAATTCCTCCTCGAGCATCTGCACGGCACGTTGGGACAGGTTCTTGAATATCTTCCCCTTCAGTTCGTCGGAGGCGGTCTTGAGGGCCAGGGTCAGCTCTTCGTTACGTATCTCCTTCAACAATTCGCGAATCCCCGAGTCATTGATGGCCACCAGGTCTTCGAACACGAACATGAGGCGCCGGACCTTTTCCGCAAGATCCGAATCGAAGTCTTCCATGGCCTGGAGGATGTTTTCTCCCGTACGGCGGTCCGAGAAATTCAGGATTTCAGCCACGGCCTGGATTCCCCCCAGGACCTGGTGGCTCTCTTCCCCGACGGACAGCAGTTCCTTTTCCAGGACTTCATCTACCTCTCGAACCAGGTCCGGGGGAACGGTCTCCAGATGAGCAACCCGGTTCACCACCTCGAACTGGAGGGACTCCGGGAGATACCCAAGCACCATGCTGGCTTTCTCATGGCCCAGGTGAACCAGGATGACGGCGATGGTTTGGGGATGCTCGTTCTTGATGAAATTGGCCAAGACCCTGGCATCGATTTCTTTCACAAACTTGAAAGGGATCTTCTCCCTGGCCTTCTCGATGGTGGAGATCACGTCACCGGCCTGCTCCTCGCCCAACACACTCGGCAACAGGTTTTTGAGGAAATCCTCTCCCTGGGCGTACAAGTCCCCTTCCTCGTAAAACCGCTTGCTGAACTCGTTGAGTATCTCATCGGCGACTTCCTTCTTCACAGCCGGGATGGAGGCCATCTGCAGTCCCAGGCTCTTGATCTCATCGGTGGTGAGGTATTTCAGGATCTCCGAAGAAGCCTTCTCACCAAGGATCAACAGGAGCGCCGCCGCCTTCCATGGACCCGAGATTTTTCCCATGGGCTAGGTCTCCTCTCGCATCATGGCGCGGATGATTGTTGCCGCCTGCTGAGGATTCATCTGAGCCAGGGCAAGGGCCTGGGTCTTGGTGGAGGCATCCTGAGCCGGGGAATGTTCCATAAGACCAGGGACCGCCCGGCCCGGCAGGGCCGCCGGGGCGGGCTCCCGTGATCTCCCCGCCTCCGCCGTAAGGTCCCGAAACTTCCTCATGAAGGGCCGAATGATGAAGAGGAAGGCCAGTACGATGAGGACCAGGTTGAGGATGATTTTCTGATGCTCTTTGGCCATCCGCAGCCAGCGGTTTTCCCCTTGGACAAAATCGGACCCCGAAAATTCCGTGGCGAAGGGAATGTTGGAAACCGTGATCTGATCCCCTCGACTCTCGTTGTATCCCACGGCTTTCTTCACCAGGTCCTCGATGGATTTGATCTGCTCGGGGGTTCGACCCACGAAAGTGGGCACCGGTTTGCCTTCCTGGTTGGGTTTCATCTCGTAAGGACCGTCCAGGATCACCGCCACGGAAAGTTTCTTGATGTTTCCAGGGGCATGGGTGATCTGGCGGCTCACGTGGTTGATCTCGTAATTCACGGTCTCACGCTGGCGGTTCGAGGTCTTCTGCTGCCCCGGTGAAGCGGACTTCATCAACTGGCCTTCAACGTTGATGGGAGCGTCCGGATTGCCCTTGGCCCCCGCTTCTCCCCCCTGAGCGCTCTCCACGCTCCGTTGCTGACTCCGTATCACGACACTGTCGGGATCATAGGTTTCTTCAGTCACGCGCACCTGGTTGAAGTCCAGGTCCGCGGAAACCCGGGTGCTGACACGATTGGCCCCCACCACCTGTTCCAGGAGCGACTGGACCTTCCGCTTCAGGTCCTCTTCAAGGTTGGTCTTGAGCTGGACCTGAAGACTGGTCATCTGAAAGGTGTTGTCCACGGCATTCTTCTTGAACAATACCTGACCGTCGGTACTCATGACGGTCACCTTGTCTTCAGTCAGTCCCTGGACCGCGCTCGCAACCAGGTTTACGATCCCCTGGATCTGCTGCTGTTCGAGGCGCGCTCCGGATCGGAGCTTGAGAACAACAGCCGCGCTCGGCGGTTTCTGATCGGCGACGAAAACGCTTTCGGCGGGCAGCACCAGGTGGACCCTGCTTTCCTGCACCTCGTTCATGCGGTTGATGGTACGGGCAAGCTCCCCCTGCAGGGCCCGCTGGTAGTTGATTTTCTGAACGAACTCGGTGCTCCCAAGCTTCTGCTGGTCAAAGATTTCGTAGCCGACTCCGGACCCCTTGGGTACCCCCTCGGAAGCCATGAGCAGCCGGGTCTCGTGGAGAGACTCTTTGGGAACATCCACACTGTTGCCGGTAAGTCGATAAGGAATCTTCTTGGCTTTGAGCGTGGACACCACCGCCGCCAAATCCTCTTCAGACAACCGGGCGTATAGGGGACTGTAGTCGGTCCTGTTGATGGTGTAGGCGAGAAACCCGAGACTCCCCAACAACACGAGGAGGAATCCTCCGTAAAGGATTTTCTGGGAAGCGGGAACGGCCTGGACCCAGGACTTCCCATGCTGAATCAGTTCTTGAAGCTGCTTCATAGGCGACCCGTTCGCTCGAGGAAATGTCCTTCCCTTAGAACTGCATCCTCATGATCTCTTGGTAGGCTTCCATCGCTTTGTTGCGGAACTTCACCAGCATCCGGAGGCTGATATCGGCCTCTTCCAGTTTGATCATGGTGTCGTGAATGTTCGTCGCACCGTGGACCGCTCCGTCGACCATGGCCTTATCCGCCTCGTGCTGCAACTTATCGGTTTCCTGCAGCCTGGCTTTCAATTCCGCGCCGAAGCTCGATGAAGGAACCTTCGATCCACCCTGCTTCGAGACGGGATCTTGCCTCAGTGCTTCCGTGATAACGGACCCAACCTGCATGGCAAATTCTCCTCAAGACGGCTACTTGCCGATTTCCATTGCCTTCAGCGCCATTTGCTTGGAGGTGTTCAAGGCCGCCAGGTTCGCTTCGTAGGAGCGGCTCGCCAACAGGAGATTGGCCATTTCCTCGATGGGATTGATGTTCGGCATCTGAACCACCCCCTGATCATCGGCATCCGGATGTGCAGGGTCGTAAATTTTTTTGAAATCACGACCATCGGAAACCACCTCCCGAACTTCCACCCTCTCCAGATCTTCTCCAGGTAGTGCTTCCAGCGTTTCGTTCAACTCCTCTGCAAAGGGAACACTTTCATAGACAACGGTCTTTCTCTCGTAGGGTCCCCCCGAAGCCGTCTTGGTGACGTGGGAGTTTGCCAGGTTGGAGGACAGCACATTCATCCAGGTTCGATGAGCCGTCAAACCTGATGCACTGATCTTCATGGCATTTCCAAAGTCCATTTTTCAGCCCTCCCTATTCGGCAACGGCCTGTCGCAACAAGGTGAACTTCTTGTTCAACATGGTCACCATGTAATTGTATTCCACGGTATTCTTTGCGAGCTTCATCATTTCCGCATCAAGATCCACAGGACCGGTTTCAACCAGCTGCGAGGAGTTCTCCACCGTCGACAGGTCCCCAGGATCCAGGTGCCGTCCCCTGGAACGCACCAAACGAAGGGTTTGTTCCTCGATCGATTCTCGAAGCGTCGCTTCGAAAGTAGTTTCCCTGGTTCGAAAACCCGGGGTGTTGAGATTGGCGATGTTTCCCGAAATGACCTTCTGATTCAGCGAATTGAGGCTCAGACGATCCTGCACCGCCTGAACGGTCCGACTGAACACTACCGATGAATCGCCCATGTGGATCTCTCCTTTCTCATTGAACAGTGTTTGGATCCAGAGGCAAATCTCGTACCAATGACGAGCTTGAGAGGCGGATGCCGTCCTGACCGAACGGGGCCGAAGGAACGAAACCGGCGGGAAGACTTGTGTTGGGATCGAGTGCAGAGGAAGATTTCATAGAAAGAGGTTCTCGGGATACGCTGTTGGGGTGAGGGTAAGGAGGGCACCTTTTTCAGGTGGGGACAAAGAGGTTCGTTTGACGGCGCACCGGCATCGGGGAGACCTTGGATCCTGTCCGGTTGTCGGATGGAATCGTCAAAAGGATGACGTCAAATTCTCCTCACTCCGTCTCTCGATCAATCCCCTCTTCCACGGCCCGGTATTCACTCAACTTGTTTCTGAGCGTCCGAACGCTGATGCCCAGGATCTCGGCCGCTCGAGTCCGGTTCCCGCTCGAGCTCGCCAGGGCCTTTCGAATGAGGAGCTTTTCCATCTCGCTGATGGGCATGAGCTCGATGTCGGCGGTTTCGCTGGGAGTAGCCTGATCAAAGAAGATGGAGCTCGAGTCCAGGCAATCCCCGACACTCAACAGCATGGCCCGCTGAACCACATTCTCCAGCTCCCGAATGTTTCCCGGCCACGAGTGCTTCTGGAGCAGGGCCAACGCGCCGGGGCTGATTTCCCTGACCGGACACTTGTGGATCACACGGTATCTTTCCATGAAATAGGCGACCAGATCGGGTACATCCTCTTTCCGTTCGCGCAGGGGAGGGATCTTGACGGGGATCACGTTGAGCCGATAATAGAGGTCTCGCCTGAAGTGACCCTCTCTCAGGGCTTCCTCGATGATCCGGTTGGTAGATGCAATGATCCGCACATCCACCCGAACGGGGTGACGTCCGCCCACCCGGTCGATCTCGTTTTCCTGGAGGACCCTGAGCAGCTTGGACTGCAGATGAAGGGGGATCTCCGTGACTTCGTCCAGAAAAAGGGTTCCCGTGTGAGCAAGCTCGAACTTGCCCTCCTTGGCTTTGACGGCGCCGGTGAAAGCTCCCTTTTCGTGTCCGAACAGCTCACTTTCCATCAGGCTCTCAGGCAACGCCGCGCAGTTGATCGCCACAAAGGGCCTGTCCCTGCGATCGCTGTGATGATGGATATAGCGGGCGAATAATTCCTTTCCCGTCCCACTCTCTCCCTGGAGGAACACCGTCGCCCTGCTGGGTGCCACCCGCCGGGCCATGGATTTCAGCTGCGACATCAAGGGATTTCGAGTGATGATGGGAAGGGGTCCGGAAGGGTCCGAAGCCACTTTCTGATACCGCTTTTCCGAAATCCATCGCAGGGTTTTGGACAATCGATCGGCTGAAAAAGGCTTCACCCAAAAATCGTGGGCACCTGCCTTCATCATTTCCACGGCGTCATCCAGGTCGGCCTTCCGGCTCATGACGATGACATAGGGCGGCTCGGGAAGAGCCCGGGTCGCTTCAAGAAGAGCCAATACCCGGGATGGCTGCCCGTTGAGATTGACGAGGATCACCTCGTAGGGATCCTTTTCGACCATTCTCATGGCCGATCCGGTGGTCGTAGTGGAGACGGCGGCAACCCCACAAGTCCGGATGCAGGAACTGATCGCATGGATTTCCTGAGGGTCGGGCTCCACGATCAAGACCGCCATGTTTTTCCTTCCGTTCGATATCACGCCTTCGATGGTCCAAAAGCAAAATGATCGAGAAATATCGGGATCAGAAAGACACCGTCTTCGAACCGGAGTTCTTCATTTGGATGTAGCCGAGCCGCTGTTGGGCTGCAGCTCTCCACAACTCTTGCTTGGATTCGAGCAATTGAGTCAGCTTCTGGGTTGCTTTTGCGGGCTGCCCCATTTCGATGTAAATCTCGGAGAGCTGGTAGTTGATCTGGTCCCTTGTGAGGTCCGAGTCCAGCAGGGGCAACAGGGATTCCAGGGTTTCAATGGCTTGCTGGGGTTGCTTCAACACCTGGTAACACTTGCCCAGAAGGAGTCCCGTCCGAACACGGGTTGCCGGGGACTCGTTTCCAGGAAACTTCGAAACCTTCTGAAGCCAGCCCAGAGCTTCCCCATGCTTGTCCAGCTTCATGAGGGCCTCGGCATACAGGAGCCCCACCTCGACGTCCGTTCCACCGCACCCTTTTTCATTCTGAACGACCTTTCCGAGAAATTGACCGGCTTCCCGGTATTTCTTTTGGGCAAAGAATATGCGCCCCTGGAGCTCCATTTTCCTGCATTCCAGGGATTCCGCCCGCACCTGGCTCAGGACCTGGAGACTCCTTTCCAGATCGCCCATGAGATAGGATGAATAGGCCGTTTTATAGAGCCACTCCTCATTCTTGTTCCCCGTCTTCTGCAGTAGATGCTGATACAGTTCGATGGCCTTGGGATAGAGCTTCAGGGAGTAGTAGCTGTCGGCGATCAAGGCAAGAACATCGGGGGAATCGCTGTTGAGAAAGGTGTAGGGGTTCTGACGATCCAGCTCCACCACCCGGGCGAAATCCTTTTCAGAATATGCCTTCTTGACCCAGTCCACCAGGACGTTGGACCTCAGGGCCAGCAGCTTCTCCTCGGGGGCGGGCCCCGATTTGAACCGCAGGGTCTCATCCACCAGGATCAGGCTCCTTTCGTAATTGCCTTTCTTCCATTCCCAGGAGGCAAGCTTGTACATGACCAGCTTGAACAAGGCTGGAGAAAGCGGCTTCAGAGCCAGGTCCCGATAGATGGCGAGGGCTTCCTGCCGCATCATCTCATCTTGTTGTTCGAGGAATTCCGCCTTGCGGATCTGGCCGATGGTGTGCCCTTCCGAATCGGCGTGGTATTTTTCGATATAGGAGTAGACCTGGTTCGCCACGTCGTACCGGCGCTGATACAGGAGGCTCTCGGCGATCTTGGCCAGGATCCAGTCACGGTCCGGTAGCTCCGGCTCCAGGTTCAGGTACCAAAAAAGGTACCTGGTGCTGTTCTCGTAATCCTGGATCGCAAAATAGGATTCCCCCAGGGAGCGAAGGAGATCCGGCTTCTTGAGATGATATTCCTCGTCCTCACTCAGGCACCTGGTGAGGTTCTCCAGGGCCTCTTCGTGGGCACCGATGTTTGCCAGGACCCTCCCCAACGCGTGATGCGCATCCAGCATCTTTTCCTTATCCATGGAATGCCTCAAGGCCGTACGGAGGGCATGGACCGATTCCACGAAGGAGTGCCCCTGCTGATGGATCTGGCCCAGGCTCAGCCAGCACTGGGGAACCAGGGGGTCCCCGGGAAAGTCCGTGATGACCTTCTTGAAGCACTCTTGAGCCCGCTTCGTATCTTTCATGGCCCAATAGGTCAGCCCGCTTCGATACAGGGCAAGCGGAATGCGGGAGGATGTGGGAGAAGCCTTGATGGCCTTGGTGTAAAGGGCAATGATGGACTCGGCTTTCTCCGCAAGGTTCTCCCAGGCCGAAAGAAAAAGCTCATCCGCCTCGGTGAAGGCGGCGTCCGAAGCATCCTTGTTCGGGGAAACCTCAATGCCGGGCGAGGAAACCCGCGGAGAAACCGCGGGCTCGGGGACCTTTTCGGACGAGCGTTTTTTTAGTTTTTCCGTGGTCTTTACACGAGAAGCCGCTGGCAGAACTATGGCCTGGCCAGCCACGGCGATCTCCTTCCCGGCTTCCCGTGCAGCCGCCCCCGGTAAGAGGTCCAGGGCAAGTCGATAGCCGGGCTTTCCGGCCAGGAAGAACGACTTCACAGATACCGGGGAGGAAAACAGGAATTTGACGCGGAAGGATCCGTCCTTCTCTTCGAACACCACCTTGGATACAGGTGGAGGTGGCTTGGCCACGGTTCTTTCCAACCCCTCCCTGACGGTCAGTCGAGCCCATTCGATGATGAGCCCCTCCTCCGTCACCGGATGAATGCGGGATGGCCGTTCCCCCGCCATATCCAGGACCACGCGCAGATGGCCGGCCTGTCTGCCGAATCGAATATTGTGCAGCACGGTTCCCGTGGAGGCCCCGAGAGAGCCCACGGCCAGGACCCACCCGCAAAAGGCCACCATGATCCACACCCAAGGCGCTCTTGCCGGGAAGTGTTTCTTGTCGCTCCGGGTCATATTCCTGTCCGTCCGTGTCGAGAGGATCTTGAATCATGCCGATCTGCCCGCCAGGGAAGCAATGGTTGTGCCAGGCCTCGGCAGCCCGGTCCCCGCGGCGACGGAGACACCCGGGCACGGCGTCGTACCGGAGAAAAGCCCTGGTCCCCGGTTCTCGGACAGGGTGGGACCGGCCTCAAGCCATCGAAGTCTTCCGGACTCCTCGGTTCGAACAGTGGGCAAATTTCATGGACGGGCAGCAATCTTCCCCGGGGACGGCGACGCAACTGAGACGAACCCGAAAGCGAGGGATTGATGAGACGGAAAAATCCGATGGCTAGTCGATCGAAATATCAAGGACGGTTGTGAGAAATCTCGGGACGGCTTTTCCGGCAAGGCAAGCCAGCCTTCAAGTTCTGCTCCGGCAAGGACTTTCCCGTCCTTTTCCGGTAGGACGAACGGTCCTCGAAAATCATGTCAGCAATTTGACGCCGAAAACTGATGGTGATCTGTTTCGACAAGAAGACATCTCTTCGGCCTCGCACCCGAAAGCAACCCATCAAACCGCCAGGGCCCGACAAGCCCGTCCAGGTTGAACTCGAACGGACTATGCGGCCATTTAGGAGTCATCCAAAAATAAGCAGGATCGGTGTAGAAATGGTCTATCCCGGTACGCATGAAGATCCCATTGCCCCATAGACTAGACATCCAAGCCGCATGCAATCGGCACCTTTGCTCCACATGTCATTTCATCTCCATGCACCAAGCTACAAGGAGGAGCTTTGCGTCTCCTGCCGGAGAGACGGGAAACCCAAGGTGGAAGCCCGCCCGGGATGCCTTTTCCGGCTTGAGGGTTCGGATTGAAAGGTGTAAATGTAGGTAGGCGAAAAGACTGACATTAGATGGATGGCTGCTTTCTCTCCTTACCTAAAGCGGAGAACCCTTCATGGACGTTTTCGACCTACGGGACCGCCTGGTAGTGTAAAAGCTTTTGTGTAAATTCGAAAAGGGTAGAAAAAAGGCGCTTTTCCGTTCCTTGGGGTTTGAGAAAAAAACCAACCCAGAAAGGAGAAGCGCCCATGAGGATCGAGGTTAGGGTACCCGAAGTAGTGAAGGTTTTCAAAGAGATTCAAAATCAACCCCAGAAGATTTTTGAGATGGTCCGTCTGGAGGTCCAGGAAATAGTGGGGCGTTATTTGACCGAGATGATGAATGCGGAGCTGA
>JAGPLX010000059.1 GCA_018053185.1 Syntrophobacteraceae bacterium
CGCCAGGCGCCCCTAACCCCTTGTATCGATTCTTGTAAACTGCTACATTTCCGCCGTTTTCCAGTTTGTCGCACATCAACCAAGAACCTGTGGGTAAGGGAATCCGACGCGCCATGAAAATTGCCGTTATAGGGATCGGCTATGTAGGGTTGGTGACGGGAGCATGCCTGGCGGAATTCGGGCATGAAGTCACCTGCATTGATATCGATGAATCGAAGATCTCCCTCTTGCAACAGAAACAGATCCCCATTTACGAGCCGGGCCTGGACGTGGTGGTCCGGAAAAACCTGGATGCCGGGCGACTCATCTTCACCACGGGTTTCGATCCCGGTATTCCCGAAGCCCAGGTGGTCTTCATCGCCGTGGGCACTCCGGCCTCCCGTCGAGGTGACGGGTACGCAGACCTGACCTACGTGTACGATGCCGCCCGCCGGCTGGCCCCTCACCTGGAGGGATACACGGTGGTGGTGAACAAGAGCACGGTCCCCATCGGCACGGCACGCCAGGTGGCCCGGATCATCTCCGAAGTCAACCCGGAGGCGGATTTCGATGTGGCCAGCAACCCGGAATTTCTGCGCGAGGGAGCAGCCATCAACGACTTCATGCGACCGGACCGGGTGGTCCTGGGAGTGGATTCGCCCAGGGCGGAGGAGGTCTTGAAGGCCATGTACCGACCCTTGTATCTCATCGAAACTCCCTTCGTCATCACCAACATCGAGACGGCGGAACTGATCAAGTACGCAGCCAATGCCTTCCTGGCCACCAAGATCAGCTTCATTAACGAGATCGCCAACTTATGTGAGGAAGTCGGTGCGGATGTCCAGGGAGTTGCCAAGGGGATCGGCCTGGACGGCCGCATAGGCCGGAAATTCCTCCACGCGGGACCCGGCTACGGAGGATCGTGTTTTCCCAAGGACACTCAGGCCTTGCTGCGAATCGCCCAGGAACACGGGGTGGCCTGCCGTATTGTCGAATCCGTGGTGGAGGTCAACGCCGCTCAAAAGGCCCGCATGGTGCGCAAGATCCGCAAGGCCCTCGGGGGAGACGAAGGAGGGAAGACCATCGCGGTCCTGGGACTCTCCTTCAAGCCCGAAACCGACGACATCCGCGACGCGCCCTCCATCACGATCCTTTCCACCCTGATCGAACACGGTGCGACCGTTCGCGCCCATGATCCCCAGGCCATGGAGGAAGCCAGGAAGGTCCTCCCCACGGTGACCTATTGTTCCAACCCCTACGAGGCGTGCCAGGGAGCGGACGCCGTGGTGCTCATGACCGAATGGAACGAGTACCGCGCCCTGGACCTGGAACGGGTCAAATCGTTTTTAAAGGAACCGGTCTTCATCGACCTGAGAAACGTTTACAAAATACCTGCCATGAAGGAGGCCGGGTTCAGGTACTACAGCGTGGGCAGGGCGCCCGGCGGCGTCAAAGCGAGGGGCGAGGGGCGAGAGGTGCCTGACGGCGTCAAGGCTAGGGGCTAGGGGCGAGAGGCTGGGGGCGGGTGCCGGTGCCCACACCTTCCGCTTTATCCATTCCTTCCCTTTGAAACTCCGTGATCAGGTGAAAAGCGGGAACGCCCCCGGCCGTGAATTTTGCAAGTACTTGCTTTTTCAGTGTCCGGAGGAGAAGTTTGCATCATGGCGGAGGAATCGAGGACCCTTCCTGGGGAAAAGGAAATGCTGGAGGAGATTCCGAGGGCCCTGGCTGCTTTCGAGAAGCGGCGGGACCAGGTGATCCCCATTCTCCAGATGATCCAGGAGCACTATTCCTACCTTTCCAAGACCGCCATGAAACTGGTGGCGGAGCACGTGGGGATCTCGACCAGCGAGGTGTACGGGATCGCTACCTTTTACAATCAATTTCGATTTCGTCCGCCGGGACGCCACCGGATACAGGTATGCCTCGGCACCGCCTGCCACGTGGTTGGAGGAGATATTATCCTCGAGAACTTCGAACGCAAGCTGGGAATCAAGGAAGGAGAGACGACCCCGGACGGCGAATTCGACATCGAACGTGTCGCCTGTGTCGGATGCTGTGCACTGGCACCCGTGGCTATCGTGGATGGGGACATTTTCGGCCAGATGGCCCCAAGCAGGGTGGAAGGGCTTTTCGTGGGCTTCGAACTGGACAGGGAACGCGAAAAAAGGGAAGGCAGACGGGCCGATGCCGTTGGATCCCAAGACAATCAGTGACCGCTTCCAACGGATGGTGGCACAAGCCCGGGAGCGTGTCCAGGCGAAATCCCGGACGGACGTTCCGCTCATCACCATCGGGATGGCCACTTGCGGATTGGCTGCGGGTGCGGCGGAAACCAAGGTTGCCTTCGAGGAGTCTCTCAAGGATCGAAAGGTCGAGGCCAGGGTGGTTTCCGTGGGGTGCATGGGTCACTGTTATGCCGAACCGCTGGTGCTCATCGAAAAACCCGGATTCCCGGCCATCTACTACAGCCAGGTCACTCCGGGAAGGGCCAGGGTCCTGGTGAAAGCCTTTCTCGAGGAGGACGATCCTGTCTACGATTATGTCTATGCCGCCCGGGATGAAAACGACTTGCTCCCGTCCTTGCGCGAGTTCCCGAGGTTCAGCCTGGAAAGCCGCGTGGTCATGAAACGATGTGGTGGGATTGACCCGCTGGACATTGACCATTACCTCGTGGATGGGGGCTACGAGGGGCTTGTGAAGGCCTTGGCTCTTGGCCCCCATGAAATCATCCGCAAGGTTCTCGCCTCCGGTTTGAGAGGCCGTGGGGGTGCGGGGTTTCCCACGGGGCTCAAGTGGCAGCTCGCCGGAAGCTTCGAAGGGGAACGGAAAGTGGTAATCTGCAACGCCGATGAGGGGGACCCCGGGGCTTACATGGATCGGACCTTGATCGAGAGTAACCCGCACCAGACCCTCGAGGGCCTCATCATCTGCGGAGTTGCTGTCGGAGCGGACCTGGGCGTCGTCTACCTTCGGTCCGAGTATCCCCTGGCAGTGAAGACGATCTCGGAGGCCATTCGCCAGGCGGAGGCCCTGGGTTTGGTCGGAACGAGAATCCTTGGAACCGATTTCAACCTCGTGGTGCGGGTGTTCCGTGGCTCCGGGGCTTTCGTTTGCGGGGAAGAAACGGCCCTCATCCAATCCCTCGAGGGGAAACGGGGCATTCCCCAGTATCGGCCTCCCTACCCGGTCCAATCCGGCCTTTATGGATGGCCTACCGTCACCAACAACGTGAAAACCCTCGCCTCGGTGCCTCCCATTCTTACCGGCGGAGAGCATCGGTACCGCTCCATTGGGATTCGGAACAGCCCGGGGACCGCGATCTTTTCCGTGGTGGGAAATGTCGTGTACCCCGGCCTCGTGGAGATTCCCATGGGGACCACCCTGCGACATCTCATTTTTGACATCTGCGGCGGCATCGCCGGGAAGAAACGGTTCAAGGCGGTCCAGGTTGGAGGCCCTTCGGGAGGATGTCTCCCCGAGAGTTTTCTGGATACCCCGGTGGATTTCGATTCCCTCGTTCGAACGGGCGCCATCATGGGCTCCGGGGGTCTTGTGGTGATGGATGAAGACAGCTGCATGGTCGATGTCGCCCGCTATTTCCTGGAGTTCATTCAAAAGGAATCGTGCGGAAAATGCACTTTCTGCCGCATTGGAACCAGGCACCTCCTCAATGCGCTCGATCGGATCACCAGGGGGCAGGGCACCGAGGAAGATCTCGTCCTCCTGGAAACCCTGAGCGAGGACATCAGGGAAGGGGCTTTGTGCGGCTTGGGCAAAACGGCTCCCAACCCCGTCATCACCTCTCTGCGATACTTCCGGGAAGAGTACGAGGCCCATGTGCGGGAGAAGCGCTGCCCCGCCAGGAAGTGCCGCGCGATGACGGCCTTCTATATCGACCAGGAAAAGTGCTCCCGGGGGTGCGAAGTCTGCGTGGGCTGTTGTCCGGTGGACGCCGTTTTTTCCACCCGGGACCGCAAGAAAGCCGTGGATCAGAGCCGATGTGTGAAGTGCGGTGAGTGTGCCGCGGTGTGTCCTCCTGAGTACGGCGCCGTGAGGAAGGTGTCGCCGCCGACCCTGGCTCCCCTCGTTGAAAGGCCTCAGACCTAATCGACATGATCGAACTCAACGTTGATGGGAAGCTCGTCCAAGCGGAAGAGGGGAAGAGCCTGCTCCAGGTCTGCCTCGAAAACGGCATCTATGTGCCCAACCTATGTTTCCTGGAGGAAATGACGAATCCCCCGGTTTCCTGTCGCCTGTGCTTTGTGGAAATCCGGGGGAAAAAAGATCCTGTTCCTTCGTGCAAAATCCATCCTGAGGCCGGCATGGAAGTCGTCACGGACAGTCCCAGGGTGAGGCGGCTCCAGCGAACGGCCCTTCGGCTGCTGCTGTCCGCACATCGAGCCGACTGCCGGAAGTGTCCGTCCAATCGCCACTGCGAGCTGCAGCACATGGTTCGGTTCCTGGGAGGGGTCCGTCTCAAGCCCCGCAGGTACGAGAACCTCGCCCGGGAGCTTCCCCCGGGCGAGGAACATCCCGTCCTGGAATACCGGCTCCATCGTTGTGTTCTGTGCGGAAGATGCATCTACGTCTGCGGGAAACTCCACGGAATGTCCCTGCTCACTTTCGCCAAAAGGGGCTTCAACACCATTGTCAGTGCCTTTGGCGAGGAAGAAACCGGCCTTCGTTGCCTGCAGTGCCGAGCCTGCGTCCAAATCTGCCCCGTGAGTGCCCTGGCTATCAAGGAAGCGCCCACCGGCGGTCTCTAATCTCGATACTTCATGAACCCTCCACCATAATCAACTGGGTAAAACCCCGGCTTTGCCGAGGACTCCCAGAGTTTGGCAGTTCCGGAAATGTATTGAAGTTCCGCGCTTCAAGGCGGTTCAGGTCTCTATTTAAAGGACAGGCTGTCATCTGCCGCTCCCTCGCCCCCATCTTCTTGTCCCTGGAATATTTCCTCAAGCTTCCACGGCTCTTCGCCGATCTATGCTGTAAAAGGCAGGGGCCTGCCCGGGGCAGGGGTGCGTGCGCAAAGCCCGAGTCGCGGGGAGGGGGAGGAGCTGCCGATTGATTGTCGATGCGGAAAAAATAGAGATCATGCAGAAAGGGGACAGGGATGATCAAACGCAACGTTCTGGCGGGTGTGTTGGCAATGGCTCTGGGCATGGTGGGTTGGTCCTTTCAGGCACCGGTGGCGTGTGCCATCGAGGGAATTCACTACGATGGCTCCTCACAGCTCTATTGGGCACTTGTCAAGGATTCCATGGAAACTTTCACCAGGGAAACGGGAATCAAGGTAACCGCGGAGGATCGCAAGACCCAGGATGCGGTCCCGTCTCTGCTTTCCGGCAGGTGTAACGTCGGAGGGCTGGCAAGGAAGTTGAAACTGGCGGAGAAGTCCCAGAGTCAAGACCTGACGGAGACCCTGATCGCCAGGGATCATATCGCCGTGTTTGTTCCAGCCGCCAGTAAAGTGACGGAGATCACCAAGGAAAAGCTTCAGAAGGTCTTTTCGGGGCAAATCACTGATTGGAAGGACCTGGGTGACGAGCCGGGCCCCATACAGGTGGTGATTCCCCAAACCAAGACCACCTGCAACCGAAATTTCACCGAACTGATCATGGGAGACATTCCTTTCGCCCAGTCGAGCATCATCACGGAAACAGCGGGTGCCGTGCTGGAGGAAGCCAAGGGAAAGCGCGCCATTTCATTCATTTCTTATGGAGCTGTTTCCAAGAGGACCGATTTCAAGGTCCTCAAGGTGGAGGGCAAGAATCCCGGCGAGGACGGCTACCCCATCGCTCAGGAAATGTACTTTGCCACCCTTGGGAACCCCTCGGGGGATGTGAAGAAATTCATTGATTTCTTTCTCACGGGATCCGGAAGGGAGATCATCGTCAAACAGGGCTTGCTGCCGGTTCAATAGCGGTAGGAGATGTGCAGGGCTTTCCATCAGGCCGTTTGAGCGAGGCACCCTTTCCTCCAATCCGGCATCAGAGGGCTAAAGTGATCTCGGAATGGAGAGGACTCGATCTCGACATCTGTGGGTTGAAGACCACTGGTCGCTTTCCCCCGGTTGCAAGCAAAGGGGCAGCCATGAGAGTACGCGCGAAGCTGGGCACGAGAATCATCATCCAGACCATGATTCTGTCCCTGGTGCCCATTTTTATCGTTACGGGCCTCAATGTCATGAATGCCAAAAACGAGATGGAAAAGCTCGTTCGCCAGGACTTTACCAACATGATCGGCTTCGTTTGGGAGATCATGGAAGCCCACGAGGCCCTGGTCAAGGAAGCCGAAATCGGAGAGGAAATCGTCCTCATTCTTCAGGCTCGAGAACAGGAGAAAAATTTTATCATCAAGGAGGATGAAGCCAGCATCAAGAAGTGGCATGCCATCATGGGGGAGATCAAGAAATCCCCCGTCTATGTGGGGGGTGTGCCGGCGAGCCTGAAGCACTACGAAGCGGTGTTCGATAAATTCAGCCGGGGCATGTTGGCCGATATGGGGGACTTGGCCAGGGCGGGAGAGGCTCTCGAGGCGGAAATCAAGAAAACCGTCAAGAGCATCAAGTATTCCGAATACCAGGAAGCCATCCGAACCAAGGTCATAGGTCCCAAGAATCCGGATGGAACTCGCGACCTGAGCAAAGGTATCCGCATCGGGGTCACCGGTTATATCTTTTTCCTCAAACCGGACGGGAAGCTGATCGGACATCCCACCCTCGAATCCGGGAACCTGCCCGATGCCGAACTGACGGCAACCATCGGTCAAAAGAAGGACGGATACACCACCTACCGGGAAAACGGTCGGGACAGGATCGCTTTTTTCAAATACTACGCGCCTTGGGACTGGATTGTGGTGATCGATGCCGTCCAGAGTGAAGTGATGAATGTGAGCAACATCATCAAGGTGGGTGCAATCGTTGCGGGGGTCTTCACCCTGCTTGTGGCCGTCCTCAACTTCTTCTTCGTCCGGTCTATGACCCGACCCATTCACCGCCTCTTGGGCGGCCTGGCCGAAGGGGCCAACCAGGTGGCCGCCGCATCTTCCCAGGTTTCAACCGCCAGCCAATCCCTGGCCGAGGGAGCTTCCGCGCAGGCGGCATCCCTCGAGGAGACTTCCTCCTCTCTCGAGGAAATGTCGTCCGTGACCCGGCAAAATGCCGAAAGTGCCAGGCAAGCCAACGACCTTACTAGGGATACCAACGAGGTGGTGAAACAGGCCGATAGCGCTATGACGGAGCTGACCGTTTCCATGGAGGAGGTTTCCAGGGCCAGCGAAGAGACTTCCAAGATCATCAAGACCATCGACGAGATCGCTTTTCAAACCAACCTGCTGGCGTTGAACGCCGCAGTCGAGGCTGCCCGGGCCGGGGAAGCCGGAGCCGGATTCGCCGTGGTTGCCGAAGAGGTGAGAAACCTTGCCATGCGGTCGGCCGAAGCCGCCAGGAATACCTCCCAGATGATCGAGAGCACTGTCACGAAGATCAAGGAAGGGGTCAAGTTGCTGGGAAAAACCAACGAGGCTTTTGGAGCTGTATCCCGACACACCGAGCGGGTCGGTCAACTGGTGGAAAGAATCGCGGCGGCCTCCAACGAGCAGGCCCTTGGAATCGAGCAGGTGAACAGAGCTGCTTCGGAAATGGACCGAGTGACCCAACAGACGGCGGCAAGCGCCGAAGAGTCGGCCAGTGCGTCGGCTCAGCTCAGCGCACAGGCAGAACAGATGCTGGTGAGCCTGGATGACCTTCTGAACCTCATCGGTGGTCGCAACGGAAAGGAAATCAAGGAAACCAGGGAATACCAGGCCGGGATTTCCGAAGACCAAACCAAGCGGGGAGTCGAGCGCCTCTTTGCCTCTGTCCCGAAGCATGGCACGGCGCCCAAGAAGCTCCAGGAGGAAGGGAGCCGGCAGGCGGCTCTCCCCTCGATCGACCCCCCGAGAGACCACGAAACCACGAAAGCTGATCGGCCGCCGCGTTAGGAGCTTATGTCGAGGCTTCACTCCTGGCGTTTGTCGTTACATCCTCTCTCCCTCCCTGGTAAACCTGTTCCCGGTACCGGTATCGGAAGGGAGAGGGGTGTTCCGGGATGAGGTAGAAACCAAAGCGGACCAAGTTCACATTTTGGGTGGCCCACAAGAGAGAGGGATCACAGGGGACCTTACTGCTGGGGGGCTCCTCTACCCGCACGGCGTCCGGATCCTGGCCGGGCACAGAACTCATCCATGGTCAGCACACCGTCGCCGTTCTGATCCCGGTCGGCGAAAATCCGCTCCGGGTCGCCCCGGTGATGAGGGACTGCTGTGAACTCCTCCTTGGTGATCTGTCCGTCACGGTTGGTGTCCATACTCGCAAAGTTCTTCTCACACCCCCTTCCTCTGGCACCCCGTCCGGCGGCACAGAACTCATCCTTGGTTAGCACACCGTCGCCGTTCTGATCCCGGTCGGCGAAAATCCGCTCCGGGTCGCCCCTGCGATGAGGAGCCGCCATGAACTCCTCCTTGGTGACCTGTCCGTCACGGTTGGCGTCCAATTTCTCGAACTTCTTCTCACACCCCTTTCCCCTGCCGGCACAGAATTCGTCCTTGGTCAGCACACCGTCGCCATTCTGATCCCGCTTGGCGAAAATCCGCTCCGGGTCGCCCCTGCGATGAGGAGCCGCCATGAACTCCTCCTTGGTGACCTGTCCGTCGTGGTTGGTGTCCAATTTCTCGAACTTCTTCTCACACCCCATGCGAGGTTGAACCTGCGCCTTCGGGTCGGGCGCTGTCTGGGCCGCCACCATGCCGGAGGCTGCGAAGACGAGCGCACAAACAACGACAAAAGCCGCAAAACCCCTCCTTTTCATAGTTCCTCCTTATGTGTGGTGAAGTTTGCAATGCCAGGTTACGTTGAATATACCTGGATAGTGTTTGAAACATATAAGCACAATTGCCATGCGGACGCAACGATGCATCTTGCTGAGGGAAACTCACGGGGTGGGAGAGGCATGCGGCCTACTGCACTGGGGAGATAATCCTGCGCCGTTCTCCGTACCTGGTTCCAGGCACGCGGGTCTGCGGCAGTCGGGAGGAGGTATCGAGAAGGTTTGTCTTTGTGGTTTTTTCGTGGTCGGGACGAGAGGATTTGAACCTCCGTCCTCTTGCACCCCAAGCAAGCGCGCTAACCAGGCTGCGCCACGTCCCGACACAGAGGGTAGTTATCACTGATCTCTATTGTCTGTCAAGAGGGGTCTTCGCGGCTTCTCCCGCTTGGAGCAAAGGCTGGGGGGTGGAGGGGTCTTTCGTCTCCCGAATCCCTAGAAACCGCATCTTGCGATGGAGATGAGTTCGTTCGAGTCCGATCTTCTGGGCTGTGAGAGAAACGTTCCAATCATAGATCTTGAGTTTACGAAGCAGGAACTCCTGTTCGAACCGGTATCGAGCCTCCCTCAGGGTTTCACAATGATAGGGATCGTCGTTTTTTGGAAGCAACGGCAGGCGACTCACAAAGTCGAGCGGAAGGTCTTCTTTTCCGATTTTCCGACCGGGGGTCATGATGAGAAGTCTTTCCACAAAATTTCGGAGCTCCCGAACATTTCCGGGCCAGTGGTATTGCTGGAGTACCCTGACCACCTCCGGGTCCAGCTCCTTTCGCGGCATGGTGCTTTCATTGGCCATTTCGTTCATGAAATCCTCGACCAGGAGAGGGATGTCTTCGAGTCGTTCCCGAAGGGGAGGTACATGGATGGGGATGACGTTGAGGCGATAATAGAGGTCCTGGCGGAACGATCCTCCCTCGATTTCTCGGGTCAGGTCCTTGTTCGTGGCGGCCACGATGCGCACATCCACCTGGACGGCTCTGGATCCACCCACCCGTTCGAAAACCTGTTCCTGTATGATCCGAAGGATTTTGGCCTGAGTCTTGAGGCTCATGTCCCCGATTTCATCCAGGAAGAGGGTTCCCTCGTTGGCCTGGTCGAACTTCCCCTTTCGGCGTTCGTAGGCACCCGTGAACGACCCCTTTTCGTGGCCGAAGAGTTCGCTCTCGATGAGTTCCTCCGGGATGGCGGCGCAATTGACTTCGATCATGGGGCGATGGTTGCGTCGGCTCAGGGAATGGATCATTCTTGCCACCAGTTCCTTTCCGGTTCCGTTCTCCCCGGTGATGAGCACGGTGGCGTTGCTGGGGGCCGCTCTCCGGATCTGGTCCCGAAGAGACTCGACCTCGGGACTGTGGCCCGTCATCCGGACTCGCCTCTGGAGCTTTTGCCTCCAGAGGCGATTTTCTTCCTTGAGTCGATAGAATTCGAGTCCGTTCTGCACCGACACCAGGATTCTATCCAGGGAAAGGGGTTTTTCGACAAAATCGAAGGCCCCCATTCGGATGGCCTTGACCGCTGTCTCGATATTGCCGTGTCCTGAAATGATGACGACGGGAAGCTGGGGATCCTGGCAGCGCAGCTCTTCCAGAACGGCCAGCCCGTCCATCTTGGGCATCCAGATGTCCAGGACGACAAGGTCCGGCAGTTCCTTGCGGGCCTCCTCGAGGGCTTCCTCCCCCGATGCGGCTGTAGCCACCCGGTAGCCTTCGTCCTGGAGTATCCCCCTCAGCGAGTCCAAAATGCTGATCTCGTCATCCACCACAAGAATCTTCGGTTTCATGACCGCCTGCCTGTGACCTCCCTCTAGCCGGGAAGTTCGATGATGATCACCGTCCCCTGAGGAACATTGTCCCTGACGCGAATGTAGCCGTTGTGATCCGCCACGATGCTTGCGACGATGGCCAGACCCAGGCCGGTCCCTCGCTCCTTGGTCGAATAATACGGCTCGAACATGCGAACCTTGTCCTCGGGAGACAGGCCGTAGCCGTTGTCCGCGCACTCCAATCGAACGATGTTCAGGATGGAATCATGGTAGAGATGAATGCCGATGACCCCGTCCTGGTCCTTCACTGCATGAATGGCATTATCGAGCAGGTTGATCAGGACCTGCTTGAATTGATCACGATCCAACTGGAGCAGGGGCAACTGGGCGTTCTTTTCCAAAAAAAAGGAAACATGGGTGTAATTGTCCCGATACAGGGAGAGGCACTCCTCGACGATGGGGAGCAGGTCGCAGGGGGCCGGTTGCACCCGGGGTAGCCTGGCAAAGGTCGAGAACTCGTTGACCAGGTGCTTCAAGCGATCCACCTGGGCGATGATGGTACGAGTGCATTCATCCAGGACCGACCCCTCCTCGCTGATCCAGTCCACGTACTTGCGGCGCAGCCTCTGGGCGTTCAACTGGATCGGAGTGAGAGGGTTTTTGACTTCGTGGGCAATGCGGCGCGCCACCTCCCGCCATGCCGCCATTCTCTGGGCCTTTTCCAGTTCCGTCAAATCATCCAGGACGACGACGACCCCCATGAATTCATCCTTTTCATCCCGGAGGGTGGATACCTTGATGAAAAGCACCATGGAGCGATTTCCCAGCATGACCCGGACCCGCTGCTCGAGGTAGGGCTGACGACTGATCCGATAGGCATGAACGAAAGACTTGACGATCTCCATGTGTTCCGGTTGCAGGAAACGGGTGTAATGCTGGCCTCGAACCTCGTCCTCCTTCAACCCGAAGGTGTTTTCGGCAGACTTGTTCATGGCGCGGATATTCCCCGTCGCATCCACGCCCACCACTCCCGCCGCGATGTTCTTCAGTACCGCCTCCATGTAACGCCGGCGACCATCGAGTTCCTGGTTGCTCTCCTTCAATGCCCAGTAGGCATTGGCAAGCTTCTCCCGCCCCTCTCTCAAGTCGCGGACCATCTGGTCGAACGAGCTCATGAGCATGCCGATTTCGTCTTGACGGTCCGATTTCATCTGCACCTTGAGGTCGCCGTCGGCGATGAGCCGGGTGGCGTACACAAGGGATCGGATGGGCTCCGTTATGTTGCGTGCCAGGAGAAAGGCGAACCAGACGGCGGCAAAGATCACCAGCAGGGTCACAATGGAAAAGGTGATGAAGTGGATGGTTTCCATGGGGTTTTGGATCAGCTTGAGCTGGAGGTAGTCTTCGTAGCCTGCCGTGATGGTTGCTAATTTCCCCGCGATGGATTCCGGCAGGAACCGCAGGCATACCAACAGCCAAGGCCGGTTCGTCGGGCCGGCTTCCGGCCCCGGGTCCGGAACCAGCGCCACAAAACCTTCCAGTCTCTGGCCCTGCTCATCCAACATGATGCGTCGGGCCGTGGGTTTTGCGGGGATCTCACCCTGGGCTATTTGATGAACCATCTCGGCCACTGAGGGAGGCAGGCCTCCTCGATGGAGGGTCCACACCAGGTTGCCTGTCGTATCGAAATGAAACATGGCATCCAGGTGATGAAAATCCAGCAGGGAAAGTGGAATACGGCCCGGGAAGGAAGAAACGGACCCCTGGACGGATAGAATTCCTTGAAGTTCCCCCTTGACCACCTGGGCATCGTAGAGCAGGTCCCGGCCCTGCTGATCCAGGTATTCCTTGGCCAAACCGACGGACTGTTCGAGGGATTGTTCTACCTTTTGACTGAACCAGTAGTCCAGGCTCGAAAAGATAAAATGCGTCGCCAGCCAGAACAGAGGAATGGTAGGAATGAGGGCCAGTCCCACAAAGGCCACGACCAAACGGGTCCGAAGCTTGTGGCCCAGCACGTTCCGCTTGCGCTCGAAGAGCAGCTTGACAATGTTGCGAAGGACCAGGTAGGCGAGCAGAAGAAGAAGAATGACATTCAAATGGATGAGGACAAAGAGGAAGATGTTGCCCATGAGGGGCAGTTCAGGGTGGAGTTTGAAGAACCATCCTTCCAGGAAGCCGAAAAAGAGGATGACCACACAGATCAGAGTCACCCAGAGGCGTTCGCGCTGCCGTCGCCTTTGTCGGAGAAGATCTTCGGGAAGATACATGGGATAGCAGGTTCTCAGGGAGAAAACGGCATCTTGTGCCAGTCTGTTTCAAAATCCCACATGGACACAAAGAAGAAGATATAACGAAGAAACAGGGGAAGGTGAAATTTTGACAATTCCGCCTTGACCCGCAATTCGTATCTTTCACCTTTCCGAAGCTTCTCCGCCGGCAGGATCGGAAGGTCCCGGATTTGACTCATCCACCCCTTGGCCTCGATGAAATCCCTGGTGACCAAGACCTTGTCCGGTTGTTCCGGCACCCGAACGCGGAACTCGTTGTTCAGGCGCTCGTACTTGATCGTGCGCTCCAGGCTCGATTCCACGACCTTGGTACCCCAGTACGGCGGCGAGGCTTTCTCCACCACGATTCGGATGCGGAAGGTGGTCGGCACGCCGCTCAAAATGGCCTCTTCCATCTTGGGTGTGAAGCAATTCTCGATTCGAAATCCCAACACGAGCCGGTCCGCCTGGGGAGTCAGGCGAACATCCACGATCTCCGCCCGGTTCGATGCTTCCAGGGAGGAAATGGGAGAGCAGACTGCCCCAGCGAATAGGAGGAAGGCGATGATACGAACATGGGAAATAGTCATGGTTTTCAATTGGGTACGAAACCGGGTTGAAAGATCGAGGGAATTCTAGCGAAGTGGGGGGGATATGACAAGGGGTTTGTTCCGGGCGGACATTGCCGTAGGATGCCGGGGCGGGACCGGGGAGGTCGGGGTACCTCTCGGGTAAAGGGTCACATGGTCTTGCCGAGGGTGGGAAAGGGATCCATGATGGGGGGGATGGGCACGGGAGCCAGGAAGGGAGGCGCCAAGGCCGCCGGACCGGCTCCCCGAACGGCGTTCTCCC
>JAGPLX010000060.1 GCA_018053185.1 Syntrophobacteraceae bacterium
ATTATTTATCAAGCGTTTTTCTGGGGGATCGTCCAGCGGCAGGACTGCAGACTCTGGATCTGCCTACCTAGGTTCGAATCCTAGTCCCCCAGCCAAACAGGGTCCCATCGTCTAGCGGCCTAGGATATCGGCCTCTCACGCCGAAGACACGGGTTCGAACCCCGTTGGGACTACCAGGGATCGAGATCGGGGGGGCGTGGGCACGAGCTGCCTGCAGGGTCCGTGCGGCTGGCCGGGGGCACACCCCGGCGGTGCCACCCTTAAATCGCTCCTGTCGCGTCCTCTCCACCAGGGCGACCTCATTGGTCAATCCAACGCCTCCGGCCAGGGATTCCGCTCTGAAGTCTCCGAACTCTTCCTCACCGCTTTCCAAATCATCCTGAAATGTTGCGCGGGACAGCCGATTCGCCGGGGCAGGACCCTGCCGGGGTGAAAAGGCATGGGATCGGCCCTGTTCCGGAGCCGTGCCTGGAGACAATCCCTATCCAAACCTTCGGAAAAATGGTATATGGGCTCCCGATCTTCGCCGCGTGGGGAGGAATCGCCGTCCCAGACCAAGGACCAGGAGGCATCCGTGAACATTCTAGTCACAGGGGGAGCCGGGTACATCGGGTCCCATACAGCCAAGCGATTGAAGCAGGTGGGCTATACCCCCATCGCCTTTGACAACCTTTCCAACGGGTGGGCTGAATGGGTGAAGTTCGGCCCCTTCGCCTTTGGAGACATTCGCTGCGAAGAAGCCCTCTACCAGGCGCTCTCGGGGTTTCGAGCCGATGCGGTGATCCATTTTGCCGCCAAGGCCTATGTCGAGGAATCCACCCGCATTCCCGAAGAATACTTCGACAACAACGTGGGTGGCACAGTGGCGCTCCTCAAGGCCATGAAGCGTGCCGGAACCAAGTACCTGGTGTTTTCGAGCTCCTGCGCCACCTATGGCAATGCCGTCACGCCGACCATCCGGGAAAGCCATCCCCAGGAACCCACCAACCCGTACGGCCTCTCGAAGCTCCAATGCGAGCAGGTAATCCGGGAGGTGGCCCCCGTGGCGGGCATCCATTACGCCGCCCTGAGATATTTCAATGTCATCGGCAACGATCCCGAAGGGGAGATCTACGAAAAGCACGACCCGGAAACCCACGTGCTTCCCAACCTCCTGAAAGCCGCTCGAACCGGGGCTCCCTTCCACCTCTTCGGGACGAACCATCCCACCCCGGACGGCACGGCCATACGAGACTACGTCTACGTCATGGACCTGGCCGAAGCTCACATCAAGGCCCTCGATGTCATTCGATCCCAGGAGCGGCTCATCTCGAACGTGGGAAGCGGGTCGGGTACCTCCGTCCGGGAGCTCGTCTCGACGGTCGAGAGCGCCCTGGGAACCCGGGTGAACGTGGTGGAGAAGCCCATTCGGCCGGGGGATCCTCCGCAACTGGTCGCCGACGACGGCTTCCTCCGGACCTGGTTCCGCCATTCCTTCAAGAGCGTTCCCGAAGTCGTTCGTGCCCTGGCGAACTCGTAGCCGCCGAGGACAAAAGGTCCAGGTACCTTTTCATGGTGGCCAGGTTTCGGTGAAAGGGATGCGAGGCCAGCTCCTCCATAAGCCGCTGGGTCGGGTAAGGAATGCGAAACAGGGTGACGGTTTCCGCATCCGAATCGTAGAGAACGGAATTGGCCACGGGAACCCCGTCCCGGTAGGGTCCTCCGACACTGCCTCCCTTCACCCAGTACCTCGAGCCGTGCTTCAGGGAGACGGTGAAATCCCCCGAAGACGGCGGGGAATGCACGACCACGTTTTCCAATGTCGGATCTGCCTTTTCCGGCAGTTCGAAGACGGCGGGAACATGGTCGTGACCGCTGAAGATGAGGCGTTTGGAGTAGCCCCGCCATTGATCCAGGCATTGGCTCAGGGCCTTCGAGTCCAGGTAGCGGAAGCCGTGGATGGTGAGAGCCTCGCCCCGCGGAGGCAGGTGAAACGGGCTGTGATGCACCGCCGTGTGGTCCTCCTTCTCCAGGAGCAGGGGGAGTGAGAGCAGGTACTCGACGGCCCCCGGCACCGTCGAGAGAAGGCCCGCGTTGTAGGCCGAGGCCTGCATCCGGTCGACCTGGTCGGGAAAGTCCACCAGGGCTCCAGCCACAAGCAGGTCGTGATTGCCCGCCACCGTCGGGAGATCGAGTTCCCGCATTCGTCTCAGGGTCCGATCCCCGAAAGGCAGCCAACCCACCAGGTCTCCCAGGCAGATCACCGTGTCGGGGTGAAGCGCCTCCATGTGGCGCAGGCAGGCTTCAAGTGCCTCGACGTTGCCGTGCAGGTCCCCGAAAAAATAGGTTCGCATAAATGTCTCCATCGGCCTTGAGGTCTCAACGAAGCTCAGCTCGAGGATCTTCTCCCAGAGGTTGTCCCCCCTCGAGACAGGGGGTCACCGTCCATTGGGTGCCGTCGGAGTCGGCCTGGACGGCTCCCTGCAGGTCCGTTCGAAAGATCCGGATGTTTCGCTGGGCACATTCCTGCAGCACGGCGGGTGACGGGAAACCAAACCTGTTGTCGAATCCGCACGAGAACACCATGGCCCGGGGGCGCAGGCGATCCAGCAGAAAAGAGCTGCCGGACCGATCGCTTCCGTGGTGAGGCGCCGCCAGGAGGACCCGGCCGGAGGGAGCGTCTTGCCCGAACACCAGGCGCTCGATGCAATGATCGATGTCTCCCGGCAGCACCAGGCGAGTTTCCCCGAAATCCACTCGAAGGACGGCGGAGATGTTGTTCAAATCCTTTCCGTTCCATTGTCCTTCCAGGTAACGGGCGGTGGGGTGAAGCAGTCGGACCTTGCAGGGACCGAACTCATGAGTTCCCTCCAGTTCGGCGAAGGATCGGGTTCGAATCCCCCGGCGAAGGGCGATGGCGCTCAGGGGTTCCTGCGCGGCGCTCTTGTCATGGATTCCGCTTTCCCAGAACTCTCCCACGGAAAAGTGAGACAGCAGGAACCGCAGCCCGTTGCGATGATCGGGGTGGTCGTGGGACAAAACCACCCAATCCAGCTTCCTGATTCCCATGTGCCACAGAGCGGGCGCCACGACAAATCTTCCCATATCGAAAGACTCATCCCAGAACCCGCCTCCGTCCACGAGCATCACCCGGCTGTCGGGAAACCGGAGAAGAGTCGAGCTCCCCTGGCCCACATCCAGGAAGACGACACGAAGAAGCTGATCGGAAGGGTGATTGGAGAAGATCCCGGACACGTGCCGGACTCCCAGCGGGAGCAGGAGCAGGCAGGCGAGGACCGGGATTTTCCTTTTCCGGCTCCAGGGGGAAAGAAGAAGGGAAACGGCTGCGTAATACCCGGCCAGCCCCAGCACGGGGATGGCTCCCACCCAGAAGAAGGCCCAGGATAGGGAACTGAACCATCGGATTCCAGCCAGGGCGATTGTGAGGCACCACCCGCCGAGGCTGAGCAGAGGGAGTCCCAGGGGCGGCCACACAACGAAGAGCCCCAGGCTGGTGAGACCCAGGGGCAGGACGGTAAATCCCACCCAGGGGACCAGCAGGGCATTGGCCAGGAATCCCGCCAGGGAAAGGCCGTAGAAGTGGAATGCCACCAGGGGCAGGACCATGACGCCGGCCGCCAGGGAGACCCGGAAGGCATCGGAGAAGGGCTTAAGGAACATGCCGGCCGGTTGCCAGGGGATGGCAAAGCGGCCGGCCAGGGAGCTGCGGACCCGGTCGAACCTCGGGTAGATGCAAAACAACCCGAACATGGACGCAAAGGAGAGTTGGAACGAGATCTGCCCGAGGGCCTTGGGTGATAGGACCAGGATGAGCAGGGCGGCGAGGGCCAGGCCGGTGAGGGAATCCGAATGGCGATACCGCGAGGCGGCGATGGAAAAAAGCGCGAGCATGAAAAGGGACCTCCAGGTGGGGAGCGCCATGCCGCTGATGAGGGCGTACAGGGCGGCCATTCCGAAGGAGAACCACAGGGCGATGGACTGGTCGTCCCACTTGTGAAGGATGCCCGGTATGGTCCAGCGAAGGAAGCGGCGAGCGAGCCAGAAGGCGGCAAGGAAAACCATCCCGAGATGAAGTCCCGAGATGGACAGGAGATGAGAGAGCCCTGTTCGGTTGAGGTGTTCGCTCCACCGGTCTGGAACCCGGTAGCCCAGGAGCAGGGCCGAATAGAAGTCCGCCTCGTCCCGATTGAGATGGCTTCGCAGCCAAAAGAGGGCGTTTTGTCGGAACCGGTCCAGGGATCGTCCGATGAAGGCCGGAAGACGGCGAAGGGAAAAGGGCTCCCCGCCAATCTTCAGAACGAATCGATCGTCGGCGAGGTAAGCCCTGGCAAAAATCCCCTGTTCGGCCATATTCCGGACGTAGTCGAAACCTCCCGGGTTGTTGAAATTGTGCAGGGGTCTCAGGTGGAGGCGAACGAGCAGGGTGTCGCCCAAAAGGTATCGACCGGGGGTTTCCTGGGCCTGGGCCAGGGTCAAAAGGATTTTTCCGTCAAGGGTTGCCGTTCCTTCCTCGAGGACTGCCTTTTGCAAACGCAGGCACAAGCGGGTCCGGTTGGATGGAAATTCCGGGGGAGCGTCGATTTGGGCGAGAAACAGGGTGTGGTCCCGCTTCATGAACGGTTGAAGGGATGCGGGGGCGGGAAGGGGAGGGTCGGCCTGGCGGCTCGAAACCATCCCGAGAAGGGCAAAGAGGAGAAGGGCCGGGAGCCGGCATCGAAGGTTCCGGCAAGAAGGCAGCAATCCGAGAAGGCAGAGGGAGAAGACCAATCCCAGGGCCGCCCACATCCACGGCGGGGAGAGGAACTTCGATACCTGGGGTTCGACGGCGATCCCCGCCACAAAGGCCGCGGTCAGGCTCAGAAGGGGCCGTGGCCACGATTTTCGCCCATGAGGGTCCTTCTCTCGATATCCGGCGGCTTTTGGGTCCATTTCCGCCGCGGGATCGCCTGGATCCGAGAAAGGAACGGCCTCATGCCCCCTTTTCCCGCCATATCCTGGCCCCGACGGCGGAGAGCTTTTTCTCAATGGCTTCATAGCCCCGATCGAGGTGGTAGATTCGGTTCACTTCCGTGATTCCCTCGGCGGCCAGGCCGGCCAGTACCAAAGAGGCGGAGGCCCGAAGGTCGGTGGCCATGACCGGCGCCCCGGACAGGGTGCGGGTGCCGCGCACCACGGCATTGCGGCCGTCGAGCTCGATGTCCGCTCCCAGTCGTTTCAGCTCGAGGACATGCATGAAGCGGTTCTCGAAGATCTGCTCGGTGATGAGGCTCACGCCGTTTCCCAGGGACATCAGGGCCATGAACTGGGCCTGCATGTCCGTGGGGAATCCCGGGTACGGCCAGGTCTTGAGGTTGATGCTCCGGATGTCTCCGGTCCGCCCGGCCCGAACGCAATCTCCCGAAACCTCGATGTTTATGCCCGCCATATCGAGTTTTTGAAGGACGGCCTTCAGGTGGTCCGGGCGGCAGCCCGTCACCCGGAGATTTCCTCCGGTGATTCCCGCCGCGGCCAGGTAGGTGGCGGCTTCGATTCGGTCGGGAATGACCCGGAAGGAGGCCGGGAGCAGCTCCTCGACTCCCTCGACGACAATCCGGGAGGTGCCTTCCCCCTGGATCCTGGCCCCCATGCGGCGCAGATATTCGGCCAGGGCCACCACTTCGGGCTCCCGCGCCGCATTCTCGATGACTGTGACCCCCTCCGCCAGGGTGGCGGCCATCATGAGGTTTTCGGTGCCGGTGACCGTTACCTGGCCGAAGGTGATGACGGCTCCCCGCAACCGATCCGCCCCGGCTACCACGTAGCCGTGATCGAGCTCGATGTGGGCGCCTAGTCGTTCCAACCCTTTGAGGTGGAGGTCGATGGGCCGTGCGCCGATGGCACAGCCTCCGGGCAAAGACACCCGGGCCTTGCCAAAGCGTGCCACCAGGGGCCCCAGGACCATCACCGAGGCCCGCATGGTCTTGACCAGGTTGTAGGGGGCTTCGAGGCGGCGGATGTCGGCGGTGTCGATCACCAGGTGATCGTTCTGTTCGAAAAGGGCTCCCATGTGACCCAGGAGCAGTTGCATGGTACGGATGTCCCGCAACCGGGGAACGTTCTCGAGGGTATGTTTGCCCCCGGCGAGGAGGGATGCGGCCATCAGGGCCAGGGCCGCGTTCTTGGCGCCGCTGATCCGGACTTCTCCCTCGAGGGGCAATCCCCCTTCAATGACCAGTTTATCCATGACTCACCCGATGACCTTTTGAAGGCACATGACCCTCGGGATGCCGGAGTAGTCCCGCAGGAATCCCTCAAGTCGAAGACCCGGAAAGCGGCGGAGCTCTTCTTCGAGGAACTCCTGTTGCCCCCGGCCGATTTCCACCAGGAGCATCCCGTCCTCGGCGAGATACCGGCCCGCATCCCGAAGAATGCGACGGATGAAGTCCAACCCCTGGGGACCTTTTCCCAAGAGGGCCAGGGCAGGTTCGTGCCGGGCGATTTCCTCGGGCAGAGCGGCAAATTCCTCGTCGCTCACATACGGTGGGTTACTGACGATGAGGTGAAAGCCGGCTCCCGAGGGAGAGATGCCCTGGAAGAGATCCGACGCCACAAAGAAAATTCGGTCCGAAACCCCGTGACGACCGGCGTTGCGCCTGGCCGTCTCGAGGGCGGCCGGGGAACGATCCGTGGCCGTCAGCACCAGGGATGGGCGCTCGAGGGCCAGGGCGATGGAGACGGCTCCGGACCCCGTCCCGATTTCGAGGACCCTCCCGGGATCGGTGCCGACCAGCTCGAGGGCTTTCTCGACAAGCAATTCCGTCTCGGGCCGTGGAATCAGGACCGATGGGTTCACCTCGAACTCGAGAGACCAGAATTCCTGTCGTCCCGTGATGTACTGGGTCGGTTCGTGAGAACCTCTGCGACGCACGAGCTCCCGGAAACGGGAAAGCTCGGGAGCGCTCAGAGGCTGATCAAAGCGAAGATAGAGATCGATGCGTTCCATGCCCAAAACAAAGGCCAGCAGGACTTCCGCGTCGGCCCTGGGCTGTTCGATCCCCTTCCGGCTGAAATAGCCGGTCGTCCATTGGAGCACTTTGAGGATGGTCCATTCCTCTTCCATCCTTTGATCCCATGTGTGACGGTACGGAGGCGGAAGGGGAAGCCCGGAACCCGAATCGGGATCAGGCCTCGATCCGCTGAAGGGCTTCGGCGTGGTAGTGGGCGGCCAAAGGTTCGATGATTTCATCGATTTCGCCGTTCATCACGGCGTCCAAGCGATAGAGGGTCAAGTTGATGCGATGGTCGGAGACGCGGTTTTGAGGGAAATTGTAGGTGCGGATCCTCTCGCTTCGGTCCCCCGTTCCAACCTGGCTCTTGCGTTCCCGGGCGATCCTGGCTTCCTGCTCGCGCTGCATCTGGTCCAGGAGCCTGGCTCGCAATACCTTGAGGGCCTTGGCCTTGTTCTTGTGCTGGGACTTTTCGTCCTGGCAGATCACGACCAGGCCGGTGGGCAGGTGGGTGATGCGCACCGCAGAGTCCGTGGTGTTCACGCTTTGTCCACCGGGACCTGAGGAACGAAACACGTCGATGCGCAGGTCGTTGGGATCGATGTAGACGTCCACTTCCTCGGCTTCGGGCAGAACGGCGACGGTGACCGCCGAGGTGTGAACCCTTCCCTGGCTTTCGGTCAGGGGAACTCGTTGAACCCGGTGAACCCCGCTCTCGTACTTCAATCGGCTGTAGGCCGCCTTGCCGTTGATGGCCGCGATGATTTCCTTGAAGCCGCCGATTCCCGTGGGGTGGCTGTCCAGGACCTCGACCTTCCACCTGCGGATTTCCGCATACCGGGTATACATGCGGAACAGCTCGGCGGCAAAGAGTGCCGCTTCGTCTCCTCCCGTGCCGGCCCGGATCTCGAGAATGACGTTTTTCTCGTCATTGGGGTCCCTGGGCGCCAGCATGAATTTCAACTCGTTTTCAGTTCCCTGGAGCTTCTCCTTGAGATCTCCGATTTCATGGCGCACCAGCTCACGCATCTCGGGGTCCGGTTCCTCTTCGAGAAGCTCCTGGTTTTCCCCGATCTGCTGTTTCAATGCCTTGTACTGTCGATAGGTCTCCACCACCGGGGCGATCTCGGCCCGTTCCCTGGCGATCCTCTGGTACTCCTTCTGATTGGCCAGGATCTCGGGATTGCTGAGATCTTCCTCGAGTTTCCGGTACTTTTCCTCGACACTTTCAAGGCGATCAAACATGGCGGATGGACCTGTCGTGAGGGGGGATCGGTCCGAACGTGGTCTCCGGACCAACTCCCGACCCCAAAAAATCACCCGGTAGCCGTCGTCGGGCTACCCGTTCATCTTCCACGGCCTCCCGCTCCCGCATGGGCAGGACGCGGAGATGCCGTCGGACGGAACCCTTCTGGATGAGGGGGAGCTAGCCTTTGGATTTTGAGGAGGAGGGATCTGTTTGATACTTCTCGTATTTTTTTAGGAATCTTTCGATGCGGCCGGCCGAGTCCACCAGTTTCTGCTTTCCGGTATAGAAAGGATGGCACTTGGAACAGATTTCGACGCGAATTTCCTTCTTGGTGGACCCCGTGGGGATCTCGTTGCCGCAGGCGCATCGGATGACCGTTTGATGATATTCCGGGTGAATATTGTTTTTCATGGCTTCGTTTTCCTCTCTTTATCCATGATTTATATCAAAGCTGTTATGATAGGTCCAATCCTCTCGTTCATCAAATAAAATCTTTTGGATTTTTTCGTATCCCGAGGACCATGGATCCCCAGCAGGAGCTGCTTCCGCTTTTTCAACCCGGCGGGCCTTGCTCTCACCCGTTCTCCCGTGGTGAATCCATCGAGGAGCGCCGCACGAGGAGAATCCCCGGCAGCTACCGGTTCATGGACGCCAGGAAATCCGCGTTGTTCTGTGTGCCCTGCATTTTGTCCAGGAGAAACTCCATGGCGTCGATGGGATTGAGGGGCGACAAGAGTTTGCGAAGGATCCAGATGCGGTTGAGATCGTCGGGAGGAATCAGCAGCTCTTCTTTCCGTGTTCCCGACTTGTTGATGTCGATGGCCGGGAACACCCGCCGGTCCGCAAGCTTGCGATCCAGGACGATTTCCAGGTTCCCCGTCCCTTTGAATTCCTCGAAGATCACTTCATCCATGCGACTCCCGGTGTCGATCAGCGCCGTAGCGATGATGGTCAGGCTGCCGCCCTGCTCGACATTGCGGGCCGACCCGAAAAACCTCTTGGGGCGATGAAGAGCGTTGGAGTCGAGACCGCCGGAGAGGATCTTGCCGCTGGGGGGGACCACGGTGTTGTAAGCCCGGGCCAGGCGCGTAATGGAATCCAGCAGAATGACCACGTCGCGCCTGTGTTCCACCAGGCGCTTGGCCTTTTCGATGACCATTTCGGCTACCTGGACGTGGCGTTGGGGCGGCTCGTCGAAGGTCGAGCTCACCACCTCCGCCCGGACGTTTCGCTGCATGTCCGTGACTTCCTCGGGGCGCTCATCGATCAAGAGGACAATGAGGTAGCTGTCTTTGTGGTTGATGCTGATGGCGTTGGCGATGTTTTGGAGGAGCATGGTTTTCCCCGTGCGGGGTTGGGCTACGATGAGCCCGCGCTGCCCGAACCCGATGGGCGTCAGCAGGTCCATGACCCGGGTCGAGTAGTTGTCCGCCGCCGTCTCGAGGCGAATCCGCCGGTCCGGGTAGAGAGGGGTCAGGTTGTCGAAGAGGATTTTGTCCCTGGCTACGTCGGGGTCCTCGTAGTTGACCGCCTCAACCTTGAGCAGGGCAAAGTAGCGCTCGTTGTCTTTGGGAGGGCGGATCTGGCCCGAAATGCTGTCCCCCGTGCGCAGGTTGAAGCGCCGGATTTGGGACGGGGAGACGTAGATGTCGTCGGGACCCGGCAGGTAGTTATAGTTCTGGCTTCGCAGGAAACCGAACCCGTCCGGCAGAATTTCCAACACACCTTCTCCGTAAATGAAGCCGCTCATTTCCGCCTGGGCCTGTAAAATCGCGAAAATCAGTTCCTGCTTGCGCATGGAACTGGCCCCCTCGATGTTCAAAGCCTTGGCCATGCCCAGAAGTTCGCGGATGTTTTTGCTCTTGAGCTCCACCAGGTTCATCTCGTTTCTCTGAAACTCCCGGCTCTCCTGGTCTTTGGCTTCTCTCTGGGAGGGTTCATTTGCTGAGGACGTTGCTTCGGCCATGTTCTTTCATCTCCGTGCTTGGATAATTCCTGGATATCCTTTCCCTGACGGGATCGGCGGACGGCATATCGGACACCATGGGTGTCGGAGATGCCTGCGGATGCAAGGTGGGGTACTCCTCCGAGGGGATTGCAAGGACAACGATGGGTTCTAAGGACAAGGCATTTTCTAGCGACATGCCGACAGATCTGCCAAACGCGGCAGAGGAAAAGACGTCGTGAGCATTACAGCATTTTGGCAAATCTTTCCACTCGAAAAAGGCATTCGATCCCCGGATTTTCCCCGCGTCATTCACGTTCCGCGATTTCAGGGTGTGGTCCGCCCTCCCCGGTTTGGGAGCAGGCAGGAGAATGCAGGTGGGAAAGATGCAGCGGTCAGAGTCCCAACCTCGTCCAAATACTCGGCTTTTTTTCTCCTTTACTGATCTCTTTTTCGCAGACCTCCAGGATTTCGTTGACGGAGTCGAGATACCCCAGCTCCTTTACCGCGTCGGGGTAGGTCATGACCATTTTCTGGAGGCGCTCTTTGGCGGCCCGGTATTCGCCCTGCCGATAATAGAACCGGCCGACGTTGTAATCATGGGCCACAATACGCTTCTTGCATTCGAAGAGCTGTTTTTTGGCCTTCCGGGCGTACTCGGATTCGGGGAAGGTCTGAACGAGCCGCTGAAAGGCCTCGACGGCCAGGCGTGTTTCCTCCTGGTCGCGTTCTACCGTCGAAAAGCTCAGAAAGTGGCACATACCGATCTGGTACAGCACGTAGGGTACGACCTCGTTTCGAGGATGGAGCCTGGCGAATTCCTCGTAGGCGATGGCCGCCTCACTGTATTCTCTCCTTTGAAAATGAGCGTCCCCGATTTTAAGCTCGGCGAGGATGGCGTACTTACTGTACGGGTAGTGTTCCTTGATCTGTTTGAAAGCTTCGAGCGCGTCCCCGTATTTCTTCTCCCGCATCTTCTGCATGCCTTCCTGGGCGAGTTGGGCGGCGTTCTTGTTCACCGTGGAGGACGTTTTGCCGAAAAGATCCCCGAAATAGAACTCCCTCAGGTTCGTCCCGCACCCGCCTGTAGCCAGGACAGCCGACACCAATACGAAGACGCGGAACAAACGCTGCAACCGAATCATGAAATTAAAGGAAAACATACTGGTTTCCAGGATAAGGATTTCGTTAGAATGAACGGGCCTGGATGTAGCGATCCGCACCGAAAGCAGCCGTAGCCCCGTCTCCCACGGCGGTCGCAATCTGCCGAAGCTCTTTGGACCGGACATCCCCGGCGGCGAATACGCCTGGAACCGTTGTGGCCATTTCCAGGTCGGTCCGAAGAAAGCCCAGAGGATCGCGTTCGAGCTCGGGCGGAACATAGTCCGTGTTGGGGTGAATGCCCACCAAAACAAACAAGCCGCTGACGGCCAGCTCGGTCACTTGGTGGTCGAGCGTCCCCTCGAGGATCAAACGCTCCACTCCCTGGCTTCCACCCTGTATCTCCTTCACGACACTGTCCAGTATAAAAGTGATTTTTTCGTTTTGGAAGGCTTTCTCCTGGATAATTCCCGTGGCCCGAAGGCGATCTCGCCGGTGGATGACATAAACCCGGGAGGCAAACTTGGTGAGGTAGACGGCTTCCTCGACGGCTGTGTCGCCGCCTCCCACCACAGCCACTTCCTGGTCGCGATAAAAGGGAGCGTCGCAGACGGCGCAATAGGAAACGCCCTTCCCCGTAAATTCGGTTTCCCCTTTCACATTCAGCTTGTTAGGGGAAGCTCCCGATGCAAGGATGACGGTCCTGGCCTCGATCGATCCGTCGGTCAACACCACTTGCCTGGTGGAGTTTCCGAGATCAAGACCCGTGACCTCGGCATTCCGCGTCAGCAGCCCGAAACGGAGGGCCTGGGCCCTGAAAAGCTCACTGAGACCGAAGGCACTGACGCCTTCGGGAAACCCGGGGTAGTTCTCCACCCTCTCATAGGTCAGGAGCTGCCCGCCGAATCCCATTCTCTCGAGCAAAACCACGTTGAGGCGGGCTCTTGCAGCGTACAGGCCCGCCGTCAATCCCGCAGGCCCGCCCCCAATGATCACAATATCGTACACCTCACTCATGGAATTGCTCGAAAAGCTCGTGGATTAGAAGGGCCGCTCGTTCTTTCAGTCAAGCATGGTCGAGTAGGAATGGAGATTAGCTGACGGCTTTGTCGATGGCGGACACAATCTGGGATTTTGCGACGGCTCCGGTTATCTGCTCGCTGACGCTCCCCCCCTTGAAAATGATCAGCGTGGGGATGGCCCGTATGCCAAAGCGAGTTGGGGTTTTGGGATTGTCGTCCACGTTGCACTTTGCCACCTTCAGCTTTCCGGTATATTCTCCGGACAACTCTTCTATTACCGGGGCAATGGCGCGACAGGGTCCGCACCAGGGTGCCCAGAAATCCACCAGCACAGGGAGCTGCGACTGCAATACCTCCATTTCGAAGGTGTTGTCAGAAATTTCGATGATATTTCCTGCCATTTGGAAAACTCCTTGTGATAAAAGCGTCTTTGCCTCCAACTCCCTCCACCTGCTTCCTTCGCCTGCCCAGGAAGATACATGAAGCGTATATAAACCGATCTTTTTTGCTTTGTCAATCCAACAATCCCCCCGGAGATCCGGAGCGTGAAGAGGTGCGGTGACGAGGTCCGCAAACCCCCCGGCAACCATTCATGGGAAACGCACCGGATATGTTCTATAGTGTCGGTCGGTCCATATTCGCCACGGTGAGGTTTCCATGGGAGAAAAAAAGATTATCTATCGCTGTCAACAATGCGGCCACCTGAGCCGCAAGTGGCTGGGTCGATGTCCCGATTGCAGTACCTGGGACAGCATGGTCGAGGAAAGAAACGTCAAGGGTGTCCCAAGAGGCCCCGGGTCTTCCCGGACGTCCGGGCCGCTTCCCCTCGAGGAAATCCCGGCGGAGGACCAGGATCGGATCATCACCGGAATCCACGAATGGGACCGCACCCTTGGGTCCGGGCTCATGCCCGCGTCCATGGTGCTCCTGGCGGGAGATCCCGGGATCGGCAAATCCACGCTGCTCCTCCAAA
>JAGPLX010000014.1 GCA_018053185.1 Syntrophobacteraceae bacterium
ACTTCCCAGGAATCCGGGGGTTGGATGTTTTTACATCGCCTCCCGATGATGATGGCCAGTTCGGCCTCGTAATCCGTGCGAATTTTCTCGAAACCGTATTCCTTGAGAAAGGCGGGAATGACGATGGGTTCCTCAGGGCCAATCAACACATTGGGGGTTTTGGGAAAAAGGATAGGCTCGGGAGGAATTTCATCCGTGAATCCACGCACATTGACGGAATGGCTCTCGGCAATATGATCCCGGTAATTGAGTCCCAGGGCGATGATCTTGGTGGGGTTCAGGGTGTAGAAGCGATCTGTGTTCGCGATGGGCAAGGTAACCACGGATATCTCCCCTCCTCCTTGTCGTCCGTACAGGGTGCAACCCCCTCTCAGTGAGATTCCCGGATGACCAGTCCTTCCAACCGCTCCTTCCGGTTGAAATCCGCTGCAAACCGGAGAGCGTCCTCCCTGTTTTGAAAGGAGCCCACCAGGACCCGGTTCCATCGACCGCTCTCTCGAAGGTCGAGGGGCTCGATGCGAGATGCATATCCCCTGGACTTCAACTGATCCGCCAGTTTCTGAGCACTCTCCGCGTCCCTCAAGGAAGCAATCAAGAGAGTAAAGTGTTCGGCGGGGACTTCAGGAGATGAGGTGTCCTTGTTCGCTCCTTTGACATCCTTGTCCGTCTTGGATCCTTTTGCTAAGGCCGCCCTGTCGTCCCCGGCGGTTTTGGCGACTTCCCGACCCGGAGCGAACGGTTCCTGAGAAGCCGCTTTCCGAGCCTCCACAAGCTTTACGGGATCCATGGATTCTGTTTTGAGCGGTGCGGAGGATTCGAGATTAGAAGCAGCCCGCGGACTTTTCTGGGCCAGGTCTTCGTAGTAGGTGAGAGATTCGACCATTTTCCGAGGGCTGTCCCAGGTCTCGGCCACGTTGGCCCGTTCGGGGGCCGGCCCCTTGTCCAATCCGATGAAACGAATCAAGCGGGCTCGCAGGGACAACTCCTCTGAATCAATCAAAGGAAGACCCCTTCCCGCCAGGACTCCGAGAAGAAACATCCACCCCAGGACCAGGATCAATGCGCACAAGGCAAGAAACATCCTCTTGGGGCTCATTTCCACACGGTGCTTTTTGGAAGCCCCCTGGGGTTCGGCCGGCCCCGGAATGCCGTTCTTCCTTTTCGATCGGGTCATGGCCTTCTCTCCTGGTCAACCGGGTCTACATCTTCTCGGGTGCCGCCACTCCCAAAACCCTCAGTGCGTTGCCGACGACCCGGCGCAGAGCCGCCGCAAGGTACAGCCTTGCCTGGGTCAATTCCGGGTCGTCTCCCAGGATGCGGTTTTGATTGTAGTAGCTATGAAACAAGGAAACCAGGGTATGAAGGTAGTACGGGATGAAATGAGGTTCCAGGGTTTTCACGCAGTTGAGCAACACTTGGGGGTATTCACCCAACTGCTGGATGATTTCCAATTCCTGAGGCGCTTCAAGAAGCTGTAGCGGAGGTTCTTCCCCGTCCTCGATCCACCTGCAGGTGACGCCCCGTTCCCGGGCCACCTCGAAAATGCTGGAAAGCCGTGCGTGGGCATACTGGACGTAGTAGACCGGGTTCTCGCTGTTTTGCATCCTGGCGAGCTCCAGGTCGAAATCCAGAGGACTGTCCGTGCGGCGTGTGAGAAAGAGGAAGCGCGCCGCGTCTCTTCCCACCTCGTCGATGACTTCCCGAAGAGTCACGAACTCCCCCGCCCGTGTGGACATGGCCACGGGCTTTCCTCCCCGCAGGAGATTGACCAGCTGGACCAGGATGATCCTCAAGTCCTCCCGCTCCCGTCCCAGTGCCTGGACACCCGCCAGCATGCGGTCCACGTACCCATGGTGGTCCGCACCCCAGACGTCCACCACCGTGTGGAATCCACGGTCGAACTTGTTCTTGTGATATGCCAGGTCCGCAGCGAAATAAGTGCTGATTCCGTTGGCACGGACAACCACCCGGTCTTTCTCATCCCCGAAGGCGGTACTGCGAAACCACTTGGCACCTCCTTCCTCGTATATGAACCCCGACTTCTCGAGGAGTTCGATGGTCCCGGGGATCTCCCCTCGTTCGTGGAGCACCTGCTCGTGAAACCACTCCTGGAAGAACACCCCAAAGTCGGCCAGATCGTCGCGGATTCCCGCCAGGATGCGATCCCCCGCGTACCTGGAAAAGACGGGGAGCACCTCCTCGATGGCCGCGTCCCGGTATTGTTCCCCGACTTCCCGCAGAAAGTCCCCGGCCAGGGCACGCATGTACTCCCCCTGGTAGTGCCCTTCGGGAAAAGGGATATCCTTGCCCAGAAGCTGCTGGTATCGATAATAGAGGCTGCGTCCCAGGGTGTCCATCTGGTTTCCTGCGTCGTTGACGTAGTATTCCCGGTGGACATCGTAGCCGCAAGCCTCGAGGATATTCGCCAGCACGTCCCCAACGGCCGCCCCTCGACCGTGGCCAATGTGAAGTGGTCCTGTGGGGTTGGCGCTGACGAATTCCACCTGGACCCTTCGTCCATTCCCGACGGTCTGAGTCCCATAGCTCGTTCCCTCGCGATGAATATGGGAAAGGATGGGATGCCAGGCCGCAGGTTGTATGAAGAAGTTGATGAAGCCCGGACCTGCGATTTCCACCTTCTGGACTGTTCCTTCGTCGGCTTCCATGTTCTCGAGGATTCGGGATGCGATCTCCCTGGGTTTCCTCTTGAGGGTGCGACTCAGGGAAAGGGCCACATTGCTGGCGTAATGACCATGCTTAGAAAATTTGGGGATGTCCAGTTCGATGCTCACGGATTCGGGAAGGGTCTTGGAATCCAGAAGGCGGGTGATCGCCCGGAAAAGCATATCCTCGACCCGTTTTCGAACTATGCCCATGGTGATGATTTACCTCCTGAGTCAGAAGTCGGACACTCGGGCCGAATCCAGGGCATTCAAGAAAACCTTGAACTCATGGTGGCCCAAATGGCAATAGATTTCATAACTTATGGTCCCGGATCGGGCCGCGATCTCTTCGGCCCGGATCTGTTCCGAACCCTGTCTTCCAAGGATCACCACTTCGTCGTCTTCTTGGATTTCGGGAATTTCCGTCACATCCACGGTGGTCATGTTCATGGAGATTCGGCCCACCACGGGGGCTCTCTTGCCGCGCACCAGCACGTGCCCCCGGTTGGAAAGCAGGCGGGGATACCCATCGTCGTACCCGATGGGCAGAGTGGCCACCCGGGTTCTCCTCTCCGTGACGTAAGTCCTCCCGTATCCTATGGAGGTCCCGGGAGCCACGTCCTTGATCTGCAGAATTTTCGACTTGAAGGCCATGACAGGGCGAAGATCCGCAGGCTCCAGGATCTCCGAGGAAGGGGAAGATCCATAAAGCATGATGCCTGGCCGAACGAGCTGGAAATGAGCCCCGGGAAGGTCCAGCACTCCGGCGCTGTTTGAGATGTGGGCATAGGGCACGTGACAACCCCGCCGGGTCAGCAGGCGAAGGACCTGCTGGAACCGGTCGGTCTGGATTTGGCTGTAAGCCTTATCGACTTCGTCGGCCGCGGCAAAGTGGGAGATCACCCCTTCCAACTTCAACCCCGGCAGGAGCAGAAGCTCATCGAGGAAACCGTCCGCTTCATCCCACGGAACCCCTAAGCGTCCCATCCCCGTATCCACCTTCAGGTGGAAAAAGGCGTGCAGGCCGAGTCGGAGCGCCGCACGACTCAGTTGTCGTGCCTGGTCCAATCGGTAGAGGTTGGGACGTACCTCGAGGCGTATGGCCTCTTCCATCTCCTCGGGATCGATCCCCAGCAAGAGCAAAATGGGGACCTTGATTCCCGCAGCCCGAAGTTTTTCGGCTTCCCGGAATTTGCTGACCCCAAAGTAGTCTATGCCGCACTTCTCGAGTTCGAGGGCCACGGGGATCATCCCATGACCGTAAGCATCCGATTTCACCACCCCCAAGATGTGCGTCGAGGGTTTCAGACGCCGGCGGACCTGGTCGTAATTGTGACGCAGAGATCCAAGATCGACTTCTATCCAACTGAGCGGCATACCCTCTGTCCGTGCCTTGGTTCCCCTTCTTTGGATTGCCCGTTTGAAACTGCGAGATCCCTTTGCAAGAAACGGTAAATATGTTAGGCAATTCGACATCAAAAGAAAAGGGAATCTTGGAAGGATCAGCATGACGCTCAAAGGATACCTGTTGACCGTTGCCGGTTTGATTTGCTTTTTCGAGGGATTGCCCTATCTTGCCGCACCGGATCCGCTCAAGAGGTGGCTTCTCAAGGTCTGCACCCTCCCTTCCTCGTACCTTCGTTTTCTCGGCGGAAGTTTGATGGCCCTCGGCTTCGTGCTCGTTTATCTGGGCCGACGTTTTGGGGGATGAACCGTGAGTGAACCGGCACGACTCGATTCAGTTCCCCCGTCGGCCGTTCCCGGCTATTCCCTGCGGGACTACGACTACCTCCTGCCCGAATCTCTCATCGCCCAAGAACCCTGTTCACGACGGGACGGTTCCCGTCTCCTGGTCTTGGATCGTGACGGAACCGGTGTGGCACACCACCGGTTTGAAGATCTCCCTGATTTTCTGCACCCGGGGGACCTTCTCGTGGTGAACGATACCCTCGTGGTTCCCGCTCGACTCCGCGGCACCAAGGAAACAGGCGGCCAGGTGGAACTGTTGGTCCTGGATCCTTTCAAGGACCCCGACCTGGGGGCTCGCGAGGGTTATCTCTGCCTCCTCAAGATTTCCAAATATCCCAAGGCCGGGACGACCATTGCCCTTCGAGATGGCACGTACCTCGCCGTTCTCGGTCCCGTGCAGGATGGGACCTTTCGAATCGGATTTCCCGAAACCGAGCCTCTCCTCGATCTTCTCGCCCGGGTCGGAGAAGTCCCCCTGCCTCCTTACATTCATCGAAACAACCCCGAAAGCCTTCCCCAGGATGCCACCGACTATCAGACTGTTTACGCCCGACAACCGGGTGCCGTGGCCGCACCCACGGCCGGCCTTCACTTCTCCGTCCCCCTCCTTCGGAAACTCGACCTCATGGGTGTGGAACGGGTGGCCGTCACCCTCCATGTGGGCTTCGGAACCTTTTCTCCCATCCGTGTCGAGGATATTCGTCGCCATCGAATGCACGCGGAATTCGCGGAAATCCGTCCCAAAGCGGCCGAAACCATTGAAAAGGCAAGGAGGGAGGGAAGGCGAATCGTCGGGGTTGGAACGACGGTGGTGCGCATCCTCGAGTGGGTTCACGACCGGTTCGGTAGAATCGTTCCCTTTGCCGGCTACTGCGACCACTATATTTATCCGGGATATGCATTCCACGTGATCGATGCCTTGATCACGAACTTCCATCTCCCCAGATCGACCCTGCTGTTGCTGGTATCCGCCTTTGCGGGGCGGGACCGAATTCTTCGGGCCTACGAGGAAGCAATCCACGCTTCCTATCGATTTTTCAGCTACGGCGACGCCATGCTGATTCTTTGACGGAATGATCCGCCGGTGAATTTCGAAATTCTTGCTCTGGATCCAGACTGTCATGCCCGTCGGGGCCGAATCGAGACCTCCCACGGTACGGTGCAAACCCCGGTCTTCATGCCCGTGGGAACCCAGGGCTCCGTCAAGGGGGTTTCTCCCGATGAACTGGAGGCTCTGGGGGCGGAGATCATCCTCGGGAACACTTATCATCTTTACCTGCGACCAGGCGCGGAACGGATCGCCCGACTCGGGGGACTTCACTCCTTCATGCACTGGCAGAGGTCCATTTTGACGGACAGCGGAGGCTTCCAGGTTTTCAGCCTCTCGAAGATCCGCAAAATCGAAGAGGAAGGGGTTCTGTTTCAGTCCCACATCGACGGATCCAGGCACAAAATTACGCCGGAAGCGGCCACCCGCATCCAGGAGCAACTGGGATCCGACATCGCCATGTGTTTCGACGAATGCACGTCCTATCCCGTCACGTACGAATATGCGAAACAATCCACCGACCTTTCCGTCCGCTGGGCGAGACGGTGCAAGGAGGCTCATACCCGCCGAGACCAGGCCCTCTTCGGCATCGTCCAGGGCAGTGTCTTCCCGGATCTTAGAAGCATCTGCCTGGAGCAACTCATGGAGATCGGCTTCCAGGGGTATGCCGTGGGGAGCCTTTCCATTGGGGAGCCCAAGGAAGAAATGATGGCGGTCCTCGAAGCCATCGCCCCTCGAATGCCGGCCCGGCACCCCCGCTACCTCATGGGGGTCGGAACCCCCGAGGACCTGGTCGAGGGAGTCCGCCTGGGAATGGACCTTTTCGATTGCGTGATGCCCACCCGCAATGCCCGAAACGGAATGCTCTTCACCTCCCGGGGAAACCTCCAGATCAAGAACAGTTGTCACGCCGACGACCCGGACCCCATCGAGCCCGGATGCACCTGTTACACTTGCCAAAGGTTTTCCAGGGCCTACCTGAGGCACCTGTACCTCTCGAGGGAACTCCTGGCCTACCGCCTGAACACCCTTCACAACCTGCACTATTATTTGTCACTGATGAAGAGCATGAGAGAAGCCGTCGAGGCGGGGACTTTTCTCCAATGGCGGCGGGATTTCTATGCCGGACGGGAAGCCCCCGAATCCTGAATCCACTCCCTCTTCCTTCGGCCCCGTTCCTCGGGGCCCAATTGACGGGCGGGATCGGGGACCCCGTTCCAACGCTTTTAGAAAAACTCGATCCTCCTCGCTCCTCATGGGATGGAGTTATGCTCTCCCTGCTTTTCCTGGAGCATCACGAGGAAGGATTGGATCCTTGCGGGTTCCAGCCACCACCCAGGGCCTTGTAGAGAGCGACGAGCTGCAGGGCCAGGTCACGGGTGCTCTGGGTCATGGCCTCCTCGGAGACCAGCAAAGACCGCTGGGCAGTGAGGACATTCAGGAAATCGGTCTCCCCCTCGACATAGAGCTTGGTCGAGAGCTCCACAGCCTTGCGATTGTTCTCCACGGCAAGCTCCAGCAGCCTGAGATGCTCCTGTTCCTTGGCATAAGCAGCCAAGGCCGTTTCAACCTCCTTGAGGGCGGTGAGAACGGTTTTCTCATAGGTCAAGAGCGCCTGTTCCTGGAGGGCATTCTGGACCTCGATGTTCCATCGGATCTTGCCGGCGTCAAAGATGGGCCAGGTGATGTTGGGTCCCAATGTGTAGTACCCGCTGCTCCACCTGGCCAAAGAGCTGAGGGTCTCTTCCGAGAAGGTCAAGGACCCCGTGAGGGAGAATTTGGGAAAAAGGTCGGCCGTGGCGACCCCGATCCTCGCCGTTGCCGCATGGAGCTGGGCTTCGGCACGGCGGATGTCCGGGCGTCGTCGAATCAAATCCGACGGCAATCCCACGGGCACTTCGGGAGGAGGCAGAGGGATCGTCTCTTCGAGATCCAACTCGGACAACAGGGAAGTCGGCTCCCTTCCCAGAAGCAAACCCAGGCTGTAGATCGCCTCCCGCGTCGTGGATTCCAAGACCGGGATCTGGGATGCCGTGCTGGCTGCCTGGGCTTCGGCGTTTGCCAGGTCGAGCCCGCTCACAAACCCGGCTTCGTACCGTTTGCGCGTGATTTCGGCCGTGCGCCTCTGAGCGTCGAGATTTCGCCGGGCGATCACGAGCTCCTGCTGAGCTCCCCGAAGGCTCAGATAGTTGATCCCGATCTCCGCGATAAGGGACACCAGCACATCGCGCCGGTCCTCGACCGCCGCCCGCAGTTCCGCATCGAGAGCCTCGATATTGCGGCGCGTCCCTCCAAAAAGGTCCAGCTCCCAGGAGGAATCCAGGCCTGCTTGAAAGAGGTCCTTTTCCTCGATCCTGCTCCCTCCGCTCACAACGGAGCTCCCTCCCCCCGGATTGTCCCCGGACTTTGAGGTCAGGGGGCCGCTGCGCTGGTAGGAAGCATTGCTTCCTATGGTAGGCCACAGGGCGGCGAAACCCATCCCTCGAGCCGCCCGCGCCTGCCGGATCCGGGAACTCGCCTGCCGCATGTCCAGGTTTGACTCGATGCCTCTCTCGATGAGGGAGGTCAGGGTAGAATCGTTGAAGCCTTTCCACCATTCCACCAGCGCACGACCGCCCTGGACGGTTCGGCTGATCGGCTCGCCTGCATCACTCTCTACTCCTTTCCACTGCGAAGGAACTCGAGTTTCGGGCGGCTGAAAATTGGGTCCCACCATGCAACCCGCCAGGCACAGTATGCAGAACCCGCAGAGGCACCGGGAACAAATGCCCCACAACTTTCCATCCTGAACGGTATTTCTTTCCCGCCCATGCACCGGATTGGGATAGGAATCGCTTCTTGTGCTGCGGAACAGAAAACGCATGAACACTCCTTGTCACTCATAGCGCAAGGCGATGATGGGATCCAGCCGCGACGCCTTCCAGGCCGGATAATAGCCAAAGATGATGCCCACGGTGACCGAAACTGCAAAGGCAGCCAGGATGGCATCCAGGGATGGCCGGGTGGGCCATTTGAGCACCAGGGTTACCACGGAAGAGATTCCTCGTCCCAGGAGAATGCCGACCGCTCCTCCCAGGAAGCAGAGAACCACCGATTCTACCAGGAACTGCTGGAGGATGCTCCGCTGGCGGGCTCCCACAGCCATGCGCAACCCGATTTCCCGGGTCCGTTCGGTGACGGAAACCAGCATGATGTTCATGATTCCCACCCCACCCACGATCAGGGAAATGAGGGCCACGGCCAGGAGCAACCTGGTCATCATGTTGGCGGTCGAGGTCATGGCCTTGGTAATCTCGCTCAAGTCCCGGATGTAGAAGTCGTCGGGCCTACCGGCACGAATCCGGTGCCGCTCGCGCAGAAGCCGGCTGATTTCCTGGATGACGGCGGGAATCTCTTCCGCTGTATTGGCGGCAACAAGGATCTGGTCCACATTGGTGAATCGGACCTGCACTGGGTTGTTGGCCGCCTGGGTTGAAGACTGTTCCGGGTAGAGTTTGGTTCCGGAACTGGGATAAAGGTCGCTGGTGGTATTGGTTTGGGTGGAGGTGCTCGATGATGATGAGGAAGCGCTCTGGTTGGTGTTCCCTAGACTGCTGCCCGTAACCCGGTACTTGATGGTCGTCCAGGGAGCCAGGAGAATGTCGTCCTGGTCCATTCCCATCATATTGGCCCCTTTGCTGTTCAAGATTCCCACCACCTTGAAGGGAACGTTGTTGATGCGGATTTCCTTTCCCATGGCGGGTTCCCCTTGAAGCAGCTCTCGCACGATGGTTTGTCCCACCAGGCAAACCTTACTGCCGTTGCGCACATCCTGGATGGTGAAGGGATCCCCCTCGGCCAGGTCCCATTCCCGCACAAGGAGAAATTCGGCAGTGGTGCCGTAGATCACCGACGGGACCCAGTTGCGGTTGCCATAGACGAGCTGAGTCCGGGCCCTCACCACCGGGGCCACCGCGCGGACACCGGGGATTTCGGATCGAATGGCTTCGGCATCTTCCGGAGTGAGGGTGAGAGTGCTGCCGCTGCCGAAGGTTACCCCTCCGGTGGCCACCGTCCCCGGAAATATCAACAGGTTGTTGGCCCCCATGGAGGCGATGGTTTGCTGGATGGAGGTCGAAGAACCCCGCCCGATCTCCATCATGGCAATGACCGCGCCCACTCCGATCATGATCCCGAGCGTGGTCAAGGCCGCTCGAAGGATGTTCCTCCGAAGGCCGTTGAGGGCCGTGGGAAGCATGCGGAACGCTCCTCGCACCCTCCCCCCTTTCCCTGTCCGCCTTTTGTCCCCGCCAGCTTGACCGATTGTCCCCGTGACGTCAGGAGACCGGACCACGGGTGCCTGAGAAGTCATCTGCTCTGACTCGATAATCCCGTCCCGGATTCGAATAACCCTCCCGGCATGCCGGGCGACATTCTCATCGTGGGTGACCAGCACGATGGTCACTCCTTCCTCTTCGTTGAGCCTTTGAAAGATCTTCAGAACATCCTCGCTGGTTTTCGAGTCAAGATTGCCCGTAGGTTCATCGGCAAAGAGAAGGGATGGGCGGTTGATGAGTGCCCGAGCAATGGCCACCCGCTGTTGCTGTCCGCCGGAGAGCTGGGAGGGTTCGTGATGGAGCCAGCTCCCCAGCCCCAGCCGTTCCAGCAGATCTTCTCCCCGTTGCCGTCCCTCCCGCTCCGAAAGGGCATTGGAAGAATAGGACAAGGGCATGAGGACATTTTTCAAGGCGCTGGTCCGGGGGAGAAGGTTGAAGTTCTGGAACACAAACCCGATCTTCTCGTTTCGCAACAGAGCCCGTTCGTCCGAGGACAAGGCTGTGATGTCGCACCCATCCAGCCAGTATTCTCCCGAAGATGGGCGGTCCAGGCATCCCAGGATGTTCATGAGAGTGGTTTTGCCCGACCCCGATGCGCCCATGAGAGCTATGAACTCTCCCCGGGAAACATCAAGGGAAACCCCTCTCAATACCGGGATGCTGGTTTCTCCCAAGGAGTACACTTTGTGAACATTTCGTAGTTCAACGAATTCCACTGGATTGTCTCCGACCTCACAAATCTTTTTGGATTCAGGAGATCAGTGAGGGCCGCCGCCCCTTCGTGAAGGTTGAGGAAATTTCGGTGTAAAAGGGTTGACGGAAGTCTGCGGAGTGCCGGCCTGCTTGACCTGCTCGCCCAGGACGATCTCCATGCCTTCCTTGATCCCATCCCCCTCGACCTCGGTTCGGGAACCGTCATTGAGCCCCACCCGGACAGGGACCGGTCGAACGAAACCGTTTTTCAGGACCCACACAAAACCGAGGCCCCCCTTCTCCCCTCCGGTCTGCCGAGACCTTTCCCGGAGATCCTGGGAGTCGGAATCAAGGCTTTCCCGGCTGGCGGGATCAACGTCCTCGATATTCGGCGTCCACCGTAAGGCTGCATTGGGCACGGTCAAAACCCCCTTTTGTTCTCCCAGGATGAACCTCACGTTGGCCGTAAGGTACGGCAGGAGCCTGCCGTCGGAGTTGTCCGTGTTCACCTCGACGGTATAGGTCACTACATTCTGGGTCATGGAGGCATTGAGACGAACCTTGTTCACCCTGCCCTCGAAAATCTCGCCCGGGAAGGCATCCACGCTGAAGAGCACCGACTGGCCCGGGTGGACATTGCCGATATCCGCCTCGTTCACCGAGACCCAGACCTGGAGGCGAGTGAGATCCTTGGCGATGAGAAACAGGCTGGGAGCGTTGAGGCTGGCCACCACGGTTTGTCCGATATTGACCCGCCGGTCAACGATGATCCCTTTGACGGGCGACCTGATGGTACAATAGTCGAGGTTTTGCCTGGCCCGCGACAAAACGGCTTCCGCTTGCGTCACCGAATTCCTGGCCTGGGAAACAGCCGCCTTGCCGACCCCTACATTGGCACGGGCAACTTCGTAGGCCGACAGGGCCGCATCATAGGCGGCCTGTGACAGGGCATCCGACGGACCCAGCTTGCGGGCCCGCCCCCAGTCCCTCTCCGCCTGGGAGTACTTGGCTTGAAGTTGAACCAAGTCTGCCTCGGCCTTCTCCAGAGCCGCCCCGGCTTGACCCAGCTGCGCTTCCGCCTGGGCCACATCCGCCTGGTACAAGGCTTCATCGATCTGGGCCAGGACGGTTCCCTCTTCCACCAAGGACCCGTAGTCGATGAGCTTCCCGTGCTTATCCCACCCAAAGGAGACAATTTTCCCTGCCACCTGGGCTCCTACATCCACCAGCTCCTCGGGTTCCACAGTGCCGGTGGCACTGATGCTCCACTGCACGTCCCCCCTTTGGACGATCCCCTTGCGAAAGGCATCCGGGGATTTGCCGCCGTGGGAGGGATAAAACATTGCGGCAGCACCGATGAAGGCTATGAAGATCCCCAAAAGAAGGATTCGTTTCCATGCGCGATTAGTCATAAGTTTCATACTTCTCCCGTTCCCCCCAAAAGTCACTTCCACCGCGTGACACGAGACGGCGGATCACAACATAGGATAAAGACCGGTATGGAACGACGAACGCAGGCACTTCCCCTCGTTTCCGGCCTTCCGGTATCGTCCGTTCTTGTCAAGACGATCCAGCAAAGGTCCCGATCATGCATCTGTGCGACGAAGACTTCAATCACAAAGACCCTTCGAGCTGCCTTCTCCACGGGCCATCCCATGCTCTCTGCGCGTCCACCGTGCCTTTTCCCGCTCGAAGAACTGGTCCAGCTTCTGCTGCTGCCGGGTTGTCAGCTCCGCCTTCATGGCCTCGTGACTTCGGCGCAGGATTTCGTCTCTCTCGGGCCTGCTTTTCTCCCGCAGGGCCGTCAATTCCTTATGGGTCCGGCAGACGATCCCCGTGACTCGTTCCCGCTGTTGTTCCGTCAGGTTCAGCTCCCGGGTAAGCTTTGTCAGGATATGTTCCACCATGGGTCCTTTCCCGCCGAGGATCTTGAGGGCCAGATGCTCGGAAAACGCCACGGTCCCCAACGCGCCGGCAAGCACCCCGGACAGGAATAGGATCACAAGTCCCACCCACAATCTCCATCTTTTCACCAGCCAAGGCCTCCTTTCACCAGAAACCCGAAAAGCGGTCCGTCGCCGAACCGAAATCATTAAAACGGTGTTCCAACCACCGTTTCGTATCACAGGACCCCGAAGGAACGGGCCATGTCGATACCGGTGGTGTCTCTCAGTATGAGCTCTGCCAGTTCGTATTGAGTATCGACGTTCGAATCCATGACAATGATCGCCAGGAAAAACACCACCAGCAGGGTCACCACGGCAAAGCGGTAGACCGTTCGGGTCAATGCCGTCCCGTTTTCCGGCAAGCCGGGACTCGATAAGGCCTCCTGTCGAACCCCGGCCATGAGTCTCCTCTGCCAGGCCGAATCCCCCACCGGCCCTCCTGCGACATTCCGGTGGTAGTGAATGAGAGCGCTCTCGATTCTATGAATCTTGTCTCTTCGCCGCTTCATGCCTCACTCCGCCCCTCTTCCAACAACCCCGAGAGAATCCTTCGCAGTTTCTTCCTCGCCCTGTAGGCTCGAACTCTCACCGAAACCGGGCTCCATCCCAGTTGTTCAGCGGCATGCTTCACAGGATGGCCATCGAGATGCACCAGGGTGAGCGCCATCCGGTCCTTGGGGGAAAGCCGGCCCAAGGCATATTCCAGGACCTCCGCCGCCTCCTTTCGCGACGCTTCCTGGAGGAAAGCCTCTCGAGACGGCGCCGCCAGCACCTTTTCCAACCACGCCTCCGACGCAGTCGAAAGGCTGCTCAGCGGCATTTCCCGACCTCCCTGCCCTCGTTGCCAAAAATCCGCACAGCACCTCACGGCAATCCGGGAAAGCCAGTGTCCCAGAGGCTTCAACCCGGAAAAGGACTTGATGGAACGAAACGCCTCGAAGAATACCTCCTGGGCCACATCCTCGACCCGGTCCCGGGGAACGTGCCTGCCTACAATGTGGAAGACCAGGGCCTTATAGCGGTTCACCAACAGCTCGAAGGCATTCACATTTCCACGGAGGACCCGCTGGATGGCATCCCGCTCCTGTGCCTCATCCTCAGAAAGACCCGTCTTCCCACATTCCGTATCTGCCATGCCCTGGAATGCATCCTTTCGAGATCCTGTCACTTTGAAAGTCTCATCCGAACCACCAATTGTTACACCGGGAACGGAATTTTTCTCGGCAGACCAGGAAGAACATGGAGAATCCCGCAACACATGCCGGCCGAAAACATCCATGAAATAGATTCCGTCGTATCTTGCTCCAAAGTGCCTGCCGCAGATGGAGAACCCTTCCCCATTTCTTCAGCGTATTCAATGAGGAGGAAAAATCAAGAAGGTGAAAACCGTAGAGATAGCCCGAGCTTCCACAGCCGGGTGCCCATCCGGGAAGTCATTCTTGGCTGCGTGAAGAAGTCGTTCGGTGTCACGCAGGATCAGGATAACCGGTAGCTCGCGTCCTTGCCACATCGCAAGCATTCCGCTGAGGTCGATCACACAACTGCCTGTTTGTACCGCTTGCCGGGAAGGGCTCTCTGCACAGGAACCGAAGGCCATTTCTTCGATTGTTCCTTGATATTCCTTCAAAAATTACTGGATTTGATCTTGTCGAACTCCCATCGCGCGGTTACATTGATCCGGCATGTGATCATCCTCCCGGGGTCATGTGCGGAATTCAATGGAAGAGCGAGAGCTGGGATCGATGAAAATCCAATATTGCAAGAAATATGAAAAATATGTGAGCCAGCAGCACTGCGAGTTTTTCAACCAGGGCAAGGACTGTGACTTTTACACTCCCGTAAGTTGGAACAGCATCAAGGACCTCCTCCGGGACGAGAATCGGCCCAAGTGGGAGGTGAATGCCGTCATCAAGCCCTTCAAGTGTGATCTGCTGGATCGTGAATACCTCAACCGGCTGAACCGGAGGCGGCGATCCCGAAGGTTCGATCGGCCGGTCGCCCGTGACCAAAGGTCTTGAAACGGCAAAGGGTCTTCCCCCGGGAGTTTCTCCACAGCGCCTGTCGCGTCCTTATACTTCCGCCATTGAAGCTTTATCCTCACTTGTGCTAAGAGACCCGCATACCGTGTACTAATGTGTTCGGAAGTCATTGCCGAACGAATTCATCAAGGACGGGAAACCTTATGTTTAAGAAGCTATTGGTGGCAAACCGCGGGGAGATCGCCATCCGCATCAGCCGAGCGGCCCAGGAATTGGGAATCAAGACCGTGGCCGTTTACGAGGAAACGGACAAGACCTCCTTGCATATCATGAGGGCGGACGAAGCCGTCTGCATTGGCTCCGGACCCCGTAAGGACTACCTGAATATCGATAGAATGATCCAGGCGGCACAAAGTGTCGGCGCTGAAGCCATTCATCCCGGATACGGCTTTCTTGCGGAGAATCCGGCCTTTTCCAGGCGATGCATCGAAGCGGGTCTGGCGTTTGTGGGACCTCCCCCCCAGGTCATCAGTGACATGGGCAGCAAGGTGATTGCCCGTGGGATCATGGTCAAGGCGGGGATCCCGGTGATCCCGGGCACGGAGATCCTGGCCGACAATGAGGCGGGGGAGCGTCAGGCCGTTGAGTTCGCTGAGGAATTCGGATTCCCTGTCATGATCAAGGCGGTAGCGGGAGGCGGGGGACGTGGCATTCGAGCGGCCGGGAAGATGTCAGAACTGGTGAAGGGTATCAAAACGGCCCGGTCCGAAGCCCGGATGGCCTTCGGCAACGACCGGATCTACCTGGAAAAGGGCCTGACCAAGCCGCGCCATGTGGAAGTCCAGATCCTGGCGGATCAGCACGGAAACGTGGTCCACCTGGGAACCCGGAACTGCTCCATTCAGCGTCGTCATCAGAAGATGATCGAGATCGCCCCCGCCTTGTTCCCACAGCAGATGCTCGATGAAATCTGCGGAACGGCGGTGCAGGCCGCCAGGGCATCCAACTATGTCAATGCGGGCACCGTCGAGTTTCTCCTGGACAGGGAAGACCGGTTTTACTTTTTGGAAGTGAACACCCGAATCCAGGTGGAACATACCGTGACCGAGATGATCACCGGGATCGATATTGTGCGCGAGCAGATCCGCATCGCGGCAGGGGAACCTCTCTCCATCACGCAGAAGGATGTCACCTTTCGGGGAATGGCCATCGAGCTTCGGATCACTGCCGAGGATCCCAAGAACAACTTCCTTGCAAACCCGGGGCTAATCAAGATCTATCGCACGCCGGGAGGCCATGGGGTGCGGTTGGACGGAGCTGTGTACCAGGGCTACGAAATTCCATCCTATTACGACTCCATGCTGGTGAAGCTCACCGTCTACGGCTTCACCTGGCGAGAGGCGGTGGATCGGCTCGACCGGGCCTTGAGCGGCTTCACCATCGCGGGAGTCAAAACGACCATTCCTTTCTACCGGCAGATTCTCAAAGATCCCGATTTCATCGAGCAACGATTCGACACCTCCTACATCGAGACGCATCCTCAACTTCTGTCCTACCAGGAAGACGTTCCCGACATCGAGAAGCTGGCAAGCCTCATTGCTGAGATCAATGCCCACGGATATAACCCGTATGCGGAGCCATGATTGTTGCTTCTTCTCCTCGAAGATCGACACAGGGTCGGTACGGAGTTCCGGCGAGAGGGGTCCGTCAGGCGGAGCAAGAGTCCCCGGCAACCCGTGAATCCGTCGGGACCCCCAACTTTTTTAGCGTGCCGTGCGCACGTGGCCATGGGAATAAAGTCGAAGGGAGTTCAATCGTATGTCGGCCAACGACGAGCGCATCACTCCGAAGATGTCCAGCCGGGAGATCCGAAAGTTCCTTAAGGACACCCCCGGTTACTTCATGACCAACAACGAACGGGATGTCTCCCAGTCGGACTTTAAGGGTCGCATTCTGCCTCACACCACCCTCAAGGTGGCTCCCTACCGGGATGAAACCGGCTACTTCGCCTTCGAAATTTCGGGAGGCGTCACCATTCACATGGATCTCATGCGCAAACAGATTAACCCCTTCGAAAAGCTTCGTCTCGTTCGTAGAACCATGCCCCAAACCCTTCTGCAGGCATGTATCCGGGCCCGGTGCCTTTTCGGCTACCGACCATACCCCGACAACGTTCTACGGCTCGCCGTCCGGCTGTTTTCCCGTTATATCGACGTGTGGCGCGTTTATGACTGCATGAATCACATTCCCAACATGGAGGTGGTGACCGACGAGATCAAAAAGGCCGGCAAAACCCTCATCGCATCCATTTGTTTCAGCACGGGAATCGGCCATACCGATGACTTCTACCTGGGAAAAGTCGAGGAAATCCTCACCGCCGTGGGAGAAGATATCATTCTAAGTATCAAGAACCACTCGTCCGTAGGTTCTCCCAGGCGAATCGCCGAACTGGTGAACTCCATTCAAAAACGGTTTCCGAACCTTATCCTGGCATACCACGGCCACAACACCGACGGGAACGACCTGGCGAGGATGACTGCCGCCGTGGTCGAGGGCGTAAAAATCGTGGAAGTCAGCGACCACGGGTTTGGGGGGATCTACAGCCAGGCACCGGCTCTGAGCCTTATCCAGATTCTCAACGACTACGGCCTGCGGTCCCCGACTTTGAAGGTGCAACCCCTGGTGGATGCTTCGGATGTGCTGCGCAGGGAACGGCGCCTCTACGATCGGTTCGAGACTCCATACCGGGGTTTCGATCCGACGGTCAAGCGACACAAACTCACCGGCGGCGCTGCCAGCATCGCTTTCGAACAAGCGGAAAAACTGGGGCTCCTTGAAAGGGTTCATGAAGTCTTCGAGGAGCTGATCCGGGTGAACCGGGAACTGGGCAATATCTGGTCCGTTACCCCCGCCAGCCAGATTCTCTGGACGACCGCCGTGAACAATGTTCTTCACGGACGCTACGAGAAGCCGTCCGACGACCTCAAGCGCCTCCTTCTCGGACGCTATGGTCCCTTTCCGTTCTACGAACCCCAGGAGTGGATTTTCCAGAAGGTCCTCGAACATCAACGCTCGGACGGCAGGAGGTGGTTTCAGATCCTGGCCGAGGAAGCCGGGATCCAACGGCTGAAGGACGAAGATTTTGACAAGCGGCGGTCCCAGCTGGAATTGGATCTTCAGCGGTCCGTGAGCGACGAAGAGCTTTGTCTGTACCTCATGTTTCCCAGGGATGCACTCGACTATTTCCGTTTCGAGGATCGATACGGCAAACCATGGCTGCTCCCCCCCGACGTATGGTACCGGCGAGGGGGGTTCGAGGACGGGAGCCGCGTCACCTTTTCCGACTACGAGGGGAAAACCCACCATATCGACATCGTTTCCACTCGGCGATCGGGAAATGAGGTCCACACCTCCCTCCTTGTGGATTACCACTTCCAGACGTACACTTCGACCGTCGCTCCCGGGAAAGCTGTCTGAAATCCATGAACAGGGAGAAGAACAGGGGAAGACAGTGGTTTCGGTTCCCGTGGTCGCGGCGGTTCGTTGATTTCCTGAGGGCGAAATCCCTCGACGGCAGCGGAGTCCTACCCTGAGATGGAAAACCGACTTGATCTTTTCCTGGTGTCCTTGTCCGTGGAACGGGGGTTCAGCACCAATACCATTTCCGCCTACAGCCACGATCTCGCGGAGGCGTGCCGGTACCTCAGGGACCAGGGTGTCCGGAGTTGGGAACAGGTAACTCGGGATCATCTCTCCGGATATTATCAATCCATGGGGTCGAACTTGTCCGTACGCACCAAGGCTCGCCGCCTTGCGGCCCTCAAGTCCTTTTTCAAATACCTGGAAAGTCGGGAGCTCATCTCCCGCAATCCATTGGCCCGTGTGCCGCTTCCCAAGCTCAGGCCCCCTCTTCCCAAGGCTCTTTCCCCCCAGGAGGTGGATTCCCTGCTGTCCAGCCCACAACCCTCCGCAGTCCCTTACGGCCAAAGGGACAAGGCCATTCTCGAGCTGATGTATGCCACGGGGCTGCGGGTCAGTGAACTCACGAACCTCCAGATCCAGCAGGTCCACCTCGAAGCGGGCTACCTGGTGGTTCGGGGCAAAGGGGACAAGGAGCGCCTGGTCCCCATGGGGGAATATGCCGCGGAGGCCCTTTCCGCCTTTCTCCTGGAGGGGAGGTCCTTGCTGCTCAAGCACGGGAAGAGCTCCACGCGGGACGTCTTCCTGAACCACCGGGGCCGGCGGCTCTCCCGCCAGGCCGTCTGGAAAATGATCAAACGCTACGCTCTCAAGGCGGGAATCCGTGCGAACCTGACTCCCCACATGCTTCGTCATTCTTTTGCCACTCACCTGCTGGAAAATGGGGTGGATCTCCGATCCCTGCAGGCAATGCTCGGCCACGAGGACATTTCCACCACGCAGATCTATACCCACGTGGCCAGGGCACGGCTCAAGGAGATCCACGAAAAGCATCATCCCCGCCCCTGAGGAACCTCGATGGAAGTGATCACCACCCATGTCAATGCCGACTTCGACGCGATGGCTTCCATGATCGCAGCCAAGAAGCTCTATCCCGACGCTCTCCTGGTTTTTCCCGGGTCACAGGAGCGCACCCTGAGGGAATTCTTCGTCAAGTCCACGGTATACCTGTATGATTTCAAGCGCCTCAGGGACATTGACCTCGAGGAGATCCGCCGCCTGATCCTGGTAGATACGCGCCAGAAATCCCGCATCGGAAAGTTCGAGGAAATCCTGGGCAGAGCCGATCTGGACATTCATATCTATGATCATCACCCAGCCAGTGAAGACGACATCCGGGGCCATTTTTCAGTGATCAGACCCGTGGGTGCCACCGTCACCATCCTCACCCACCTTATCCGAGAACGAAACATTCCCGTCACGGCGGAAGAGGCCACCATCATGAGTCTGGGGATCTTCGAGGATACGGGGTCCTTCACGTTCAACTCGACCACTCCTGAAGACTTCGAGGCGGCATCCTGTCTGCGCCGCTGGGGCGCAGACCTGAACGTCGTGGCGGACATGGTCACCCAGGAGCTCACCGCCGAACAGGTGAGCCTCCTCAATGAGCTGCTGTTGTCGGCCAGGACCTTCAACATCCAGGGGATCGAAGTCTGCGTGGCCACGGTGTCGGTGGACAAGTACGTAGCGGATTTCGCCGTTCTCGTTCACAAGCTCAAGGACATCGTCAATCTCGATGTCATCATCGCCCTGGCCCGTATGGAAGACCGGATCTATCTGGTGGCTCGAAGCCGCATTCCCGAAGTCAACGTGGCCGAGATCGCCGGTTATTTCGGAGGCGGAGGCCATTCCGACGCGGCATCCGCCAGCATTCGGGACATGACCTTGAACCAGGCGGAAGACCGCCTCCTCGAAGTCTTGAAAAGCTCCGTCAGACCCTTCCCCTCGGCGGAAAACCTCATGACCAGCCCCGTGATCTATTCGGAAGCCGACCGTACCCTTGGGGACGCGGAACGGATCATGGTTCGGTACAATATCAACGCTATGCCGGTCATGGAAGAGGGACAGCTGGTGGGGATCATCAACCGCCAGGTCATCGAGAAGGCCATCTTCCACGGGCTCGATCATCGGAAGGTGGGGGAATTCATGAGCTCGGATTTCTCGACGGTGGAACCGGGCGCCACCCTGATCGAGATCCAGACTCAGCTGGTGGAACAACAGCAGCGTATTTTGCCTGTGGTCGAGGACGGAAAGCTACTGGGCGTCATCACACGCAGGGACCTTTTGAACTTTCTCGTTTCAGACCATACGGTGACGCCCAGGGCCTTGTACGACGATTTGAACCAGGCCCATTGGCCCAAGAGGAAGAACATCCTGGGCGTCATCCTCGAGCAGTTACCTTCCGAGGTCATTCAAATTCTGAGAGACCTGGGCAGACTTGCGGAGAAACTGAATTTCAACGCCTATGCCGTGGGCGGCTTTGTCCGGGATCTCCTTTTGCGGCGGCCCAATCTCGACATCGACGTGGTGGTGGAAGGCGACGGAATCGAGTTCGCCAAAGCTTTTGCCGAGGCACACCACGTCAAGGTCCGAACTCATAAGAAATTCAACACGGCGGTCCTCATATTTCCGGGGGGCCAGCGCGTGGACATCGCCACGGCCCGCTTCGAGTACTACCAGTACCCGGCCGCTCTTCCCATCGTTGAATTCGGCTCCCTCAAAATGGACCTGTACCGCCGAGATTTCACCGTGAACACCCTGGCCATGGCGTTGAACCCCAACCATTTCGCCCAGTTGATCGACTTCTTCGGGGGACAGCGGGACCTCAAGGAGAAAATGATTCGCGTCCTGCACAATCTAAGCTTCGTGGAAGACCCGACCAGAATTCTCCGGGCCATCCGTTTCGAGCAGCGGTTCGGGTTTCGCATCGCCAAACAGACCGCCAATCTGATTCGCAACGCCGTCCAGATGGGACTCATCCAGAAGCTCGGAGGACACCGCTTTTATCACGAACTCCAACTGATCCTCATGGAAGACAATCCCCTCCCAGCCCTCAAGAGGATGTCCGAATACGGGGTCCTTGCCGTTCTTTCTCGGAAGATGCGATTTGATGCCAAGATGGAAGAGCTGGTCGCCCGGGTGAATGAGGTGACCTCATGGTATCGCCTCAGTTTCCTGGACGAACCCCTCGAAAAATGGTGGGTGCACTTCCTCGCTCTCCTATCCGGCCTTACCCAAACGGAACTTGAGAAGGCCTTCGGGCGTCTCGAACTCAATAGCGCCGAGAAGGAAAGAATCCTTTGGACTTATGCGGAGGTCGGGAAACTGCTGGGGGGGGTTTTCCTGTTGCCTGATCCACAGCCCAGTGATATCTATCGGGCACTTCAGCCGTTCCGGCCCGAAGAGCTCCTGTTCCTCATGGCAAAGACTCAGCGGGAAGACGTCCGCAAAGCGATCAGCCACTATTTTCACCGATACCGGAACATGCGAACGGAGCTGATGGGGCGGGATCTGAAGGCCCTGGGAATCCTTCCGGGTCCCGTGTACCGGACGATTCTGGATGACTTGCTCACCGCGCGTTTGAACGGGGAAACCAGGGATCGGCAGGAAGAGATCGAGTATTTGCAGCGACACTACCAGCACCTCATGACCCAAAAGGGTTCCGACCCCCGGTCCACATCGTCCTCGGGATGAAAGCCGGTGATGCGCTTCGAACATCGGGCGGTTTTCAGCCTTCGTCGCGACTGTTGAGGGCCGGACCTGGTGAGTTTCCATGTGGAAAGAGATGATTGCCGTAGCTCTTCTGTACGCTGTCCCTCTGCTGCTCGCCGTGGTGGTCCATGAAGTTTCCCACGGGTACATCGCCGAGAAGCGGGGAGACCCGACGGCCCGGTTGCTCGGGCGCATCACTTTGAATCCCTTTGTGCACATTGATTTGATCGGAACCATCCTTCTGCCCGTGGCCCTCATTGCCATGCGGTCGCCGTTCCTTTTTGGGTGGGCCAAACCCGTACCCGTGAATTTCTCGAATCTGCGGGGCGGTCGAAGGGATATGGCTTTGGTTTCCGCGGCGGGCCCCCTATCCAACCTCTTGTTGGCCTGTCTGAGTGCCGCGGTGTATCATCTGATCCTGTCGGAGTATGCTGCCCCCGGGTCCCAGGGAACCTCCCAGTTTGCATGGATTGCCGAACCTCTACAAAGGATGGCGGGGATCTCCGTCGAGTTCAACCTGGTATTGATGGTCATCAACCTGCTGCCCGTTCCCCCGTTGGATGGAGGCCGAATTCTAGTGGGACTGCTGCCTCTCGGTCTGGCCGTTCAACTGGAGAAGCTCGAACGCTACGGCATGCTGATTGTTCTGCTGTTCATCATCAGCGATTTTTGGAGCTACATCGTGCGGCCCGTTTTGAACCTTTTCGTGAATTTACTGCTTTAGGAAGGAGTCCATCCGAATGACGGAGCGAAAGCGGATCTTGAGCGGGATGCGGCCCACGGGCCGGCTTCACCTGGGAAATCTTCACGGAGCTCTGGATAACTGGATTCAACTCCAGTTCCAATATGATTGCTTTTATTTCGTTGCCGACTGGCATGCCCTCACCACCGACTACTCATCTCCCGAGCGAATCACCGAAAACACCTGGGACATGATCCTGGATTGGCTGAGCGCCGGTCTCGATCCCAGTCAGGCCACCCTGTTCATCCAATCCGAAGTGAAAGAACACGCTGAGCTGTACCTTCTCTTGGGGATGATCACCCCCCTGCCCTGGCTCGAGCGTAATCCCACCTACAAGGAACAACAGCAGCAGCTGGATCAGAAGGACCTGGCCACCTACGGCTTCCTGGGATACCCGGTCCTCCAGGCCGCCGACATCATCATCTATCGCGCCCACGGCGTTCCCGTCGGCAAAGACCAGCTCCCTCATGTGGAAATGACCCGGGAGATTGCCCGCAGATTCAATTTCATCTACCATCGAGAGATCTTTCCCGTTCCCGAGGTTCTTCTCACCGAAGCACCCGTGTTGCCGGGGACCGATGGACGAAAAATGAGCAAGAGCTACGGAAACTGCATCTTCATTACCGAACCGGAAGAGAGTATTCGGGAGAAGATCCTGAAGATGATGACGGACCCGGCCAGGGTTCGAAGGAACGACCGTGGAAATCCGGATTTGTCGCCGGTTTTTGCCCTTCACAGCCTCTATTCGTCGCCTTCCGAAATTGCAGAGGTGGCCGAAGGTTGCCGCACGGCCCGCATCGGGTGCATCGAATGCAAAAAGATCCTTATCAAGAATGTCCTCCGGCGGTTGAACCCCATCCGAGACAAGCGAATGGAGCTCGAGGGGAAAATGGACCATGTGTACGAGACCATTCGAGAGGGCATTTCTTCTGCGGCGAAGGTGGCCTCCGAAACCATTGCCGAGGTGCGGGAGGCCGTGGGGATCCGTCCCATGAAGCCCTGAAAACACCGTTCATGTCGGGGGAACTCACTCGCGAGGATAAGGTGCCATGAAGGGAATCCGGCTTCAGAAAGTGCTTGCCCAGGCCGGGCTGGGCTCGCGCCGAGCGGCGGAAGAGATGATCCGACAGGGGCGGGTGGCGGTAAACGGCTGTATTGTCCGGGAGTTGGGAACCCGAGTTCATCCCGAAATCGACCGGATCCGGGTGGACGATGCTCCTGTCGCCACTGAACCGAAAAAGGTGGTTTTGCTCTTCAACAAACCCACCAAGTGCGTCACCACGGTGCGGGATCCCCAGGGCAGAAAAACTGTGATGGATTATATCCCTCCAATGGGAATCCGCCTTTTCCCCGTGGGTCGGCTGGACTACGACGCCGAGGGTCTCCTGCTGCTCACCAACGACGGATTTCTGGCCCATCGGCTGCAACATCCCCGTCACGGGGTTTCCAAGATCTATGAGGTGAAAGTTCGGGGAATCCCGGACTCCGAAGCCTTGAAGCGGCTCCGATCCGGGGTGAGCCTGCCCAGGGGAACGACCGCTCCCGCCCAGGTGTGGGTGCTTCGACAAACAACCGGCTCTTCCTGGTTGAAAATTGTCTTGCATCAAGGATGGTATCGGCAGATCAAACAAATGGGAGAAGCCGTCGGCCACCCCGTCCTTAAGATTCGAAGGGTGGCCTACGGTCCGCTTCGGCTTGGAGATCTCAAACCTGCAACCTTCCGATTTCTGACATCCAGGGAAATTCTGCAGCTCTACGGGATGTTCGCAACGGATGAGGAGCGAACGAAAGCGCCATGAGTCCCAAAAAGCCCGGCGGCTACCCATACAGCCTGGATGATTCCATCACCCGTTCGAGAAAGAAGGGGAAGCAGTCCCGTTTTTTATCGGCTCTGCTGTGGATCCTGCTTCTGGTCGTCACGGCAGCCGGGGTTCTCTTCTTCCTCAACCCGACCCTCCTGTCGGCGGTGAGTTCCTACCTGCCCTTCCCCAAGGAACTGGTGGCCATCCGACTTCTCCACAATGGGAAGGAGGTCATCCTTCTTCCCAATAGCCAATGCGTCGTCAATCCCCGGGATTCCCTGCAACTTCTGCAGGTCAAGACGGATGGCTGGGTATCGTGGGGAACCAAAGTGACGGCGTCGGAGATCGACGCCCGGGCCTTACGAACGCAACCCAGAGTTTTTCGAGAGTTGATGCCCAACGAATCCTTTGAAACCCCCAAGACCATCGAACTCCGGGTCCTTCTGTGGAACCGCCCCATCGGAAAAGTTTCATTCCTGGTGCAATTGGATGCCAAGGATTGGCTCCAGAAGGCCAACACTACTGAGGACATGGAGCGCAAAATCTTCTACCTGGAAAAGGCCCTCCAGGAAAACACGGGAAATGTTCTGGTCAAGACGCAGCTGGCGACCCTCTATTTTGACTCCAAGCGCTACGACGAGGCTGCACAGCTATACAAGGAAATCAACGAGGTCGGCAAGACCAAGACGGTTTTGGAGCGCCTCCTCACCATCTATCAGATCCAAAAGCGGGTCGATGACGCCCTGATGACCTACCTCGAGCTGCTCCGGCTGTCGGAGGATCGGGAATTGTTCAAGGAGTTTGTCGACTATCTCCAAAAAAACAAGTCCAAGGAAGAAGCGGGAAGATTCCTGGAAAAACATCAGCACGAGGTGCCCAAAGCGTTCCACAGCTCCCTGCTCCTCGTCCTGGCCGAGCTCAACACCCAGGCCAGGAATTGGGCCAAAGCCGCGGCCACCTACGAAAAGGCCATCAAATCAGGGGTTGAAGACCCGGATGTGTACTACAACCTGGCGGTGACTTATCAACACGGCGAGGACATGGACAAAGCCATCCATGCCCTGGAGCGCTACCTCCACAAGAATCCTTCGGACATACGCAGCTGGATGCAATTGGGGGAACTTCAAGAAAAGAGGAAGGACTTTGCCAGCGCGCGGCGTACGTACCAGGCGGTCCTCCAGAAGAATCCCGGCAATAAGGAAGCTCTCCTCCGGATGGCGGCCGTGCTGGAGAAGATGAACGACAAGGGGGCACTGCAGGACATCTATGAAAAACTCCTTGCCGCTCAGCCCAAAAACAAGACCCTGCTGTACAACCTTGGGGTCCTCTACTATGAATCGAAAAAGTGGGACAAGGCCACGGAAGCTTTCGCAAAAATGGCGGCCATGGATCCCAGGGACCTGGAATCCCGAAAATATCTCCTGGATCTGTACCGCAAACAGAAGAACACCAAGGGAGAAATGGAAATCCTTGCTCAGCTGGCCCACCTGGACCCCGGCAACAGCGCAACCCTCGATTCGCTCTTCAAGGCCTATGATTCCAGGAAAGACTACAAGGGAATGGTCGAATTCTTCCGAGGCCTGGAGGAAAAACGGCAGGATTCCGTCCAACTCCACAATTACCTGCTGTACGGACTCCTGAAGACCGGCGATACCAAAGGTGCCTTGAAACAACTGGACCATCTCATTCGCCTCCAACCCAGGGAGAAAAAACATTTGCGACAGGCGGCACGCCTGTATGAATCCACGGGCAATACGGCGGAAGCGCTGAAAAAGCTGGACCAACTGCTCAAGCTCGATCCCAGGGACGAGCAAGCCAAAGAAGACTACCTGCGGTTGCGCATGCAGGGGTTGTCCAAAAAGAAACAGCAATGACCCTCGATATTTTCGGGAACTTCGCGGGAGGCAACTGGAACAGCACCGGCAGTAGAAAGGTTTGCTGTTGCAGTCCGATCGGTTTTATTGTATCAGTGTTTCGGTCCTACGACACAGTTGGGACATGGGCGGGTAACTCAGCGGTGAGAGTGCCATCCTCACACGGTGGAGGTCGGAGGTTCGAATCCTCTCCCGCCCACCAAAAACCTCATCATCTCATCGACTTGCATAACTACCACTCCCAACCAGCTATTTGCACTTCCGTTACAAATCCTGGTCTTTTCGTTCAAGCCGGATAAGGTTCCGGGACACCTGTTTTCTGGTCTCTACATATCCCGCCCGCAGTGCAGTTCCTCCGGACTGGTTTCCAGTTGAGCTGATTCCACGGGGGTAAGTGCCGATGCATCCTTCCCCACGTGGTTTGCCCTCCTGTGCAACTCTATTTCAGATCTCGAACCTTTTGACGCAGTTTTGACACGCCGAGTCCGGGCTGCCGGCCGCCAGGGCATCTCGGAACCGGCGGAAGTCCTGTTTCTCCGAGACGGCAAGGGGATCTTCATCCCGGACGTTCCCGAAAACCCTGCGGTTGGGATCAGGACCCGAAATCGGAAGATTCAGATACACGCAGGGGGATATGGAGCCGTCCACCCCCACGAAGGCAGAACGAGCGATGTTCTCCCGGCAGATCCTTCCGGAAGCACATGGATTGGGGAGCGCCCAATGAAAGCCCAACCCGAGACGTCGAGCCTCGGCTTCAGTCTCCTTGAGGACGGCGGAGGCCCATCCCAGTTTCTCCGTTTCGTGCAGTGCGAAACCTTCGTCCTGCCATTCAGGTCCGGCAAGAAAATCCAGTGTACTGATCACCGCCGCATGCACACCCAGGTTTTGCATGAGTTTGGGAAGCCCCCTCACGGCTTCGACGTTCGAGGCCAGCATCAGGTAGGCGAAATGTACCTCGAGGTGGACCGCCGTTCGTGACTTTCGGACGGCCTGAAGCAGAGAGACGGCCCGACAAACCCGCTCGAAGTCGACGCCCCGACGGGATGCATTGCTCAGGGAGTCGATGCCCGCCAAAGAAAAGGCCAGGATGTCCACTCCGCTCTCCACGAGGTTCTTTGCCAGTTCCTCATCCATGGGCAGCCCACACGTGGTGGTGGAAACGGAGCACCCGGCCTTTCTCGCCAGCGAGACCATATCGAAAAAGCACGGGTGGATGAGTGGTTCGCCCCAACCTTGGAGGTGCACACGACTGGCCCGGCGCATCAGGGGCCACAAAAAACCGAAGGTCTCCATGTCCATATCTCGGGCCATCCAGCGATCCCGCATGGTGGTATGGGGGCAATAGCCGCAGCGCCCGGGACAGCGCGAGGTCACTTCCACCTGCAGGCAATCCAAAGGACGACGGACCCCCAGCAACAACTCCCGGAGGTTCTCCCATATTCCCACCTGCTCCCGTGCCATTTCCGACTTCAAATTCTTCTTCATGCCATGGTCCTGTTCATTTGCCGATAAGGACTCTCAGACGACTCAGAAAACCTGAAGTGCCGGGTTTCCAGGAAACCTGCACACAGGGCAGAAATGAGACGGCCCCCCATTTACGCTTGAAAAAGCGGATCCCCTGGTTCACCCCGAGACCCAGGTTCATCCGCACCTGACCTCGAAGATGGCCTTCCTTGAGGAGTTCGAAGAGAAGTAGATCAGCCGTGCCCGGAGGGGCAGAGAGAGGATCTCTGAAAGAAAACATGAAAAAGGCCGTGTGCAAAGAGGAATATTCCCCGACAGCGAAACCGGCCAGGCACCCATCGGGAAGGCGCGCCGACAGGAGCAGGCTTCCCGAGGATGCAGCGAGGTACCGAGGTAGCCGGCGAAAGATCCATCGAGTTCCCGTGCCCAGATACCTTCCGTCCAGATAGCTTTGAACCAGGGCAGCGTGGTGTTCCCCCCAGGAACTGTTGCGTTCGATTTTCAGCTCCCGGGCGGCACGGCGCAAAAGATTGCGCAGCTTTTGACCCGGTGGAGGTGGGGGCAAGGGAAGAGCGTAGTAACAGTCCTCTTCCACGACGCTTTTCTCGGGGGCCGCGCCGGGCTGCGCCGGACCGATCACGGTCAGCCTCTCCAGGTTTGGAATTCGGAGGGCCTGGTCGACCGCTTCGTTCATGGCTTTCGTGTCCAGGGGGTCGTGCAGGGGGTAGCCCACGAGAACCAAGTCCCCCCCCGATTCCAGGCCCACGCAATCCCCGATCATCCTGGCCCTGGAATCCGAGACGGTGCAAGCAAAGGGAAGGACCTGCTCGGGCGTCACGGCTTCGGCGGTAACCCTCGAAAGTAAACCGGGAACGATCATCGACATTTCCTTACGGTATATCCCGCCTGGACCAGCATGTGCCGGAGGTGGAGCATATGGGCGGATCCAACGAAAATCGCGCAACGCCCTTCTTCCAGAAAAGGCCGCATTCGTTCCAGAAAGGTCTGGTCCCGTCGCTGGATGACCAGTTCCGTGCGGGATGGAAACTCGGTGCTGGTGCCCATCATTCCTTCGAGGTCTCCCCGCAGGTACGCCCTCATGTTTCTTTGGAGATACCCCTTCCACTGGCGGCATCGCCTCAGGTAGTTCAGGATGCGCTCCATGGGAATGTTCTCCAGGGTCCGGATTTGTTCCGGGATCGTCTCCATGGCCCGCACGGCTTTCCCCATGTCCAGGGCGAGATGCCATGCCTCGAGATCCACGGATTGGGTCCAACCTTGACGCGCCAGAAAGCCCGTCCAGAGGGAAAAGAAGGCCATCCAGGGACGGGTTTCCGACAAGAGATAGCCCACGTCGGGAGGATTCGGGTACTGCAACCCCAAGAGGCGGGCCACCGGACCTCGGGGACCGCACACAACCCGCTCCAAACGCACGATTTCCTGCCTGCTCAGGCAATCCACCAGCCTCGGGCTCCCCGCGTCCGGACTTCGTCCAATCTCGGAGACCTGGTCGAGACTCCCCTGATCCAGGGGTCCTTCGAAAAGGACCGTGTCCACTTTTTCGAAAAGATCTCGAAAGGAAGCTTCGAAACTGAAACAAAAGAAATGCGCCGTCCCACCGATCCAGGAGCGACGACCGTTTTTCTCCACTTCCCAGAGCATGGCGAATTTTCGTTGAGGGGGAAGAGAGGCCAGGTACTGACGTTTGGACATGGACATAGTGGAGTGGGATGCCCATACCCGGAGGAAATCTCCCACCAGCGTCCGGGCACGCGGCTCCTCCTGCCATTCGGCCATCTCGTAAGGATAGGCGGGTTTCCCTCCCCACTTGGTCTTGAACCGGCGAATCCCCTCGTTGACTCCCAGTCCCAGATGCACGAAATCCTTGCCCTGGCGACGGGCCATCCGGACCATTTCGCGGAAGAGAAGATCGGAGGCGTAGGGAACATAATGGAGGCGTGAGTGGGCTCCCAGAAGATAGCTCGAGAAGCGACGTGGTGCGGTATCTACGAGCAGGCAGGCCGCAAGACAACCGTTCGGATCCCAAGCATTCAGGAGGACCAGACCGTGAGCCCGTGGAAGCACAATTTCCGTTCGCGCGTAGAGCTCCTTCACATTGGGGGGCAGAGCGACCCTGCCCATGAATTCAGCCCAAAGTCTTCGGTGAGCCGGGGTGAAAACCATCCCCTCTTCCACACGCACCAATGCGGCCGCTCGTTCCGCCAGGCGCAAGGGTCTCTTGGGCAGGGGACTCTCCAGGGGCAGGAGGTAGTAGCAGTCCCGTTCTCGGAGGTGCGGTTTGAGGCGAGCCGGCAAGGAGGGGCATATGGCCCAGCAGTCTCTTGCATTGGTTCGCCGGACGGCGTCAGCCAGGGCGTTTTCGAAAGATTCGGGACTGTAGGCGCTCGACAGAGGATAGCCCACGGCCACCAGCCAGTCGTCGGCGGCAAAAAAAAGGTAGGGACCGCAAAGAAACGGTTCCCCTCCGGACATTGCCCGCATGAACGCGACAGAGTGCTCGGGAACGTTTGCTGCATCCAAAACGGCTTGCAAATCCTGGGGAGTCAAGGCAGCTCTCCGTTTCTACGGCTGGAAGAGCCTGCGGGCAATGGCCGGCGGGGAATCCGGCTCGGAGTAGACGGATTCCCCGCGGAAGCATGTGGAAACGGTAATCGGGCGTTATTACAATCCCTTGAGACCACGCGGGCTAGTCATGGTCGGAGGGGCGTGGGGGATATTCGAGGCTGTCTCCGATGACGGCAGAACCTTCGCCCGTTTCCTCGAGGTCCGTGTAATAGATGGCCGTCGCCCGCAAATTTCGTTCGTCGATGACTTCCCCCATCCGTCGGGCACCAGGAAGATGCTTGCTCAGGGGAGCAACCAGGAAAAAGAGCCCCAGGATCAGGGCCACCCCCAGCGCCAGCTTCAGCCAGGAGTTCATCCCCCCTCGCGAATCCGAAGAAACGCAAGGGGGGTTTTGAAGGCGACTTTCCTTCTGGATCATCGTTCTACAGACTTGCCGTGACCTCGGGGAAAACAACGTAGAACATGATGTAGCCCACGAGCAGGGTCAGACAGAGCTGAAAGGTCTGCCCGAAGACATACAGGGTGATGGGCTTGCCTCCCTTGAAGTATGGCTTGAATTCCCGGAAGTTCGTTTCAAGACCGATGGAAGTGAATGCCAGGGCAAAGAACCATTCGCGGGCGATCCGAGTGAAACCCCTCAAGACCCCCTGGTCGATCATGACCGTGCTCACGTCCTTCCCCAAATTGTGATCGATCAAGGAGAAGATGATGGAAGCAGCCATGAACCCGAGAACGAACTTGGGAAAACGGTACCACACTTCCCACCAGCTCACCGTCTGGCCGGGAGCGCACTCCACCCTGGCGCACCAATACACGGCCACGCAAAATGCCACGACACCAATCAGCACGTTTTGGATCATCTTGATGGTCGCAGCCACATACAGAGCTTTCTCTCCGTAAAAGGCACCGGCTGCAGCCACGGCTCCCGTGGAGTCGATGGTGCTGCCCATCCAGGCCCCCGCGAGGATCTGAGGCATTCCCACCAGCCTTGCAAATGCGGGTTGAGCAACCATGCAGACCGCAGTGAACACCATGGACAGACCAATGGCCAGGGTGAGCTCCTCCTTCTTGGCCCGGCAGGCCGCAGCCGTGGCGATGGCCGCCGAAACTCCGCAGACCGACATGTCGGCGGAAATAGTGATATTCAAGGTCTTGGAGGGCATCTTGATAACCCGTTGCCCGAACCAGTAAGTGAGGATCAGGGTGATGGGCGTGCAGATCCAGGCAACGAAAATGCCGGGTTTTCCGATGGCCAGGATTTTATTGAAAAGGATCTCGGCTCCAAGCAAAACCAGACCGGTCTTGATATAGAACTCGGTCTGAACGGCCGGCGTAATCCATTTGGGAGTTCCCACGGTGTTGCTGATGAGCATTCCGAAAACAATGGCCCAAAGCGGGAAGCCAAATCCCCAATGGTTCATGGTCGTCTGGGTTTCCGCCATGTAGGCGAGAACGGCCAGGACGAATACAGCGAAAAACCCGACAAAAAAGCGACCGAAGGAATGTCCCATGATCGCTCTGCCGAGACCGAAGAAGACGGCCAAAACGACGGCCAGTCCCGCCAGGTAGGGAATACGGTTGAAGGGTTTGACGGAAGCCTTGCTCTTAGCCTTGGAGGCCTTATCTTTAGCCGCCAGCCAGGCAGCGATCTGTTGCTCCGCTTCGCTGTTCAGGGAAGCGTCCTTGAATCCTGCTGCCGCAGCTGCTTCTTCCGCCGCCTTGGCCTTGGCCAGGGCTGCCTCTTCCGCTGCCTTGGCTTTTTCGAAAGCTTCCTTGGCTGCCGCGTTCATGGCATTGGCCGCCTCCTCGCTGCGGTAGAGGGCATCCAGGGGGTTGGTGGTCCAAGCGCCGGGAGGATCCAGAAACTGCCGGATAGTCTTTGCGAATGCCTGATCCCGTGCCCGGATTGCTTTCTTGGCGGCGGATGCCTGATGCCATGCAATGGTTTTGAATGGTGCCTTGGCGGCCTCTTCCTTCATGATGGCGTTGTACTTGGCAAGGTTCTCGTGCATCTTCTCGGGAGGTCGCGGCAAGAAGATCAAAAGCCCGACGATAAGAACGAGGAACCCCATCCAGATGGCCATCCAGTCCTCTTTGGTGTAGAGGTCCCGGAGAGTGGTTTTGCCGCTCTCGAGCACGACATATTCAGGTTCGCCAGGTTTCTTCACATCGTTTTCCACCATGTCGCTCCTCCTGTGTGTCCCAAGTGGGAGAAAATAAAATGTATAAAGAACCGTGAACAAACCATTAAAAAATGACGAGAAATTTTCTCTGATAATTTTATTTTACATCCATACTTACGATTTTGACAATACTCCATTGTGTGCGCATGGATCCATATAGCCGAAGAAGAATATGCCCGACCAAAAGATAAAATTTCGGCATCAGGGTTGGACGGAGAGGCGGATGCCGGAGGTTTGGACTGGACGACCCCTGGAAGAAAGAATATATTGCTGGCGTTTCTCTCATAAACCTCGAAATAAAGGGGACCAAGAGCTTGGACCTGGGGATTTTAGGCAGTATTCATCTGAACTGGCAATTCTTCTCCGCTCTCTTCAGTATTGTCATCATTGATCTCATCCTTGCTGGAGACAACGCCGTGGTCATTGCCATGGCGGTGAGGTCTCTTCCCCACGATCAACGTCGAAAAGGGATCTTCCTGGGCGCCGGTGCGGCGGTCCTCCTGAGGGTCATACTCACCTTCTTTGTCGCCCAGCTTCTGCAGGTGAACTTCCTGAAGCTGGCAGGCGGCGTACTGATTCTCTGGATCGCCGTCAAACTCTTCGTGGAGGGATCCCCCGAGGAGTCCCTCAACAAGGAAGCGGCCACCATCGGGCAGGCCATCAAGATCATCGTCATCGCCGACATCACCATGGCTACGGACAATATGCTGGCCGTGGCGGGGGCCTCCCACGGCAATCTTTTCCTTCTCCTTTTCGGGCTGGGTCTGAGCATCCCGTTCGTAGTGTTCACCAGTAATCTTCTCTCCATGTTGATGGACAGATATCCCATCATCATCTACCTGGGTGCGGCTATCCTCGGGAAGGTGGGCGGTGAGATGATCATCACGGATCCCATCGTATTCAACTATCTGCAACCGGGCAAATACCTTCAGTACGGGGTAGAAGCCGCCTTTGCCGCGGGTGTCATTGTGGTGGGCAAGTTGTGGATCAGGTGGATGATGCGATCGGAACCCGCCGAGAGGGATCACAAAGAAGCGAGGGTAGAGTTGAACCCGAAAGGAAACGATTGAAGTAGCACCCAGGTGATGAAAGACCCTCCACCACGGAATTCACGATCCATCCGTCACAGCCAGGTAGTCTCTCCACCTTTGCACGGTTTTAGGTCCGACGCCGGGGATCTCCTGCAATTCTTCGATTCCGCGCCACGGTTCTCTGGCCCGCCGACGGACAATGGCCGAGGCAAACTCCGGGTGCATTCCCGGAATCAAGGCAAGCTCTTCTTCGGAAGCACGGTTGAGATCCAGCTTGTTTCCCAGGATCAGGCAGGTGCGGGCGTTCATGAGCTCGAGACGAACGGTCCAGGCATGGGAAGAGGAGCGGGAGACGTGGATTTTCCGGCCGTTGCGGATTTCGGTGCTTTGATGCTCCGGAGGTATTTCCCACAGATCTCCGCCTTTCAGCCCCCCGCCCATGCGCAGCGCATCGAGAAGGGTCACCCTGGGTCCGTCTGCCGAGTAGATGCCCGGGTTGGCGATATCCCCCGCGAGTTCGAATACCACGAGAGACGGACCCGGCCGGGGAAGGGGGTTTCGGCATTGGGAACGAACCACGGCCAGAACGAGGAGGAGGGCGGCCACCAGGGTGACGCCAGCCCATGGACCGCGGGGAAGAGAAGGCTTCAGCACTTGGAAAACTTCTGCTTTTCGTCCTTGTACATCTTGTAGTTGATGCTATCCACCAGGGACTGCCAGCTTGCTTCGAGAATGTCGTGAGAAACCCCCACGGTTCCCCATTGATCGGAGGAATCCTGGGATTCGATGAGCACTCGAACCTTGGCTGCCGTCCCGTCCCGTCCGGGAAGCACCCGCACCTTGTAGTCGCTGAGCTCCATTTCCTTGAGCTGGGGATAGAATTTCTCCAGGGCTTTGCGCAAGGCATTGTCCAGGGCATTGACGGGCCCATGCCCCAAGGCCGCCGTGTGCTCGATGTTTCCCCCCACCTTGACGCGTATCGTGGCTTCGGCCACCGGTTCGTCGTTTTCGCTGAGCTTCTGGTCCACGACCCGGAACCCGATCAGCTCGAAGTAACGCCTGCCCTTGCCCATGGCCCGGTTGATGAGAAGCTCGAGGCTGGCTTCCGCCGCTTCGAACTGAAATCCCTGGTTTTCCAGCTCCTTGACATCCTCGAGGATCTGCGCCGCTACGGGGTCTTGCTTGGACAGATCGATCCCGAAGTCCCTGGCTTTTCTCTTAATGGCCGCACGTCCGGAAAGGTCGGAGACGAGGATTCTTCGCCGATTTCCCACCAACTCCGGATCGATATGTTCGTAGGTAAGGGGGTTCTTTTCCACGGCGCTGATGTGGATGCCGCCCTTGTGGGCGAAGGCACTCCTGCCCACGAAGGGCTGATATCGATTGGGGGTCATGTTGGCCAGTTCCAGCACGAAGCGGCTCACGGATCGAAGCTTCCGGAGATTCTCGGGCGCCAGGGTAGGAATCCCGAGTTTCAGGCACAAGATGGGAATGATGGAGATCAAGTTGGCATTGCCGCATCGTTCCCCCACACCGTTGATGGTCCCCTGAACCTGAACGGCCCCCATCTCGACGGCGGCGACGGAATTAGCCACGGCAAGCTCCGAGTCATTGTGAGCATGAATGCCCAGGCGAGCCCCGGGCAGCCGTTCCTTGACCGCTCTTATGGCTTCCTGGATGGTTGTGGGAAGGCTGCCTCCATTGGTGTCACAGAGGACCAGGCAGTCGGCCCCGGCTTCCAGAGCTGTTTTGAGGGTCATGAGGGCGTATTCCGGGTTGTCCCTGAATCCATCAAAGAAATGTTCGGCATCGTAGAAAAGGGTTTTCACCTGGGGGCGCAGGTACCGCAGACTCCCGTCGATGATCTCGAGATTGCGTTCGGGGCTGATGTGCAGAGCGTCCCGCACATGCACCAGCCATGATTTGCCGAAGATTGTGACCACCGGGGTCCTGGTGGAAAGCAGGGCCTTGAGATTGGGATCCGTATCCACTGTCTTCCCGGGATGAAAGGTGGAGCCGAAGGAGGTGATCTGCGCGTTTTTGAGACTGTAGTTTCGAATTTCCTTGAAAAAGGCCGCATCTTTAGGGTTCGAGCCCGGCCAGCCCCCCTCGATGTAGTGTATGCCGAGATCATCCAGCTTCAGGGCGATACGGAGCTTGTCCTGGAGCGACAGGGAAAAGTCCTCGGCTTGGGTGCCGTCCCGAAGGGTTGTGTCGTAAATCTTCACGGGTTGCATGAGGATTGCCTTCCGTAAACATCGGTTCCGGCGGGTGAGGTCCCGAATTCTCAGACTTCTTCCTGGATCTTGATGCTGCGTTGAGGTTCCACCTCCAGTCGGAATGCATCATGGAGCACCCGCACGGCCAGTTCCGTATATTTTTCATCGATGACACACGAAATTTTGATCTCCGAGGTGGAGATCATCTTGATGTTGATGTTCTCCCTCGAAAGGGTCTCGAACATCTGGCTTGCCACACCACTGTGGCTTCTCATTCCCAGGCCAATGACGGAGATCTTGGCGATATGCGGATTGCTGTGAACCGGGCCGGCCCCGATCTCCCGGGCTACCCTCTCGGCAATCTGCAGGGTCTTCTCGTAATGGGGTTTCGGAACCGTGAAGGAGATGTTGGCCCGCCCCGGGGTACTCCCACTTCCCTGAACAATCAGGTCCACGTTCACGTTGGCGTCGGAAATGGGGCGGAAGAGCTTGGCCGCCATGCCCGGCATGTCGGGAACATTGGTCACGGTGATACGGGCTTCATTCTTATTGTAGGTGATTCCTGAAACCACCACCTTTTCCATATCTTCGTCCTCCTTGGTCACGAGTGTGCCGGGGGCATCGGTGAAGGAAGAAAGCACCATGATGGGCACATTGTATTTCATACCGAACTCCACGGAACGCAGGTGGAGCACCTTGGCTCCCATGCTGGCCATCTCGAGCATTTCCTCGTAGCTGATCTTATGGAGCTTGCGAGCCTTGGAGTAGATGTTGGGATCGGCGGTGAACACACCTTCCACGTCCGTGTAGATCTCACAGACCTCCGCCCCCAGGGCGGCAGCCAGCGCTACCGCCGTCGTGTCGGAGCCCCCCCGGCCCAGGGTGGTGATATTCCCCTCGTCGTCGTATCCCTGGAACCCGGCAACCACCACGATCCTGCCTTCGTTCAACTTCTCCACGATAGGCAGGGTTTCAATCCAGTGGATGCGTGCCTGGCCGTATTCCCGGTTGGTCATGATCCCGGCCTGGTAGCCGGTCATGGAAACGGCGTTCATTCCCAGGTCCTTGACGGCCATGCTGAACAAAGCAATGGTGATTTGTTCGCCTGTTGCCAGCAGCATGTCCAATTCTCGTGGGTCCGGGACCGGGCTCGTCTCCCGGGCCAGCCGGATCAGCCGGTCCGTGTCCCCGGCCCGGGCCGATAAGACCACCACCAGATCATCCCCCGCCCGCTTTCGCTCCACCACACGCTGAGCTACGGCACGGATCCGTTCCGGATTGCCTACGGATGTACCCCCATACTTCTGAACCACGAGAGCCATAATTGCCGGGACCTCCCTATCCTCCGGGTTATTGAACCCAATTTTTTCTCTTTTCTTTCACGTGCGAATCTTCGGCCGGATAAAGGCTCGGATAGAGGATCGGAAAGAGAAATCGCCATCTCGTAACACAATTGAACTTTATTGTGTACCGTATTTTTGATGAGGGAGCGTGTCGCAAAATCAAGGCGAGAAGGCTCGTCCCCCACGCACCCCCGAACCCAAAAAGGAAGGGGGGGATATTCTTGCTTTCTCGAAGGGCGAACTGTAGAGTGGGCTGTCAGTGCAAAGATTCCCCCTATTCAGCGAGGTGCCTTTATGAAGATCCTGTTGGTATACCCACGGGTGTCCGAGACCTTTTGGAGCTTCAAACATGCATTGCGGGTCGTGGCACGCAAGTCGGCGTTTCCTCCCCTGGGTGCCCTCACGGTGGCAGCCATGCTCCCCCACGATTGGAGCAAACGGTTGGTGGATATGAACGTCAGGGAACTGGAAAACGAGGACATCCTCTGGGCGGACTATGTATTCATCAGTGCCATGATTGCTCAGAAGGAATCCACTCATCACGTCATCGAGCGTTGCCGGAAGCTCCATGTCAAAACCGTGGGCGGAGGACCGCTTTTCAATTCCTACAAGGAGGATTTCCATCACGTGGACCACCTGGTCCTGGGAGAAGGAGAAGCCACGCTTCCGCGTTTCGTGCGGGACCTTCAGTCGGGGTGTCCCCAACCACGCTACGAATCCGGCGAACACCCTCCTCTCGAAGACATACCCGTTCCCATGTGGGAACTCATCCGCATGGACGACTATGTCACTATGAGCGTTCAGTATTCCAGGGGTTGCCCGTTCAATTGCGAGTTTTGCGACATTATCGTCATGAACGGACGTATTCCCCGCACCAAGAGCAACGATCAGATGATTGCCGAGCTCGACGCCCTTTACGACAGAGGCTGGCGCGGGTCGGTCTTCATTGTGGACGACAATTTCATTGGGAACAAAAAGAAAGTGAAGGGACTCCTGCGCAGGATCATTCAATGGCAAAAAGACCGTGGGAACTGCCTGAGGTTCTTCACCGAGGCGTCCGTGGATCTGGCCGGGGACGAGGAACTGATCGACTTGATGGTTGCTGCAGGCTTCAATAAGGTCTTTCTCGGCCTGGAGACCCCCTCCGAGGAGAGTCTGAAGGAATGCGGAAAGACGCAAAACCTCATGAGAAATCTGTCGGAATCGGTCCGGACGATTCAGAGCCGTGGGTTGGTGGTCATGGGAGGTTTCATCATCGGCTTCGACAACGATCCTCCGGACATCTTCCAACGGCAGGTTCAGTTCGTCCAGAAAAACGGCATTGTCACCGCCATGATCGGTCTCCTGACGGCCATTCCGGGCACACGCCTCTACAGCCGCCTCGAGAGGGAAGGACGCCTGCTGTTCAAGGCTTCCGGCGATAACACGGACGCTACGGGAAGTCTGAATTTCGTCCCCAAAATGGATCGCCACACCATCATCCGGGGATACCGGTGGGTGATGAACACCATCTATTCTCCCGAGATGTACTATCAGCGAATTCTTGCATTCCTGAACCACCACAAACCGAGGGGGCAGGGCTACCTGGAAAGGAACGACTTTTTCACCTTCCTGCGGTCTCTCTGGTACCTGGGCTTCCTGGACCAGAAGCACGGCCACAACTATTACTGGCGCCTGATCAGAGTGGGTCTGACCAGACACCGCCAATCCTTCGCCGATATTGTCACCATGGCCATTTACGGCTACCATTTTCGAAGACTTTTCTGGTCGCCGTCCCTGCCGGTGAAGCAGGATTGGTGGGAGGGCCGGGTGCAGCCGGACGAGCCCTGAGGCGGAGTGGGTGAGGCAAAGGGAAACCTCCTCGCATGTGACTATCCGGAATAGCGGTTACAGATCACGCCCCTTTCCCTTCCGGGAATTGCCGAAATCCATGGAAGAGGGGGAAACAACGGGGATGTTCGGGTTTTCCGAGTCCGGGCAACGGGGAGATGCTTGCCGGTAACCTGCGCAATTTGATGGAAACCAACGAAGCGGGCAACTACTCTGCCTGGAAAAGGGGGGGAGATCCCTTGCGGTTCATCCCCGACCTTGTCCGGAAAGCTCGAAAAAATCGATTCTCTGCCGCGGAAAATGACGAATGCCGCAAGGGATGTCGTCAAGGAGAGAGAAGCACGTTCTCGAAGGAACGGCATATTCCAACCAGCCCCGGCACCCACCGATCGAGTCTCGACGCGTTCTTTGCGCCCACGGCTCGAAGGAGAATGACTCGACTTGCTTCCCCCGTAATCCGTAGCTCGATGTCCCACCTTTCGTCGGGCAAATCCGCCTCCAATCGATCGGGCCACTCGATCACCGCGACCCCTCCACCGTAGAGGGCTTCCCTCCAGGGCAGGGTGTCCAGTTCGTCCGGATGACTTACCCGGTATAGATCCAGATGGTAGAGGCGCAACCGCCCTTCGTATTCGTGAATGAACGCGAAGGTGGGGCTGGTGATGGAAATCTGCGGGGGAATGGACAGGCCCCTGGCGATTCCCCGGGCAAAAAGGGTCTTGCCTGCTCCCAGTTCCCCCCATAATGCCACCACGTCTCCCGCTTCCAGCCTCGACCCGATGAATTTCCCCAGGGCAAGGCTGCATTCTTCCTCCGGGGAATGGAGCGTCAGCTCGTGCATGGATCCCCCCCGAAGCCTTCGATGCGGCCGATCACCACGGGAATTTCCTCGAGAAGGTCCGTTGCCAGAAGCCCTCGACTCGAAACCTCCCCCATTCGACGGTCGGCAGCTGCCCCATGGACATAGGCACCGAGGCAGGCAGCTTCGAATGCCGGAAAGCCTTGGGCCAAAAAGCCTGCGATCATGCCGGTGAGAACGTCGCCCATTCCGCCGCAGGCCATGGCCGGATTCCCCGAACTATTGACGGCAAGCCGTCCGTCCGGGGAGGCGATGATGGAACGATGTCCTTTGAGAACAAGGGTCGTCCCGTATTTCACCGCAGACTCCTGGGCCACCTCCACCCGGTTTGTCTGGATGAATTCGGCAGGCTTTCCCACGAGCCGGGACATCTCCCCGGGATGAGGGGTCAACACGAGGGGTTGAGAAGCCTCCTTGAGGACATCCGGGTCTCGGGCCACGGCGGTGATGGCGTCGGCATCGAGCACCATGGGGCAGGGAGCCTTGGCCAAGAGGCCCTTCACGAGAGCCTGGGTACCGGGATGCAGGGAAATCCCCGGCCCCATGGCCAGGACCTGTTTTCCTTTTAGAAAATCCAGGATCGTGGGAAGAGCGATCTTGCTGGGTGAACGATCCTCGGTTTCGGGGATCGGAACCGTCATGGCTTCGGTCAGCTTCACTTCCAGAATGGAGTTGAGGCTCGAGGGCACCATGAGGGTCACGAGCCCGGCGCCCACACGGCCCGCTCCCAGGCAGGTGAGAGTGGCGGCGCCCGTCTTCCCGATGGATCCGGCCAAAACAACCACGTGGCCGGCGTTTCCTTTGTGAGTGGCTGGCGCACGGGGAGACAACCAACCCGCCAGCAGGTCCTGGTGCAACCACCAGCGGCGGATATTCGAGGTTTCCACAAGGTGCGAAGGAATTCCGATGTCCACAACGCTCAGTTTTCCAACGTAGGCCGGGCCGGGCTCCAGGAGGAGACCCAGTTTCGGCAAACCAAAGGTCGCCGTGGCCCGGGCACGAACGGCCGCCCCCATGGGTTTTCCCGTGCCGGCATGAAGACCCGACGGAATGTCCACGGAGAGCACGGGAATCTCCAGGTGGTTGATACTCTCGATGATCTTCCGGTAGGTACCGCGAACCTCGTCCTGGAGTCCCGTTCCCAGGATGGCATCGATGAGAACGCCGCTCTCCCGGATCCACCTCCACTGGGAAGAAAAATCGCCCTCCTCCTCCCAAACACAGATGGGCGTCCGCATGTTCTCGAGTATGCGATAGTTGGTAAGGGCGTCCCCTTGCAAACGGTCGGGCGAACGTAGACACACCACCCGCACCTGCCCGCCCCTGTTTTGAAAAATCCTTGCCAGAACAAAGCCGTCGCCGGCATTATTGCCGCTGCCGGCCACGACGGTGATCCTTTCTCCAAGGAGGTTGGGCAGAACTTCCAGGAAAAAGCCCGCGGCTCCCCGGGCTGCGTTTTCCATGAGCACGATTCCCGGGATTCCCACCTCTTCGATGGTCTTCCGGTCCAATTGGGCCATTTCCGATGCCGTGGCAATACGCATTGGGTTCTCCCCTTCAGGTTCCGATTAGTTGGAATGCCCGGGCAAGATTTTCCGGACGGTCACAAGCCGGTAAGCCAGGGAAAGCAGGCTGGAAGTTGAAAGGACACGGCTCGAGTGGGAGGTCTTCCGGATCGGGTTGGGGATCAACTGAGGGCTAATGTTCGAGGACCACTACTGCGACTCCGTAGGCGCCGTCGTCGGTCAGGCTCAGATGCCATGAACAGATGCCGCGATCCCGGCAGAATTCGAACGCCCTTGGGGAAAGTCGGATCTCGGGTTTGCCTTGGGAATGATTCCTCACCTCGATGTCCAGCCAGGACAGCGGTTCCCGAATCCCGGTGCCCAGGGCCTTGGCGAAGGCCTCCTTGGCCGCAAACCTCAGAGCCAAACAAGAAACACAGTTTTTTCTGCGCGAACAGTGTTCGATCTCCCACGGGGTGAACAAACGCTGCCGGAATCGCAGCCCCCATTTGTTCAGACTCCTCTCGAGTCTTTCGATCCGGACCAAATCGATCCCCACTCCGTAAATACCCATCTCAACCGTTCACCAATTCGATCATTTCCCGAACGGCTCTCTCCATCCCCACCAGGACGGCCCGTGCGATGACCGAGTGCCCAATGCTGAATTCCTCAATCTCGCTGATGGTTCGCAGCCAGAGAATGTTCCGGTAATCGACTCCGTGTCCTCCATGGACCCCCAGTCCCAGCTTACGAGCAAGCCTCGCCGCCGTCAGGACCCGGTCAAATTCCTCTTTCCCGGCGGCGAAAGTCTTGGCTTCCGCGAAACTGCCCGTATGAATCTCCACGTAATCCGTTTCAAGCTTGTGGGCGGTCTTGACGTACTTGGGGTCCGGATTGATGAAAAGGCTGACGGCGATCTCCGCATCATGAAAGGTTTTAATGACCTCCTTGAGTGAGTCTTCGTAGAGGACGACGTCGAGCCCCCCTTCGGTAGTGAGCTCCTGTCTCTTCTCGGGAACCAGGGTCACCATGTCCGGCTTGATTCGCAGAGCCGTCTGCACCATGGCGGGCGTAGCGGCCATTTCCAGGTTCAGCTTGGTTTTCACCGTCCGGCGTAAAACCTCAACGTCCCGGTCTTGAATATGCCGCCTGTCCTCGCGCAGATGCACCACAATCCCCTGGGCACCCGCAAGCTCCGCAAGGGCCGCCGCGGTCACAGGGTCCGGTTCCGAAGCCATTCGCGCCTGCCGAACAGTCGCCACATGATCCACATTGATCGAAACTTTGGCCACAGTACCCTCCTCCTCCTTTTCCCAGGTCATCCGAGGATGATCTTCTCACTGCACATCCATGTCCCTATACCATGCAAAGGATTGTTCCGAATGCCCCAGGCTCTTCATGAGCTCTACGGAAGTATCGAACATCCGTCTTGCCCCTTCGCCTCCTTCCGCATGATCGTAGCCGACCAGGTGCAGAATTCCATGCACCAGCAACAAGTCCAGGACGGTTTGAAGCGGGCAGGAGTGTTCTCGACTCATGGACTGGGCCATGGGAGCGGAAATCACCACATCTCCCAGCATCTCCGGGCAAACGTCCCCAAATTCCCCCTCGGTCATGGAAAAGGAAAGCACGTCGGTCGTCTCATCCACTCCACGATATTCGAGATTCAGCTCGGCCATCCGTGTGTCGTTCACAATAGCGATGCTCAACTCCGCCTCAGTGTATCCCAAGGCGTTTAAGATCCGGTCGGCTGATTTCTCGATTTGCGGCACATCGATCTCGATCTGGTTTTGACTCACGCTGACCTGAATCAGGGGCATCGGTCTTTCCTTTGGCCTCGGCGGCGACCGGGGACGGGTATTCGATCCGCCTGTGATGGACCGTGGCGAGGATCTGGTTGAAACGCTTGGCGATTTCGTGGAGATCTCGCAGGGTGAGCTCGCAATCCTCGAGCTGCCCGTCACTGAAGATGTTGTTGATGAGCCGGTTCACCATTCCCTGGATTCTGGCGGGAGTGGGTTCTGTCAGGGATCGGCATGCGGCTTCCACTACGTCGGCCAGCATCACCAAGCCCGCCTCCTTGGTCTGGGGTTTCGGACCCGGGTATCGATAGTCGTCCATGTTGATGGGAGGCAATTCGGCACCCCGGATGTTTTGGGCCTTCTCCCGGGCCTCCAGGGCCTTTTTGTAGAAGAAGGAGATGAAGCTCGTGCCGTGGTGCTGAGCGATGATGTCCTGGATGGCCTTGCCCAGACGGTGCTGTCCCGCAAGTTCGATCCCGTCCTTCACGTGAGAAATCAGAATCAGGCTGCTCATGGAAGGGGCCAGCTTCTCATGTCGATTCTCACAGTCGAATTGGTTTTCGATGAAATAGAGGGGCTTCTTGATTTTGCCGATATCGTGATAATAGGCCGCTACCTTGGCAAGCAGGGAATTGGCCCCGATGGATTTGGCCGCGGCTTCCACCATGTTTCCCACGATGATACTGTGATGGTAGGTTCCGGGAGCCTGGACCATCAGTTCCTGAAGAAGCGGCTGGTCCATGGTGGCCAGCTCCAGGAGCTTGATGTCGGTGGTGTACCCGAAGCTCGTCTCTACCAACGGAGTGAAACCGGTCACGAGGATTCCTGCAAAAATTCCCCCGCAAAGACCGAAGAACGCGTTGGTCAGTACCCGCAACAGGACCCACTGCTCCAGGAGCAATGTGGTGAGAAGGATCAGGACGACGTTGGCTCCACCCACGAGCAGACCGGCCTTGATGGGCACCATCCTGGTGTGGCAGGAATGAGTGCAATGAGCGGCAACGAAAGAGCCGATGAGGAAATAGAAGAAAAGACCGAAATCCCTCCCAAAGAGCATGGATGCAAAGAGGGTCAGGAGGAGGGAGAAGATGAGGGAGACCGTAACCCCAAAGAAAATGCACGCCATCATGGCGCCTGTGGTCAAGGGCACGGCATATAGGAGTGTATTCCCCCCAATATGAGTGGAACTTCCCGCCGAAATCTCCGCCATCCATTGAGCGGCAGCTCCCAGGACCAGCACGAAGACCAGCAGGATTCCCAGGAACAGGAAATCGCGGGTCTCCATCCGGTAAGACGGCAGGTGTTCCTTGGTCACATGGACCACCACCCAGATCGAGACCATGGCAAACAGGAACAAGGTCAGGAATACCACCGAATAATGCCTGCGAGATTTCTTCTGCTCATTGGCCTTCAACTTCAACAGCTCTTCAGGCCCGATTCTCTGGCCTTCCCTTACCAGCATCTCACTCTTGGCGACCTGGATGAACACCGGTTTGACGGAGCTCGAGGCCGCCTCTCTCCTCCGTTCAGTTTCCTGGAGGTTGAAGGTGAGGTTCGGTTGGAGAAGATGGGATGCCAAGTAGGCCACCACCCGCATCTCCCTCGAATCCCACCCGTCCTCGTAAGGGCGCATGCGGGCCAGTTTCCGCGCTTCCTCGATGTCCAGGTAGGAGTGGGGAGGTGTGAAGAGAAACTCCTCCTGCGAGCCGATTTTTCTCAAGAGCATATTCTGGTTGCGGCTTTGGACCTGGACAGCTTCACGCGTCACAATGCCGCGATCCAGAATTGAACCCAGCAACTGGGTCACTTTTTCCTGGAGATCTCGATTCCACCGTCTCTCGAGAAGCTCGAAGAAGATCTCATCCGGAAGCTGAATGCCCAGGATGTCCTGTACGGACTTTTTCTTCTCGGCCAAGGACGCGGAATCGATCACAGAACCGTTGTTATAGGTGGGAGGCATCCCTCCGCTCGGTTCCAGGGAAGGATCCGGAGGCTCGGCCGATTCCGGGGGACGATCCAGGAAATCACGCATGGTCTGGAATGCCCTGTCGACGGATTCCTGAATCCTGGCGGCGACCGATTCATCCAGGTCATAAACCATGGGCGCCTGGCGTACGGCCTCTTCCTGCTTCTTCGCCGTGGCCGCCTCGTCCAGAATGAGGAGGTCCCTCGCGGCCTTGGTATTCCGGTCGGCGATATCTCCCAGTTGATACTTCGGGCTGGTGGACTTGAAGGCTGGCGTGAGAAGGACGGCAAGGATGAAACTCAGCCCCACGAGAATGGCCGCATTCTGATTCCGAACGCTCTGCAAAAAGGATGGAAGAGACCCCACGACCCGAGACCGTTTCGGCTTGCTCCTCGGCTTTTCTGAATCCCGCTTCTCCTTTTCCATACGGTTCCGTTCCTAAGGGGGGTTCACCGCATCAGACCTTCGGTGCTCCGCTCGCTCGTAGGCCTGAATGATATCCTGGACAAGACGATGCCGCACCACATCCCGATTAGTGAAAAACACAAAAAGAATTCCTTGAATCTCCTTGAGAAGATGAATGGCTTCCACCAACCCCGAAGGCTTGTTCTCAGGCAGGTCGATCTGGGTGATGTCTCCTGTGATTACCGCCTTGGAGTTATGTCCCAGTCGGGTGAGAAACATCTTCATCTGCTCGGTGGTGGTATTCTGCGCCTCATCCAGGATGACGAAGGCATCGTTGAGGGTTCGTCCCCGCATGAAGGCCAAAGGAGCCACTTCGATGGCACCCCTCTGTAACAGGCTGGATGCTTTCTCGAAGTCCATCATGTCGTGGAGCGCATCGTAGAGGGGGCGCAGATAGGGGTTCACCTTTTCGGCAAGGTCCCCCGGGAGAAATCCCAGCCTTTCCCCTGCTTCCACGGCCGGTCGGACCAAAACAATCCGGCGCACCTGTTCCTTGGTCATGGCAGCCACGGCCATGGCCATGGCAAGATAGGTCTTGCCGGTGCCGGCGGGGCCTATGCCGAAAACAATGTCATGCTGCCGAATGGCTTCGATATACTCCTTCTGTTTCAGGCTCTTCGGTGTGATGGTTCTTTTGTTCGATGCAATGAACACATGGTCCAGAAAAATGTCTCTCAACCTGCGGTGGATATTCTCCCTGAGAATGCCGATGGCGAAGAGAATGTCGCTGCCGTAGAGGGGATATCCGCGCTGGATCAGGTCCGCCAGTTCCTGGAGCAGTCGTTGAGCGAGCTCGACCTGCGGCCGATCCCCCACGAGAGTGAACTGATTGCCCCGCAGATGGACCTGGACCTCCAACTGCTTCTCCATGGTCTTGAGATGGCGGTTTTGGTCCCCCGCCACCTGCTGGACCAGGCAATTGTCCTCGAAAGAAACCTGAACAGTGCTCGCCAGGGACGAACGCCTCCTTTCGGCCTCGACCAAGATCAATTTCCTTCTTTTCACACGGGGGCAAGAATTTTTCGCGATGGGTATCGCAAGTGCGCAAGGATATCATGCGCCTCAGGGGGTGACAACCATGGAAACGAGTCTCCCGAAAACCCACTTCGTGAGAGGATCCGCGGCCTCTCCCCCTACTTCCAGGATCTCCCTCCTCCCAGCCGCTTTGCGCCCCATATCTACTGCTCGCCGCTTCCACACACCCTCATGGCGCGGTGGAAGGGAAAAAACGCGTGTCCCCCATCATCCGCCGCCGCAAGTCGAGGTTTGGGAGGCGTGTGACCGACGTCCATGCAGATGGCGCATCTCCAGCCAGGGAAGCCTGACCTCACCGTCGTCCCCACCTGTGTGCGAGGTGATCCACCAACAGGGCCAGGAAGAAACAAACCGCCGCGACCATGATGATGGTAGCCCCGGATGTCAGGTTGTAGGTGTAGGAAATCCAAAGGCCCATCAGGGTAAACAGGCAGCTCAGGAGGATCGAGAATACCATCATGGATCGAAGAGAACCGCAGTAAAGCTCGGCGATATAGGGAGGGATGGTCAGTAAGGCAATGACCAGGATCAACCCCACGACGCGAATGACCATCACCACGGATACGGCTATCATGGCCAGGAGCAAAAAGTACAGCAACCTGATGGGAACACCCACCGCAAGAGCGAATTCCTCATCAAAGGACAATGCCAGGAAATCATTGTAGAAAAAGGATATCACACCGATCACGGCGATATCCACCGCCACCGTCAGCAGAACATCGAAGGTGGACACCGTCAGAATACTCCCGAAAAGATAGCTCATCAGGTCCACCTTGTAGCCCGAGGTGAGGTCGATGAGGATGATTCCCAGGGCCATTCCCACCGCCCAGAGCACCCCGATGATCGTGTCTGCCCGCTGTTTGTTCCGGATCGTGACGGCCGCCATGAGCAAGGAGATGATCAGAGAAAACCCTCCCGCTCCCACAAGAGGGGAGAAATTGAAAAAGACGGCAAGTCCTACCCCGCCGTAGGCGGCATGAGCAATCCCACCGGAGATAAACACGATTCGATTGACCACTACCAGGGTTCCTATCATCCCGCATGCGATACTTGCGAGAAGGCCGGCCAACAGGGCGTTTCGCATGAACTCGAACTGAAATGCTTCGATCATTTCAGTGGTCCTCATGCTTTCGCAGGACACGGTGCGGCAGGCCGTGAGCAATCAGCTCCACAGGGCAGTGGTATGCCATCTCGATCATCTCGGAGGTGATTTCCGCGGCATCATGGTGATAAAGCGTCTGGTTCAGACAGGCCACCGACTTGATATAGCTGGACAAAACGCTCAAGTCGTGGCTGACGACCACGATGGTCATGGATTCATTGAGTTCCTTGAGGAAATCGTAGAGTTCTGTTTGAAACTCCTTGTCGGTGCTTGCCGTGGGCTCATCCATGAACAGGATATGCGGTTCCGCCGTCAGTGCCCGGGCAATGTAGACTCGCTGCCGCTGGCCTCCCGAGAGTTTTCCTATGGGTCTGTCCCGGTGGTTCCACATCCCGACCCTTTCCAGGGAACGTTGTGCCGCGGATCGGTCTTCCGCCGAGTACCTGCGTGCTCGGCCCGGCTGCCCGAGGCGCCCCATCAGGGTCACGTCCAGAACAGAGATTGGAAAATCCTTGTTGACGCTGGTATCCTGGGGAACATAGCCGATACGGTCTGCAATCTTTCCCGGTTCCTTGCCCAGGATTTGAATGACGCCGTGGGAAGGGGACAGAATCCCCAGCAAAAGCTTGAGAAAAGTGGTCTTGCCGCTCCCGTTGGGACCAAGGATCGCAAGAAAATCCCCTTGCTCGATCCTCAGGTTTACATCCCGGAGCACAAGGTTCCCGCCATAGGAAAAATAGAGGTCATGGACCTCGATGGCCGGCACATTCATGGTGATCCTTTCCGTTTCACTCTCTTGGTCGGACTTCCTTGTCCTCCCCTCCGCGGTATGCAGATCGGACCGATACACCTTCTCCCCTCCGTGCCCGGTACAGGAGCCCCCTGATGACGTGACGGCGGTTTCGGGAAGAAGACGATCGAAAATGCATTTTTCAGTCGTAGGGGCGGCAGGAACCTTTCCATGCGCCGAAAAACTCGAAAGAAGAATAGTTTACAAACCGTTGGAATGCAACTATCTGTATGGAAAAGGTTGCTCCGGGCGGCCCCCCCGGGATGGGAAAGAAATTCACGAAACGCTCAAACGGATGGAAGGAATGGATCCCCTGCAGGACAATCGGAAGAAAACCTATGCGAAGATTCGGCAACATCTGCTCCGTTGGTTCAGGAAAAACCGGCGGGATCTCCCATGGAGGGAGACCTACGCCCCGTACCAGGTGTGGATCTCGGAGGTCATGTTGCAGCAAACCCGCGTTTTTACGGTACTGCCTTATTACCAACGCTGGATGGAACGCTTTCCCGACGTTCGTTCCGTGGCCGAAGCCCCTGAGGAAGACCTGCTCAAGTTCTGGGAGGGACTTGGCTACTACTCGCGGGTTCTCTACATCCACCAAACCGCAAAGATTTTGGTGGACCGTCATGCCGGGGAATTTCCCGGCGATTATGCCTCGATCCGCGCTCTGCCGGGGATTGGACCTTACACTGCCGGTGCCCTGATGAGCATTGCTTTCAATGAAGATTTCCCCGTGGTGGACGGAAATGTGAGGAGGGTTTTCCACAGGATCTTCAACCATGGGAACGGGGACAGGGCGGGCGGATCGGAAACCTTTTACTGGAAGGTTGCCGGCGAACTGCTTCCCCGAGGAAAGGCGCGCGATTTCAACCAGGCCCTCATGGAACTCGGTGCAGTGATTTGCCTTCCCTCCAATCCCTGCTGTGACCGGTGCCCTTTGAGGAGATGCTGCGAATCCTTTCGCACGGGCATCACTCATGAAAAACCCAAAAGGCCGCGAAAGAAGACCTCGACCCTCGAAGTCTCCGTGGGAGTGCTCATGCACGGTGAGGAGCTCTTTGTTCAAAAAAGATCGGGAGATGGACTCATGCCGAACCTCTGGGAATTTCCCGGAGGAAAGGTCGAAGAGGGTGAAACCCCCGAGGATGCCCTTGTCCGGGAATTTCGGGAAGAACTCGGTCTCGATGTGCGCTGCCTGGCCAAGGTGGCAACCATCCGGCATGCCTACACGTCGTTCCGCGTGACCCTGCACGCTTATCGCTGCGAGCTTCGCGGGAAGGGGCAACAGCCTGTACGGAAGGTCGCCGTGGATGCCCGTTGGGTCGGGCTCCCCGAACTGGACGCTTATGCGTTTCCCGCAGCCAATCGAAAGCTCCTTCGGATTCTGGTCGGGAAATTCAGCTCCGACTCGGTGTCGAAAAGAAAGGACTCCTGACATGCCTTCCTTGATTTCCAGCGCGGCTATCGTAACCGTGGGGATCCTGCTTTCCCTCGCTGCAGGTTGCGCCGGGCCGGGTTTCCAACCCAGGACGGCTGAAAAAGTACAGGAACCCCTCAAGCCCGGGGAAATCCTGGACGCTCGAACTGGACGTCGCATTTCCAAAACCGCTCTCCTGGACGAACTCCGCAAGGCCCGAATCGTCTACGTGGGAGAAACCCATACGAGTGCCGCCGACCATCGGATGCAACTCGAAATCCTTGAGGGTCTACAGGCGCGGAACCCTCGATTGGTCCTTGCCATGGAGATGTTTCCCAGGAGGATTCAGCCCGTTTTGGACCGATTTTCCCAAGGCCTGATCTCCATCGAGGACTTCCCGAGGGAAGTCGGTTGGGAGAGCGTGTGGGGGTTTCCGTTCCAGCTTTACCGCGATCTTCTGGAATTCGCCCAGCGAAACAGGCTTAGAATACTTGGGCTGAACGCACCCCATGCGGTGGTCCGGAAAGTGGCAAGGTCCGGCCTGGTTTCCCTGACCCCCGAAGAGCGGTCCGAAATTGCCGAGGATTTTCACCTGGACAACTCACGACATCGCGAATACGTTCGAAAGGAATTCGAGGAACACGGGAAGGGGGGCATCCAGGACTTCGATACCTTCTATGAAGCACAGCTCACGTGGGAGGAAACCATGGCGGAGACCCTGGCCGAATACCTGCGTCTCGCACCCGAGGAGGAGCAAATCGTGGTGCTCGTGGGGCAAGGGCATATCCGGTACAATTTGGGGATTCCCCGCCTGGCTGCGGAACGGATCCCTCATGCCTATCGAACCATAGTTCCGCTTTCCGAGGAAGATACGGGCACATCTCCAGGCCGGGAGCCGGGGGATTTTCTCTGGGTTGCCGAGAAGTTGGAACCCATGCGGCGGAGCCGTTTGGGGATCGTGATTCGCCCCCACTCTTCGGGAACAGGGGTCGAGATAGCCTCCGTGATTCCGCGAAGTCCGGCGGCAAGGGCGGGTCTTCTCGAAGGAGATGTAATCATCGGTGTCAACGATGCCGCCATCCAAACGGCGGAAGACCTTCACCGGGCCATGGCTCACAAAGGTCCCATCCATGCCGTCTCGGTAAAGAGGGGCGGCCGGGAGGAAACCATCGTCGTGGACCTGGCGCCGTGAGAAGGCTCGAGATCGTACCTTGAAAACTCTTACGAACTGCAAGAACAACCGGCCTCTCCAGGGGCAACAATGACGAATCACTGCAAAAAAAAGGAGTCAAATCATGGCAACGGTAATGCCGGAAGGGGAAGGAATCAGGAAAGCCATCAAATGGATCTCCTGCGAACGGGAAGAAAATCCCGACAAAACAATCCAGCAGTTGGTCAACGAAGCAACCTTGCGGTTTGATCTTTCCCCCAAGGAAGGTGAGTTTCTGCTCGGCTTCTACGCCAAGGTGTCGGAATAGGGATTCCATCGAGAGCATCGGGGATCCCATTCGGACGAAATGCCCGGGGGAACTCGGACAGCCCATGGAAATACCTCGAAAAGGAGCCATCCGTGACGGACCC
>JAGPLX010000109.1 GCA_018053185.1 Syntrophobacteraceae bacterium
CCGGGTCGCCCCGGAAACCTTCACGGAGCTGGGTGCTCAAGTGGATGTCATCCACAACACGCCCAACGGCATCAACATCAACGACAAGTGCGGCTCCCAGCACACCCAGGACCTTAGGAAACGGGTCATCGAGAATGGGGCGGCCATAGGACTCGCTTTCGACGGGGACGGGGACCGGCTGATCGCCGTGGATGAAAAGGGTCGTGAAATCACCGGCGACCAGATCCTGATCATCTGCTCAAAAATGCTTAAAGAACAGGGACGTCTCAAAAATGACCTGCTGGTGTGCACGGTCATGAGCAATCTCGGGCTTTCGATTGCGTGCAAAAAGTACGGCTTTAGACAACATGCCTCCAAGGTGGGCGACCGGTATGTGCTCGAGGACATGCAGCAACTGGGCGGGGTCATCGGCGGCGAAGAATCCGGCCATATCATTTTTCTCGATCACCATACGACGGGAGACGGAATTCTCACGGCACTACAACTCATCGCAGCAATGTTGTCGTCAGGAAAGCCGCTCTCCGAGCTCGCCCAATTGATGGACATCTACCCCCAGAAACTGATCAACGTGGAAGTTGCCAGAAAACCGGATATCTCGACCTTACCCCTGGTTACGGCAGCGATCCGGGACGTCGAGCTGGCTCTGGGCGATCAGGGTCGAGTGCTCGTACGTTATTCCGGCACTCAAAACATGTGCCGCGTGATGGTGGAAGGGCCGACGGATGAGCTCACCATCCAATATTGTCGGCAAATCGTCGAAGCGGTGAAGTCCTCCATTGGATAGCCGGATCTCGGATGCGGAGTATGGACCTCGATCGAACAGGAAAGACGCTGGAGGCGATGGGAATACCCCTTTCCTGGAAAGGATTCGCTCATGGCTTTTACAATTTATGTGACACAAGACTGGGACCAGATGAGTCAGGTGGCAGCGGAGCTGATAGAGGCGGACATAAGAAAGAAACTGTCGGCTGGGGAGGAGGAATACGTACTCGGCCTGGCCACGGGAAATTCCCCCACCGGCGCCTACAAGCACCTCGCTAAGGCATTCAATGCGGGGCGTATGGACGCGCGCAGAATTCGCACCTTCAACCTGGACGAATACGTCGGGCTGCCCGGGGAGAACCCGCAGCAGCGGACCTTGCATTGTGAATCCTACAGCTACTTCATGATTGCAGAGTTTTTCGGCCTTTTGCATGAAAAGTTTCTGGAAACCAATGTGCCTTGGGGCACCCTGGTGGAGCAGGACCAATTGGTCGAGGCACTCGAGGACCACAAAGGCTGGTATGAATTCCAGGGCACCGATCGAGGGAAGGCCATCGTCATCAAGGACCACGCCTCGGGATATTTGAAGACCGTCAAGGAAGAAATCCTGGATGCATACTGGAAAAAAATCGATGCCTGCGGAGGAATCGATCTGCAGGTGGTGGGAGTGGGCGGCCGGGGACACGTGGCGTTCCACGAGAGCGGCATCCCCTTCGATGGCAACAAGGTGATCCTGGTCAAGCTGGATGAGAATACGGTGGCGAACGCGGTGGAAGACGGTCATTTTGCGAGCAAGGAAGAATCACCTTGGTACGCTGTCTCCATGGGAGCCGAACAGGTCTACAGGGCAGGAACGGTCCTGCTGCTGGCCAACGGCCAACGCAAAACCGCCCCCGTGACGGAGGCCGTCCTGGGAGAAGTCACGCCGGAAGTTCCCATCAGTTATGGACAGCTATACGCCGCCCGAGGTGGGAATATGATTTATGTGATCGATGAGATCGCTGCGGCCGAGGTGTTAAAACGTGCAAACGAGGTGGAGGGTAGGGGGTATGAGATCGTCGACATGCGGGGGAGCTCCTTCGAGAAGGTCGAGAATCTGATCTTTGCCCGAAATCCTGAAACAGGTCGCCTGGGATAGTTGAAAGATCATATCGGGTCGCTTCAGCGTGGCTGTCCCGCGCGTGTGCAACTGGTGGGGGTACCCCATATCATGACAAAAAACCGCAGCTCACTCTTTCCTGTCTCACCCGGCCCTTTGCTCAACATGTGTAAGGGATGGAAAAGGTTTGAAAGGATCTATCGTTTTCTCTTGACCCATCTGTGTAATGACCTGTTTCGATTGGCAGCGTAACAATGTGCCGTTCTTAGTTGGATCAACAGCCTCTAACTCCTGGAAAACCAATGGAACAAACGCTTTCTACTCGTCATTCTTCCGTGGTGCGTTCGATATCGGCTTCGTCCAGCGGCTCGTCCACGGCGTTGCGGAGCCATGACGGATCGAAGCCGGAAGCGGATGAGCCCTCGACGCGGAGACGCACCTTGCCCCCGTCGGACTTGTCTGCCAGGTTTGCAATCGCCGGGAAAGCCTTGAAGACCTGCTCCCTGGTCGCTTCAAACATCATGACGACCCTATTCCTAACCTCGCCCTTTGTTTCCGATACTGCCGGTCCGGCACCGCTTTCTCCACCAATCCAGGTCGGTGTCTCATGGATGGCCGGTATCTCCGTGAAACCGTGAAGAGGGGTTGCGCCTGATGGTTGCGATTCCGGTGATTCCGCCGGGATGGCTTCCGGCATCATGAGGAAGCCGGTGTCGAAATCGATTTCGTCCTCGGCAAGGGAGCGGCGAAAAATCACCTTGTCCCTATTCACTTGGAACTTCCCGTCGCTGCCGACGGGAGGGTCTCCCCCGCCCGCCTTTCCCGAGGCTATGGCAGGAAGACTTACGTAGGCAAAGACTCCCTCCGATACGCCTCGGGCAATCCCCTTGCGCAGAACCGCTGCACTTTCCAAGCGCGGAGGGGCAATATCCCGGAAGAAGGACTCCAGCACATCGGACACCCTGATGCCCATGAGGGGCGACTCATTTTCATGCAATGATTCTCCGAGTCTTACACGTTCCACGATTTTTCGGGGTGTCACCGAACCGTG
>JAGPLX010000015.1:0-8414 GCA_018053185.1 Syntrophobacteraceae bacterium
AATCGGTTGGTGCGGAGGAAGGAGTGCGATGTTCTTCTTCATTGGTGGTGTCCAACCCAAAACCGTGACCCTGGACGACACCCCTAGGCTTTGTCCGGCCTGTGGCTTGGCCCAGGGCCGGTTGAAGCGTATCGACCACTACCTGAGCCTGTTTTTCATTCCTCTCATCCCCGTCAAAAGAGGGGAGCCCATGGTGATCTGTGATCGATGTGGAGCCATTTCCACTCCCGCCGAGCACAAGGGGAAACCATCAACCATCCTGAAGGGAGCTGCATGTCGCCAATGCGGATACCCGGTGGAACCGAGTTTTCGCTATTGCCCGCAGTGCGGCAGCCAGGTATAAATGGGGCGAAAAGCCATTGGACAGCGGAAAAGATGGGTGAGTGAAATGTCGAGTCAGAACAACATTCTCTTTTTTCCGATGGTTGCAAGGCCCTGTATCCTGGAGGTCCTCACGGAATTTCTGGATGCCCAGGCCAGGCGTCTGAAACCGAGGACCTACCGGCGATATGAGGAAGTCGTCGATCTGTTTCGTCATTGCCTGAACAACTACGGGGTCGAGGAATTGACCAACTCTACTGATCTTATTTTCTACGAAAGGCTCTACCTTCGAAAAAACCTCGAGTTCACCGCCACTTTTGGTGCCGATAAGATCCTCCCCTCTCTCCCCTATTTTTTGAACTTTTTTATGCTGCGCAAGGTGATGGCCTCGGAGGAGCTCCTCGAGGCTGCGGGTACCGTGTCCAAGCGCTTGGTTCGGTGGCTGGAGGAGAGGGGCTATGTCGGGTCGGAAGAGGCCAAAGAAGCCGCCAAGGTGGTGACGGAAGCGGCCCGCGAACTGCCCGCCGCAGAACGGGTGGCAAGGCTGCTTTTTCATTACGCCCAGAGTCACGCCCCCAGGTATTGGACTTCAGAGCTGGACGACTACTTCACCATCGACAAGGTGGATCCGGGGGTGCTGGTCCTGGCGGGATCGAACACGGCGGCCCTCGTGGAACTAAAAGTCCCCAGGGAGATCACCGACCAGTGCAAGGAAGGCTGGCAGGTCAGCCTCCTGCTTGGCAAAACCCAGGGCGGCTGGTCCATCCTGGAGACAGGAAACGTCTATCCTTCCTGAGGCTTGCGAGGCATGAGAGGAGCGGTCTTGGGCCGCCGCCCCTTCTCTCTCCGCAAGCAGCTTCTCTTCCGGTTCTCCGGCGGAATTCTTATTTCAGGCAAGAATTGACAAAATCCCAGTTGATGAGGTGTTCCACAAACGCCGTCAGGTAGTCCGGTCTTCGATTCTGGTAGTCCAGGTAATAGGCGTGCTCCCAGACGTCTACGGTGAGGAGAGGCGTCAGGCCGTGGGCGAGGGGAGTGTCGGCGTTGGCCGTTTTGATGACATCGAGCTTGCCGTTGTTGAGAACCAGCCAGGCCCACCCGCTGCCGAATTGTGTCGAGCCCGCGGTTTTGAGCTGTTCCGCGAATTTCTGGTAACCTCCGAGATCGTCCTCGATCTTCCGGGCGATGGGTCCGGTTGGAGCCCCTCCCCCACCGGGTTTCATGCATTTCCAGTAAAATGAATGGTTCCAGGCCTGAGCCACGTTGTTGAAAATGCCCGCCTTGGAAGTGTCTCCCACCGTCCTCCTGATGATGCCTTCCACTGTTTCCTTGGCCAGATCCGAACCTTCCAACAATTTGTTGGCGTTGTCCACATACGCCTTGTGGTGTTTTCCATGGTGGAAATCCAGGGTTCTTGCACTGATGTAAGGTTCCAGGGCTTCTTTTGCATAAGGCAGGTCGGGCAGCGTTACGATCATGGATTCTCCTTGTTTCCTTCGGGGTTCGAGGGTCGAAAGGCCTTGTCCGAAAAGCGAGAAATGCTGGAATCCGGTGCCGGCGGCCAGGGAAACCTGCCGCGGCGTCCGTGTCTCTGTGGTGTTGAGAGGCGGAGTCGCAATCCTTCGCCAACGAAACGATTGATAAACATCCATGGGGTTGAATTCAACCGCGTGTCCCGTTATTTGGGCCTCGAGGAATGAACGGGAAGATGCATGGTAGTTCCCTGGACCGAGTGAACGCCGATGGATCCATGAATGGAAGAGTCGAGGAATCATGGTGGTGTGCTTGAGGTTGCATCTCCCTCGCTGCCTCTCCCATACCCTGCCGTGGGTGGGAAGGGGAGGCGCGGCGGGAGGAGGCTCAAGGGAAAGGCAGGGGTTCAGAAACCGAATTCGGCAAGAAGGGAATCGATTTCATCCTGGGAATGGACAGCCCCCGCTACCTTGTCATGAGCGGGACCGTAGAGTTCCTTCTCCTGCTTTTTGACCACCCCGCCCTTCACCCCAAAAGTCTGCACCAGCTTGATCAATTTGGATTCGAGGTCCTTCTGAAACGCAACGATCTTCTGGATCACCTGGCCGGTCAAGTCCTGGTAACTTTGGGATGTGAGGATCGTGGTCAGGTGTTCTTGGGTGCGGGAAACGGATTTCTTGAGTTCCTGGAGGATGCGTGCGCTGTCGTCCATGCGTTCATGGGCGGCATCCCCTATGGGCTTGAGTCTAGCGAGGTGTTTTTCGAGCCTCAGCAGTCGGTCCTGGTCTTGCCGCATCCGATTCTGGATGGCCTCGGCATGGTCCAGCGTGGTGGTGGCGGCCTCTTCGGTGAGTTTCAAAAGATGTTCGAGACGGTTTTCCGAATCAGGGATCTTATTCTCGACCAATTCCCTGAAATCGGGGGTCAGGGTCTTGGAAAGGTCTCGGATGGAATCGTGAATGATACGAGCCAGGGTACCGATTTCCTGGTACAGCTCATCCTCGCCTTGAAATCCGGCCAAGTCCTCCAAAATCTGCTGAGCATGTTCCAGATTTCCCTCGGCAAAAGAGGCCATGAATTCCTTAATGGATTTCAGGATCTTATTGGATCGCTCGTCCTGGGAGGGAAGAACATGGGAGAAATCTTCGTCGGGGTCAAAGGGCGAAAGAAGAAATTTGATTTTTTCCAGGGAAGCGGCGGGAAACTCCAGCCGGAACAATTCCCCCCCCGCACCGAAAGAAGTATCGAGCTTTCCTCCCAGAGTCTCCGCAGCCCGCTTGAGGCCGATCATGCCCGAGGATTCCTCCTCGTGCGAGGTACGGGAACCATCGAGACTTCCGAGGGCCTGGACACTCGTGGATGAACCGGATGGGCGGCGGCTCCGCAGATCTTTGACCGAGAGTTCCAGGGGTTCGAATCCCAACAGTTCCATGGCTTCCACGATGGAGGACCGTACAGCTTCCGGAGTTGCGTCCTCGATGCCTCTGCGAAGGGCTTCGAAGGCGAAATTCAGGGCCATGAACTGCTCGGGACCGAGAGACGGTGCATTCGCGTATTCGGCGAGCTTGGCGGCGGCACTCGACAGCCCCTTGACACCGTGGCGAGCGGCGGTGGCCCGCAGTTCCGTGATGATCTTCCGGACCTTCCTCAGCACCTTGTCGGCAGGCTGGAGCCCTCCTTCCAGGGCGGCCATTTCCTGCTCGCCTTTCTTGATAATCTCAATGAGCTCGCTCAACTCCGCGCTTGCCATATCGAGTCCTTCGCCTTCCCTCTGTACGGTCGCCGCCGTCCTTTGTTCGAAAAATGGACCTGTTCGGCAGGCGATAAACCGGAAAATCAACTGAAAGCAATTGCCTCATTCGAATGGATTTCTCAAAAGGATCGTTTCATCCCGACTAGGACCCACGGAAACGATTCCGATGGGGAGGCCCGCGATTTCCTCGATGGCTTTGAGATAGCGCCGTGTATTGAGGGGGAGGTCCTTGAAACGGCCGATGCCCCGAAGATTTTCTTCCCAGCCGTCCAATTCCTGGAAGATGGGCGTGCACCGCTCGAGGGACTCCAATTCCGGGGGCACGGCATCCAACTCCCTCGACCCACACTGGTAACTCATGGCGATCTTGAGTTTCGGAATTCCCGTCAGCACATCGAGCTTGGTGATGATCAGCCCCGCTAAGCCATTGAGCCGGATGGAGGTATTGACCACCACCATGTCCAGCCAACCGCATCGTCGCGGCCGACCGGTGGTGGCCCCGAATTCCCCGCCCACTTTTCGAATGGTCTCTCCGACTTCGTCTTTCAATTCCGTGGGAAAAGGCCCACCCCCGACACGGGTGATGTAAGCCTTGACCACGCCGAGCACGGCATCGATCCGGGTTGGGCCGATGCCGGATCCGCAACAGGCGTTTCCTGCAACCGTGTTGGACGAGGTTACATAGGGGTAGGTTCCGTGGTCGATGTCCAGGTGAGTTCCCTGGGCACCCTCGAAGAGGATATGCTTCCCTTGCCGGAGGGCTTTGTGAAGTCGCTCGGACACGTTGTCGGCAAAAGGAGCCAGTTGCCGTCCATAAGCCAGGTATTCCTCGGCCATGGCGTTGAGTTCCAGGGGGGGCGTCTTGAAGAAATGCTGCAGAAGAAAGTTCTTCTCCTCGAGGTTTCGCTCGAGTTTGGTCCGGAGAGCCTTCTCATTGAATAGATCGTGGAGGCGAATTCCCGCCCGGCCGACCTTGTCCTCGTAGCAGGGACCTATCCCTCGTCCGGTGGTCCCGATCTTGCCGATTCCCTTGGTGCTCTCTCTTGCCAAATCTAAGGCACGGTGGTAGGGCAGGATGACATGAGAGTAACGACTGATGACGAGATTGGCCGGGGTCACGGGAAAGCCATGACGGTTCAGCCGATCTATTTCTTGAATCAGGACCGCCGGGTCCAAGACCACCCCGTTTCCGATCATGCAGACCTTGCCGGGGTGGAGAATTCCCGAAGGAATCAAATGAAAGATGAATTGTCTTCCTCCCACCACAAGGGTGTGACCAGCGTTGTTGCCTCCCTGGAAACGGACTATGCAATCCGCCTTTTCCGACAGCAGGTCGACGATTTTTCCCTTCCCTTCATCCCCCCATTGAGTCCCGATAACCACCACGTTCGCCATAGAATTGTCTTTCGAGAATATAATGATGCAAGCGGGCACTGGCCGCGATAGGCCAACCGCCGTACCGCTCCCAATGAGCGCGGTCCCCCTTGACCAGTCCAGGGTTACCTGTAATGAAAAAAACGGCGTGTGTCAAAGGGTAATCCGAAGCCGGACTCCGTCATTCCGGTTCGATTCAGGCCGGAATGGCTCGGAGGAGTGTTCTTGCCTTGACACCCTGGAGGGGCGATCGCTGCCGCTTCCCCTTTTTATAGGAGGAGGCACCCAGCCGACCACATGGGGTCTGAAGATGTCCAGGACCCCATACTGGAAGGAGGCCCATGGGATGGGACCCCGAAGCTTGGGGATGTTCCACAACCAGGCCCTGCTGTGGCGCCGTCGCGAGAAGCTCCGGCTCTTCAACCTTCTTCCGGCGGACTTTGGTTTGTCCGGACCCAAGGACCTGATTTTGACAGAGATTAACAAATTTTGCCAAAAAGATACTTTTTTCGGGAACTTTCTTGACAGGACCCTGTGGATGCGCTAGACAGGTAACATGAGAGGGTTGGGGGGTCGGTATTTTGGAGCTTTAGCCAGCAGGTTTCCCGTCAAACCAGGCGATCACTAAGGATGCTCTCAAAGTAGCGCACCGGCAAGGAGCAGAGGACAGAAAGAAAGAAAGGAATTACAATGCCGGAAGGCCGAGTCAAATGGTTCAATGACAAAAAAGGGTACGGTTTCATTGAAACCAAGGATCAGGGGGACGTATTCGTTCATCACACCGCAATCGTTGCAGAGGGTTTTCGTTCTTTGAGTGAGGGCGACCGGGTCAACTTCGAGGTGGAGCACGGACCCAAAGGACCCCAGGCGGTTAAAGTGGTGAAGCTGTAACCGTTCGAACACCGTTGAACGACTTTTCAAAGACTTCATAAGCCAGGACGGTTTTTCCTGGCTTTTTGCTTTTCTACCTGGAAGAGAGGGAATCTCTTCTCGGGAATATGTTCATGCAGATCAAGCATTGGGGCAGGTTGTCCCGGACCAGCCATGGCCCTTCCTCTCAGGTGGAGGAGGCATCTTTCATTCCGGATGGGGGTTTTGTTGGCGGCGCTTCAGGAACTCGTCCAGCTGGATGACCTTGGAGGCTACGAACACCGAGCGGGGTTTTCCGGGTGAATGGTTTCTTCGAATGTTCTCGAGAAGCCGGCGCAAGTCCGGATCTTCCTGGATGAGGTTTTCGATTTCCTGGACTCTTTCCTGCCATCGCTTGAGGAGATGTCGCGTATCCACCTCGAGTCCCAGGAGCCTTCCAAGGATTTGCAGGCAATGAGCCATGACCAGCTGGTGAGGGCCGCTCAGGTAAAAAGGGATGTGGGCCCAGATCGAGGTGCATTGGAGATTAACCTTGTGGGCGACCTCCATGATGGAGGATTGGATGGCTCCCGGCCCCCTGTATTCGATTCGCTGGCATCCCAGTTCCCGCACCAGGTTGAAACTGGTCGGGTCCTGAACTACGCTCGAAAACAAAACCTCGTCATGGAAGATCTGATCGTAGAGGCTTCCCAGTAGAAAGATTTGTTGACATCCCCAGTCAGTGAGGATCTGTAGGAATTCGTGGGAGAAGGCACGCCAGCGGAATCCCGGTTCCGGTCCCGTCCCCAGGAGGATTGGCTCGCAGGAAGAGAAATGGCTCAAGAAAAAATAGTACGACGGCCACTCGATGCTCTGCATCCTCCCGTGCTGGATGGATACCTGCGGGCGGGAGGATTCGGTGTGCCAGAAACCGTCCATATCCAGACGGGCTACCAGCTCGTAAGGGAAAAGCCGTTCCAGCTCCTTGAAGGTCTGCTGGATGGTCTCTCCCGCATCCGGCCAACCGGTGAAGCTGAGCACGGCGCGCCGAATTCGAATGGGGCCTTGGAATATCTCGAGATCCATAAGTCACTTCCCCTTTGCACAGCCAACCCCGGCGCTCAAAGCCACCGGATGGCTGTGAGCTCCCGAATCAAGTCCATGCAATTGTTCGCCGTCCAATGGGCACCGGATCGGGAGAGGACCTCGGGGGTGACTTTTCCCGTTCCAACACCGGCCGTCAGGACGCCCGCATTCCTTCCTGTCTGGATATCCATGGGATGATCTCCCACCATGAGAGCGCTCTCGGTCCTGACCCCCATAGCGTGCAGGGCTCTCAAGAGATGATCCGGGTGCGGTTTCACGTGAGGGACATGATCTCTGGCCAGAAAAACCCGACAGAATTCATCCAGGTCTGGAAAAACTAATCGAACGGCGGAATTACAGTTGCGGGTGATGATGGCGGTAGGCAGTTTTCGATGTTTCAGTTCCGCCAGGAGGGGACGAGTGAACGGAAAGAGGTTTCCGCGCCGTGCAGCCTCCATCTCCATCTCCAAGATCATGTGATCAGCCTTACGATGGAATTCATCGGCTGCATTTCCGTCCCGTTCCGCAATTTTCACGGCGAGTTGCTTCAGCCATTCCAGGACCGGGAGCAGAGGGGGATGCAATACATCCGGAAGATACCTTCGGGCAAGGGAGCGGAGATTGTCTGTCATGAGGGAAAAATCCAAGAGCGGCTCGGCGAGAGTGCCGTCGAAGTCGAAGACAATGCTCCGAATTCTTCCGTTTCTGTTGATTTGATCCGTTTGCGCCACGGGGAGGGAGGGTCCTTTTTCCCTTGCAGATCCACAAGCTCTTGACTATTTTGTCAGCGCTTTTCTGGGCCGGCAGCCGCTCTAATATTAGTCGCAGTGCAACTCGGGGACAAGGTTCTCTTCGGTTATTCCGGCAAAAGCAACGACTTGGAGCCCTTCAGTCGGCTCGATGCCGTGTCCGCACGAGGAAGAAGAACAGGACAGTAGGTTCAGACCCGGTTTCGGGAAAAGGGGAGGAGGGTACCGATGGCTGAGGTTCCGGTGAACCGACTGGAGACAATCGTTAGGGAAGCCTTTCGTGAGGGCATTCGTCTCAAAGAGGAGCTCCTCGGAAAAGAGACGAAGACCATTCTTGAAATGGCCGAGGTCGTCTGCCGGGCCTTTGGTGAAGACCATCGACTGTTTCTTTTTGGAAACGGTGGGAGTGCGGCCGACGCTCAGCACATTGCCGCCGAGTTCGTGAACCGATTCCAGAAAGAACGGCCGCCTTTGCCGGCCATCGCCCTCACCGTGGACACCTCCATTTTGACGAGCATCAGCAACGACTATCTTTTCGAGGACATCTTCCTGAGGCAGTTGCAGGCCCTGTCTCGCCCGGGAGATGTGGCCCTGGGAATCAGTACCAGCGGCACCTCGGCCAATGTTCTCAAGGCCCTGGAATGGGCCCGGGCTCAGGGGCTGTGTACTCTTGGCTGGACGGGAGCTTCCCCCTCGGCTATGGACCTCTACTGCCATCGAATCCTCCATGTGCCTTCCACCGTTACGGCGCGAATTCAGGAGTGTCATATCGCCGTGGGCCATATTCTCTGTGCGCTGGTGGAAGAAAC